>CAJWIY010000004.1 GCA_913042205.1 uncultured Gammaproteobacteria bacterium
TGGACGATCCACGCGTACGCTATGAGTACAATGACTGGAACGCAGTAATGGCGTCTGGAACGGGTGGCGTCGCGTACCTCAATGCTGAAGACGGTAAGCTCTTTGATGGGACGGCCAACAAACTTAAAGGCAAGAAATTCGTTTATGGTAATCAGGGGGCTACACGACTAGATCTTGTTCCCGCGTTGGCGTGGGACATGTTAGGCATGGACGTCAAGCATGTGATGGGAGTTAAGGGCCGTGGTGGCGGACGCAAGATGTTCGAATCAGGTGAGGCCACGATTGACTACCAAACCTCAGCAGCGTACCTGAAAAATTCAGCCCCACTGGTTGAACAGGGCAAGGCTGTGGTAATGATGACCTGGGGTGCTTTGGGGGATAATGGAGATATCATTAGAGACCCTACATTCCCAGACATTCCAACGTTTAAAGAGGTCTGCGATAAAACTGACGGTTGTGAGACTTCTGGTCCCAGATGGGAGGCATGGAAGGCCTTTTTCGCAGCCGGTTTCCCTATGCAAAAAGCCGCTTTCTTACCAGCAGGGACGCCTAACGACGTAATCGCGACGTTTAACACTGCATTTAAGAAAGTTGTGGATCGCCCAGATTTTGCAGAAATCTCAGCAAAGCGACTGGGTAAATATCCAGTGTACACAGGTGCGGCCGCTGGGAAAGCACTTCAAAATGCGTTGAAGGTCTCTCCAGAGGCGAAGCAGTTCATCAAAAACTATCTGAAAGAGCGTTTTGGTGTTGACCTGAAGTAACAGAAAAGATCCACTGCCTGAGTTCTCACTCAGGCGGTGGATCTTTTAAGTAGTTTTCGTGGAATTACTCACACTCGCTCTCGGTTCGCTATCTGAGGCTTGGTCTCTGATCCTCCAGCCCTCAACCATTTTATACCTGGCCCTTGGCGTGGTTATGGGGATCTCAATCGGTGTATTTCCAGGTCTCGGCGGTATCGCCGGCTTGTCACTCATGCTTCCGTTCATGTTTGGCCTTGACCCTGTTTTTGGGCTCGCGTTAATGATTGGCCTTGTCGCAGTTGTTCCAACTTCAGACACATTTGCGTCTGTTCTGATGGGTATACCCGGGTCCTCATCCTCACAGGCGACTGTTCTCGACGGATTCCCTTTAGCAAAAAAGGGACAAGCAGCGCGGGCCCTATCTGCCGCATTTACGTCATCTTTGTTTGGAGGTCTGGTTGGTGCCACCTTCCTTACCTTTTTTATCCTAGTTGCCAGACCGATCGTTCTAATGTTCCAGTCGCCGGAGCTATTGATGGTTGCGGTGTTTGGCGTATCGATGGTCGGAATCTTAGCAGGAAGGGTTGCTCTAAAAGGACTCGCAGCTGCCGGCCTTGGTATGATGATCGCGATGATCGGAGAGGGTCCATTCAATGGTCAACCAAGACTAACCAGCTACGACTACCCCTATTTCCTCGACGGTCTGCAACTTGTCATTGTGGGGCTTGGTATCTTCGCCATTCCTGAAGTTGTCGCACTCCTCAGAAAAGGAGCCTCGATCAATCAGCGAGAAAGGCTCGGCGCAGGATGGATGGATGGAATCAGAGATTGGTGGGTCAATAAATGGCTTTCAGTACGTGGTTCTCTGATCGGTGTAGCAGTCGGTGTAATCCCGGGCCTGGGAGGCTCTGTTGTTGATTGGATTGCTTACGGACATGCTGTTCAAACCACCAAGAAAAAAACAGAGTTTGGGTCGGGTGAGATACGCGGCGTAATCGCTCCAGAGAGCGCAAATAACGCGAAAGAAGGTGGCGGACTAGTGCCTACACTCCTTTTCGGAATCCCCGGTTCAGGAAGCATGGCTATCTTCATTGGCGCCCTTGCACTACTGGGCCAGGGGGAACTTGAGCCTGGTCAAAAGATGCTTACCGAAGATCTTGATATCACTTATGCGATAGTATGGATGCTCGCCTTAGCCAACGTATTGGGAACGATTCTTTGCATAGCACTGTCAAACCCGATCGCTCGACTAACCAACATCCGATTTGTATTGATTGCGCCTTTTGTTTTCATGATCGTGTCATTCGCCGCATTCCAATCCGGACAAAATTTACTTGATCTCGCGGCCCTGATGGGTATCGGTCTTATAGGGATCTTGTTACGACGCTTTGATTGGTCTCGACCAGCTTTTCTCATCGGATTCGTTCTGGCCCAGCCGGTCGAGCAGTATTCTAATAATGCCTACCAAATCTCAACCTTCAGAATGGATCAGGGACTGCAGGCGGTCTTTGAGTATCTTTTTAGCCCGATTGTTCTGGTCTTGATCGTGATCACGGTGCTATCGGTTTTGGTGGGAATCAGACAAGCAAAAAATATTCAGGCTGAGGGAGCAGTCCCTTCAGGACGAAAACGTGCGCCGTTTCTGTTTCTATCAAGCCTCACAGTTTTCACGGCCTGGTTCATGATCGAAATGTACTCAATACCGGACTACGCCTGGGTAGATGCGGTATTTCCTGTCGTCATCTCCACCTTCACATTCGGGTGTCTGCTGGGACTTCTTGCGTTAATGATTTTGAAACCCGAACAGGATTTGATTTTCGCAGACAGAGAGCTAGAAATTGGTGAACACCAGCATCCGTTCTGGCGCACTCTGGGATGGTTTGCGGGTCTACTCGTCCTAACCTCATTAATCGGTTTTATTCTCGCACTCGCTATATTTCTTCTGTGTTTCTTCATAATTCGCGCGCAGGAATCGATCTCCCGATCACTGGTTTTCAGTGTCAGTGGGATTGGATTTATGTTGTTCATGGGCTGGCTCCTAAACAGGGATTTCCCTCCAGGACTACTACAAGATGTTATGAATCTTCCTTGGCCGCTTACTTGAATCTGGCGAATCGAAAATTGATGAGAATGTAATCCATGCAACAAAAATCCATCCCGTTCCTGCTAATGCGAGGCGGATCATCTCGTGGTCCCTTTTTCAACCGGGCCGACTTACCTGACAAGCTCGAAGATTTATCGAAGATACTTATTTCGGTAACAGGATCGGGGCACCCCCTTAATATCGACGGAATCGGCGGCGGTAACGCTGTAACAACCAAAGTCGCTATGCTCTCAAGATCTGATGATAACTGGGCGGATATCGACTATTTCTTCGCCCAGGTAAGCGTCGAAAAACAATTAGTGGACTACAAGCCCACTTGCGGAAATATGTTGACTGCCGTCGGTCCGGCCGCAATCGAAATGGGCCTGATTCCGGCATCCGATCACGTGACAGAGATCAGGATACGAGCTGTGAATACTGACGCAAAGGTGATCTCGCGAGTCCAGACACCTAACAAAAAAGTAAGTTACTTCGGAAACGCTGCGATCGACGGTATTCCTGGGACCTCTGCACCGATCGAACTACTTTTTTTGGAAGTTGCGGGCTCGTCGACAGGTGAGCTGTTTCCCACCGGTGATCCTATAAATGCAATTCAGGGAATTGAGGTTACCTGTATGGATGTCGCCATGCCGATGGTAATCGCACGCGCCGCCGACCTCGGATTAAGTGGCAAAGAAACGAGAGTAGAATTGGATGCGAATAGGGCTCTCTTTGAGCGCATAGAATCGATTAGAGTGGAGGCCGGTGGCCTGATGGGTATGGGCGACGTATCAGCCAGCGTGATCCCCAAATTTGGGTTACTAAGTGCCGTTGATCAAATAAATAACATTAACTGTCGGTACTTTATGCCTTGGGAGACCCACCCCACGGTGGCTGTAACTGGCAGTCAATGTCTCGCCTCCTGTGCTCTCGCTCGAGGGACAGTCGCCGAAGGGATGATGCACCGAGATGACAGAATACCGGCCTTAATAACACTTCACCATCCGATGGGCACTATGGATGTTTTGATTGATTATTCGACCGAGAATGGTCGATACGTCAATAATTCGGCCGGACTCGTCAGGACAGCACGGAAAATTGCAAGCGGTGAAATATTTGCTCACTTAGCACATTAGGAACCAACGTGGAGCCAATTTATTTAGCAGCCATAGCCTTCTGTAGCTCAATGTTCACGGCATGCGCGGGTCTTGGTGGGGGGATTTTATTACTCGCTTTGATGCTACAAATATTTCCGCCAAACGTCGTGATACCGCTCCATGGGATCACTCAATTCTTCTCAAATGCAAGCCGTGCCCTCATCCTCAGACAATTCATCGTCAGACAATACGTTGTCCCCTTCACCATAGGCTCATTAATCGGCGTTATCGCATTTATTCCACTAATTGCCCTGTTCAATCAGGTGATTGGATCATTGATTCTTGGCGTCTTTATTCTTATCGCCACATGGAGACCGAGCTATTTAAAACTTAGGTCCGTTCATGCAACAGTCAGCGGAGCAATTACAGGGGGATTGGGATTAATTTTAGGGGCGATCGGACCACTGGCGATGTCAGCACATCCCAAAGAGGCCTGGAGCAAAGAACAAATCGTTTCAAACCATGCAACAGTAATGGCTTGCCAGCATGGATTAAAGGTGGTCGCTTTTACCGCCATTGGAATCAATTTAATTGATTACACAAAAGAGTTGTTTGGGCTAATCATCGGGGCATCGATCGGAACCTATGTGGGGACACGACTTCTAAAACGGATAAGCGACGACCGCTTTAAAATGGCGTTAAATATTGTTCTAACCTTCTTGGCTTTGCGCATGATTTACGAAAATATTCTGTTATTAGTTATAAATTAGAGTCATGAAATATTTTGAATATTTTGCTCACTGTGTTTTTCACCAAGAGGTTAAGCACTGTTTCGCCCTGCTCGGGGACGCAAACATGCAGATCGCTGCAGTCATGGCGGATCTGGGAATTACGTTTACTTATGTGCAACACGAGCATTGCGCGGTTGCCGCCTCAATGGCATATGCCAGAAAAACCAAAACAATTGGTGTATCAACCGTCACCTGCGGCCCTGGTCTGACCCAGACCACGACCGCACTTCCGGCGGCGGTTCGAGCGAGCATCCCTTTGGTCATTTTCGCCGGCGAATCACCGCTAAACAAAAGTTGGTACAACCAACAAATAGAACAGCGGCCCTTGGTCGAAGCTACCGGGGCAAGATACCTTGCGCTGCACAGTCATCATAGATTTGAAGAAGGGATTCAAGAAGCGTTCTTGACGGCGGAGCGGGATCAAATTCCTGTAGTCATCGGGACGCCGTTCGATCTTCTTCATAACAATTGCACCGCGCCGCCGAAGAATGACTATCCGTTATTTAAAATCTATCAAGAGTCTGTCAGCTTGCCCTCCGCCAGTAAGGACGATGTTCTAGCTCTTGTCAGTGCAATGACACAAGCAGAGCGACCAATCATTATGGCAGGTATCGGTGCATCTGAGCCTGCTACGGTCCACCAACTAGCGGTACTCGCCGAAAAATGTGATGCGTTTCTTGTGACAACGCTGCCTGCGAGAGGTCTATTCCACAAAGATCCATTTTATTTGGGAGTAGCTGGTGGGTTTGCGTCACAAGTAACCCGCAGATTTCTCGCTGATGCTGATTTGATCGTAACCTTCGGGGCTTCGATTTCGAGCCACAACTCAGACCAACAAAAACTCTGGCCCAATGCGTTTGTGATCCAAGTCACGCTCAACCCTCAGCTCTATTTCCAAGGTAACAAGACATCGAATCGAATTATCGTAGGTGATTCCTATCAGATAGTGAGCGAATTGAACCAACAAGTTGACCAAAAGCCTTTCTCGAACCGGACTGCAGAAAATATGCGGGAAATTGAAGAAACACCCATCGATGGATCTGAGTTTTTTGAATATCCGGACGGAATAAACCCGTTACAAGCCGTCAAGCTCATAAATGAGAAAATCCCCGATGGCTGGCAAATTGTTAACTCTTCCGGTCATTGCTCTTACTTCTTCTCACACATGAAAAATAGAGGCCACGAACAGTTCCTCACCATTCGAGAATTCGGCGCAATAGGAAACGGATTATCTTTCGCTATGGGTGTGGCGGTCGCGACATCGCAACCGACGGTACTACTCGATGGTGATGGTAGCTTTTTAATGCATGTCCAAGAGCTTGAAACTATCCGAAGGACTGGAATGCCAGTGGTCTCATGTATATTTAATGACGGGGGGTATGGTTCTGAGTTTCACAAGCTCAGGGCCGAGGGACTTCGCGACGATGGCGCAAATTTTGGTCACTCAGAGCTTCACCAGATCGCACGAGGCTTCGATATCAAGGGGTACCTAGTAGAGAACCTCAAACAGCTCGAAGATGCACTATCCGAGCTACAGAAATTTCCAGTTGCTGCTGTTCTTGACATCCGCATCTCACCATCTGCGGTATCTCCCGTAATTACTCGCAGCCATGGTAAGCCCGGGACCCATCGATGAGCGAGGCTCGATCAATTTTTCTGCATCTTTTGCGAGAGATCTGAGATCTTATCTAGCGCGTAAAGCTCCGGGAACTGTTTTCGGCTCCAGAAAAGGAATCCGAGACTCATGATACCCCCTGCTAACACAGTAAAAGTGGGCCCGATCACTCCGGCTAATGCTCCCCCGCGCACATCACCCCCCTCGTTACTCGTCTGAATAAATAACATATTCACAGCCGCGACACGTCCACGCAGATTCTCAGGAGTGGCGGCCTGAACCATCCCCATTCGAATGTTGACGCTAACCATGTCTGAGGCTCCGTAGAAGAAAAGTGCTAGCAGTGACAGTACAAAAATCTCTGAGACCGAGAACACCAGAATAGAGCTCGCGAATACAATCAAAGAGATCCAAAGCTTGATACCCGCACTACTAATTTCATGGCGCCTGGTCGAGAGGAACACGCCCATCAGCACGCTACCGATCGCCGGCATTCCTCGCATCAATCCAAGTTCCTCTGGACCCACGTGAAGGATATCCGCGGCAAATACCGGTAATAAAACCATGACTGAACCAAGACCGACCATCAACAGGTCGATAGTGAGCCCACCGAGGACAATTGGTTTATCGCGAACATATTTGATCCCAGCAAGGAGCGTTTTCAGCCTGTCGCCCTTTTCGTGAGGAATTTTAATTGACGGGATAAAGAGGTACCCGATCAGGGTTGCTGCCGAGGCTATCGCAATCACATAATAAACCTGTCGATCGATCATTAAGATCAGATATCCCGCAATCACTGGTCCTACAATGGACGCCCCGTTCCATGAGGTACTGCTCATTGCGATCGCCCTGTCTAGGAGCTTACGCGATACGATATTGGGAACGATGGCATGAAGCGCAGGGCCGTGAAACGCGCGTCCTGTGCCGTGCAGGAAAATCAGGCCATAAAGAATAAAACGGTCAGGATTTTCCTGTGTCAAAACTTGCGCGATGCCGATCACGGCTGATGCCTCTAAAATGGCACAAACCCTGACCACCCAAACTCGTGGGAAACGATCGATTGCGTACCCTGAGATAAAAAAGAAGACGTAAACTGGGATGATCTGCATGAGGCCAACCAGAGCAAGGCTCCATGGGTCACCTGTGAGCTCATACAGGTGCCAACCAATGGCGACGATCAGCATTGTATTGGCAATACCAAGAGCAACCCGCGCAGTCAGATAACCGACAAATGCGTTAGACAGAAGACTATTCAATCGGGTGTTCCACACGTCGAGCAAACAAGCGGGATTTCACCGCGTACTGGGGCTCCTCTACTTCGCCAAAAAAGTCTTCAATGATGACAAATTCGTCTCCAACAAACTTTCTAAGCTCGCCGGGCTTTAATAAGAAATTTGGGTTGCTGGGTTTGCCGAAACGTTCGTTCCCCTCGCCAAATGTCTCGTAAACCAAAAAGCCTCCCGGGCTGACCAAGTCAATGGTGTTAATTAGATGAGGTCGGTAAAGGTAATTTGAGACCAGAACGATGTCATAACGATGGCCTTCCATTGGCCAAGCGTCTTGCTCAAGATCGATACACCGGAAATGAATATGAGTATCTCTAAAATATTTCGATAACTCGGGGTTCCGGTCTATAGCGGTCACATCAGAGACTATATTTGACAACAGAAAACTGTGCCTACCTGCACCTGAGGCTATATCAACCGCATGCCCTACAGGACCACCAACAGAGTCCAGTTTCTTCTTTATCCACTCAGATGGTTCGGAGCTTCCATGAACCTTTGCGTTCACACGAACAGCCAGTAAATTAGTAACGCACCAACAACAAAGCCCTCGATCCAACAGAGGCCTAGCGCCATGATCGGTCTCTCGTGGATCAGTTGTCTAAGTAATTCTGCAAACATGGTTACAATATTACCACCGATGTACGAGCTAGCTTACCAACTGCAGCGCACACGCGGTGACCGAATTCATCAGTATTGACGGACCCACCCAAATCTCTTGGCCAGTTTTCTGGATTGCTCAAAACCTGATCAATAGCCATTTCAGTCAAACGTCCGGCTTCGCTCAATTTTGTATTACCACGATGGTCGCCGATCCATGTCAGCATCATCGCAAGCGACAGGATAAGGGAAGTAGGATTCGCGACATTTTTCCCCGCTAGATCTGGCGCAGACCCGTGCTGAGCCTGGGCCATACAGCGACCATTTTCGGCATTAGTATTAATTGATCCAGCGAGACCGAGCGACCCAGACAGTTCAGAAGCCAGATCAGATAAAGTATCGCCATAAAAATTGGTTGTGACGATTACATCATAGACTTCAGGCTGGCGAATCAAGAGAGCAGCGAATGCGTCGATCAGGATCTCTTCGGTCTCAACATCTGGATATTCGTTCGATACCGCCCTGAAACACTCAAGGAACAAACCATCGGTCATAAAAAAAATATTGGCTTTGTGGATTGCGGCAATTTTTTTTCGTCGCCTGGATGCTGCATCAAAGGCCTGCCTGCAGATTCTCATACAGCAACGTCTAGAAATTTTTCGCACCGAGAGTGCCATGTCTGGGTCTGGCATCATCTCACCAACCCCTTGATACATATTACGATCGGAATAAAAACCTTCTGTGTTTTCCCGATAAATTACCAGATCCATGCCCGGTGCCTTATTTTGAATACTGGGTCTCGACCTGGCCGGCCTCACGTTTGCGTACAAGTCGAGCCCGATCCTAAAACCTCCCGACACATTTCTTCCACCGTCAGCGACAGACGGATAATCCATGGTTGACATGGGCCCCAAAATTACACCATCGAAATCAGTCTCGGCCTTTTCTAGGAGCTCTTCACGGAGTGTGATTCCATACTTTTTTAACGAATCAAACCCGGCTAAATCACGCTCCAGGTCAATGGAGAGACCTAACTCCGAAATAAGAGTGTCGAGTACCGACTCAGTTGCATCGGCAATCTCCGGACCGATACCGTCACACGGCACGCAAAGAAATCGTAGATCACTCAACCAAAACCTCTAAAACTCCGTCAGATTAGTTAAGAAAGAATAACACTGGCTGGGCCCACAATCGTCCGCCTTAAAAAGTGGCGTGGTCAGTACTCGTGCTATCCCAGATTTTCGGCCTTATCAAGCTGAAATTGCCCGCTTGCCTGGTTTTCGCTTAGGAGGCGCAAATCCATCTCGTTGATTTTGAGATCCCCCATGTTTAGCGGATTGTTTTGGGTTATCAGACCAATGTTTTGCCTTCCCTAGTCGTGACTTCTGGCGTTTCTTTGCGCTAGGAGACGTAGAATCATGACCCCACTGTTTTTGCTTTTCCAGGCGATCATCTCCCCCTGAGGGCGACTGATTTAAACGAGCTTGTGTTTGCTTGCCAGTCTTTTTTTTCGAAATCATTTCGTCTCCGTAACGATTACGAGTTTTGTCCGTCTGGTTTTTTTGTTTATGGCTGGCATTACCGTTAGTTCGCCCACGAGATCCGTGTTTCCGTGGTTGAGGTTTATTTTTTTGCTTTTTCACCGGAAACTGAATTGCTGGCTCGAATCCATCAGCCACCTCAAACTCAACATTAATTTTTAGCAAATGTTGGATCTCTCTCATTAGTCGATGCTCTGTCGCACAAACAAATGAGATAGCGTCGCCTTTTTCGCCAGCTCGTCCCGTGCGACCTATTCTGTGGACGTAATCCTCTGCCACCATCGGTAACTCGAAATTTATAACGAAAGGAAGTTTCTGGATGTCTAGACCGCGCGCTGCAACGTCCGTCGCCACCATCACCCGCGCCGCGCCGCGTTTAAACTTCTGGAGGGCTTTTGTCCGCTGCGCTTGACTTTTATTTCCGTGCATTGCCACCGCGGGCAAACCATCACCTGTCAGTGCCTTTGCCAACTTGTCGGCACCGTATTTGGTTTTGGTAAACACAAGCACCTGATGCATATCATTGAGGCCTATCATTTGTGTCAGCAGCTCTCGTTTCCGATGCTGATCCACGTGGACAAAGGTCTGATCGACTGATTCAGAAACGGTATTTCCTTTGGACACAGCCACCTCGACAGGATTAACGAGATATTTAGAGGCCAGTCTCTTGATGGCGCTGTTGTAAGTCGCCGAAAAAAGTAGCGTCTGCCGTTTCTCGTGACACCTTGATATCACCGTTTCAATGTCGCGGATAAATCCCATGTCAAGCATCCGATCGGCCTCATCAAGAATCAACATCTGTACCTTAGAAAGATCAATCGAGCCCTGATTGAGGTGGTCGATCAGGCGACCAGGTGTTGCGATAACAAGATCAAGACCAGACTTAATGGCTCTGAACTGGCCGCCATAACTGACACCACCGAAGATGCTCGTCTGCTTCAGACCGAGTCCTTTTCCATACCTTCGCGCGCTGTCAGCGACCTGGACCGCAAGCTCACGCGTGGGTGCGAGAACAAGTGCTCGAGGTGAGCGAACACTGGTAGCTGCGTATAATTTCTGTATCACCGGCAGAATGAATGCAGCTGTTTTTCCTGTCCCTGTTTGCGCACCAGCCAAAATATCACAGCCATTGAGGATTGCAGGGATCGATTCAGACTGCACCGGGGTCGCGGCGCCATAGCCCGCGTTAGAGACGAGTTCAGGCAACAAGCCTAAGTCTTGAAAGCGCATCATGTTCCCACATTGTTTGACGACAAATCGTCTTAAGCAAGCTCCGCCATACGATCCGTCGAGGGATCACTCAACGCGAGCCCGCTATGCGCTGAGAAGTGCGCACAGTACAGACTACTGGGGGCCGTTTCAAACTTTTTTCAAAACGACGTGTTAGTAATCACATCGTGACTAGACCTTCCTCGAGACCAAGTCACGAAAAACGAAACTGTTCCGAGTCGACCTCTCTGAGAATAGTCTCTGACCATCGCTCACCGATTATTGATTCAGGGCTCAAGATCGAGGCTGCTTTTGAAATAACATTTTCACTTACCACAGCACTTGCGGCATCAAGATTCTCTTTTGCCCGATCCTCAAAACGTGTGCCCGGTATCGCGAGCACATGGTCACCCTGGGCGATGACCCATGCCAGTGCGATCTGGGCCACACTTAGATCATGCTCGACCGCCAACAGAGTCAATTGATCCAATTTCTCGAGGTTTTTCTTAAAATCATTACCCTGGAAACGGGGCATCGTGTGTCGGATGTCTTTCTCTCCCAGGGTCGACATGTCTCGTACGATGCCCCCCATAAAACCGCGACCTAATGGTGAGTATGAGACAAACGTGATGTCGCTTTGCTCACACAATTCTGACACCGCTACATTGGGTTGCCTTGTCCATAATGACAGTTCCGACTGCACTGCCGCGATCGAGCAAATTCCTAGAGCTTTCTTCAATGTCTCCGGTGACGGCTCAGATAGACCGATGAACCTGATCTTCCCTTGAGCCCTCATATCAATCAGTGCCCCAAGACTTTCTTCGACCGGTACGTTCAGATCGATCCGGTGCAGGTAATACAAATCGATACAGTCGGTGCCAAGCCGGCGCAGGCTGTCGTCACAAGTTTGTTTCAGAACGTCCGGCCGGCCATTTATTTCACGTTTACCGCTGGCGTCGCGGTATAGGCCACACTTGGAAGCCAAAAAGTACTCTGATCGGCGGTGTCCGATCGCTTTTTTGAGTAACTCTTCGTTCTTTCCAAAACCGTACAAGGCTGCGGTGTCCAAGTGGTCGTAACCCATGTCGAGGATAGCGTTGAGCGTCCGCACGCTCTGCTCTTCACTACAAGGCTCATAGGCCTGAGAAAGACCCATACACCCATACCCGATCGCCTTTACACTTATGTCACCTAGTTTCACTGTTTTAGTTGCCATCACTTACCTTTCTGTTACCAAACTCATCCGTTACAGCAGATGAGAACTTAAAAATTCAAGTCAAGAGGTCCAATAGAGACGCATCGGATTTTCGATAAGAAGCTTTTTTCGTAGTTCTTCGGTCTCGGCAATCAGCGGAATCACATCAACCAGAGTACCGTCGTCAGGAGTGTGCGATTTCATGTTTGGATGAGGCCAATCAGTCCCCCACAGAACCCGGTTCGGGAATGCCTCAACTAGCGCCTTGGCGAACGGCACAACATCAGAGTAATCAGGCGGCTGCTGGGTCAACCGTTCTGGGCAACTGACTTTGGTCCAAATATTGGTATTTTCATTCAGTAATGACATAAATGCCCCAAACTCAGCGCTTTCTGGGCCGAGACTGACATTTGGCCGACCCATATGATCAACGACAACCACCTGATCCTTGGCAAGCGATTCGATAAAGGGCCTAAGTTCCTCAAGATCTGGGCTCTCGAAGTAAACCACGATATGCCAATCGAAAGCTTTGACACGATCGGCAAGATCAATAAAAACCTGTCGAGGGGTTGAGTCCACTAAACGCTTCACAAAGTTGAAACGGACTCCTCGGACGCCGGCATTGTTTAGTTGGCTGAGCTCATGATCAGTGACATCGGACGACAAAACAGACACACCCCGGGCCAGGTCACCAGATGCTTCTAGTGCGTCAACAAGGGCCGCGTTATCTGATCCGTGGCAGCTAGCTTGAACAATTACATTTCTCGAAAAACCAAGATAATCTCTTAATTCAAATAACTTTTCTTTTGGTGCATCACACGGTGTGTATTTACGCTTTGGGTGGTAGGGAAACCGATCAGCTGGGCCAAACACGTGACAATGCGCGTCAACCGCACCGGCGGGTGGTTCATAAGATGGCTTCTTCGGGTTTGGATGAAATGGTAAATAATCTGGATCCATAGAATTCTCACTTCTCTAGAGGAAAAACAGTGCCCTCAAATAGTTTCCTCGCAGTTCGGAGTAACGCAGCACTTATTACTTGATCGCCTTTCGTGTGAGCAATGACGGTCATTTCTCCAGTCGGATGCTCAATCGGGAGCGTCTTCTCTGCATGGTCAGAAACATTCGCTATTCGGCGCGCCACTGTCCCCACGGTAATCGCCGCCGTCGCCACGCTGACCGCGCCAAGTACGCCGATTGATGCGTGGCAACGGTGGGGGATAAATGTACGAGTAGAAATGCAACCACCTTTCGTTGCCGCACTCACCAAACTCATCTTGGGAACAGATTTCTCTGCCACATCCCCAAGACTCATCATAGGGCCGGCCTGTAATCGAATAGACTCTAGCCGCCTCTTCAGATCTACATTGTTGTCTAGCTCATCGCGTGGTTCCGTGCCACTTATTCCAAAGTCGGAGGCATTTAGGACAACCACAGGCATCCCATTGTCGATCAGGGTGACGTCGATACCGTCGATTGAGTCCACGAGGTTACCACTTGGGTATAGGGCACCACAGGTTGAGCCTGCGGTTTCTTTAAATTCGCAGGTCACGGGAGCAGATTTCCCGGGCACCCCATCGATTTGAGCATCGCCCTGGTAGGTCACTTTCCCATTCGGGGTCTGGACCTGTAGTACCGCGGTCTGGTTGGTATTTTCCATAAAGACAGTTACCGTTGTCACGTTTCCGGTCGCCTTCACCAACCCCTGCTCAACCGCATAAGGGCCAACAGCCGCCAAAATATTTCCACAATTCTGTGCATCGGTAACGATCGCTTGATCAACAAATACTTGAAGGAAGAGATAATCGATATCACAGTCCGGACGTGATGACTTTTTGACGACACCAACCTTTGAGGTTAGTGGATCTGACCCGCCCATCCCGTCAATCTGTCTGTGATCTGGAGATCCCATTATCTCCAGGAGCAACTGATTCCTTGTGTTCTCATCGGTTGGTAGATCAACCGCGTTAAAAATACCGCCTTTTGAGGTTCCGCCGCGCATCCACACGCAGGGAATGCCATTAGACATACTTCAGGCCTTTTTCAGCGAGCTTTGATCGCATGTTGTAGATATCAAGACCAAGCTCACCACTCGCGAGCCTCAGCCTCTTATCTTCCTCTTTTGCCTCTCGGTCGAGCGCTGAAGCGAGAACCGACTCCGCCTCCTCACGTCTTACCACGCACACACCGTCGTCGTCTGCAATCACCACGTCACCGGGATTAATAAGTTCGTCGGCGCAAACTAGAGGAATGTTCACAGAGCCAAGGGTTTCCTTTATTGTCCCCTGCGCAAATACGTGCTTTGCCCACACAGGAAAATTCATTTCCCTCAAAATCTTGGTGTCTCTGACCCCACCCTCTACAATCAAACCCACCACACCTCTAGCCTGTGCCGAGGTAGCGAGTAGGTCCCCAAAAAAACCATGGTTCGACGGTGAGGTCGGAGCAAATACCAAAATGTCACCGGCCTGACATTGCTCGATGGCGACGTGCATCATCCAATTATCGCCAGCCGCACCCGAGATCGTGATCGCATTCCCTGCGACCGATACGTCTTGCTGTATCGGACACATGTAATCAGCCAATAACCCGCGTCGACCCTGAGCCTCATGGACCGTAGCCACGCCGCATCGCGCCAGTCCGTCCCGCACCTCATTGCTAACACGATCAATATTCTGAACAACCACATTCTTATCCATATCAGTCCTCGAGCTTTAATCTGCTGAACACTCGAAGAGCGTTGCCAGAGAATATTTGTTGTTTTTCATCGGTCGTTAGTTTGGTGTTATTGTCGATGTATCGTTTGGTGTCATCGAAGTAGTACCCAGTCTCTGGATCAATACCCCGAACTGCTCCAATCATCTCCGACGCAAATAAAATATTTTTGACCGGAACGATGTCCAACAATAAATCAATCCCTCGTTGATGATATACGCAGGTATCGAAGTAGATATTGTTCAACGCGGACTCCTCGAGTGGAGGATATCCCTGATCTTGCAAGATGCCACGGAAACGTCCCCAGTGGTAAGGAACAGCACCTCCACCGTGAGGAATGATAATCTTCAGGGATGGAAAATCTTTGAATACCTCAGACATCACCAGCTGCTGGAAGCCCGTAGTATCGGCACCGAGATAGTGCGATCCCGTGGTATAAAAGCAGTCATTACACGCAGCGCTGACGTGAACCATCGCTGGAATATCGAGCTCACACATCACTTCATAGATTGGATAGAACGACTTATCAGCTAACGACTGATCCTGCCAATATCCGCCTGACGGATCGGGATTTAGGTTGACACCTAAAAACCCCATTTCCTCAACAGTACGACGAATCTCAGGCACTGACTTTTTGGGCGCCACGCCAGGAGACTGGGGAAGCTGTGCCACCGGCGCAAAGTTCTTAGGAAACAAATCACAAACACGTCGAATGATATCGTTTTGGTGCTCGGTCCAATATAAACTTGTCCACTCGTTACCGATATGGTGTCCCATCCAACTCGCGCGCGGAGAAAAAATTGTTAGGTCAGTCCCACGTTCCTCTTGAAGTCTCAGCTGATTTTTCTCAATCGATTCCCGGATCTCATCGTCGGTTATATCGATCGAACCTTTCTCTCCTTTAAACGAAGGCTCCTTTCCAACCGCTTCCTTTTGTGCCTCTCTATAGGCTCCAACGCCGGGAGGAGTGGTGGTGTAATGCCCATGGCAATCAATGATCATAGTGTTTCCTAACTTTGCACCATCACAATCTATTCACTCGGTCTTAATTTCACAAATAACAAGATAACTGCTGAGGTATAAAAAATCCGACTCGAGAGCCAGCAGCATTGCGCACCGTCTCAACGATCACCGTTCAACTTTTCGTTGATCGATCGGCTGACAATGACCAAGTCATCGGTGTCCAGAGACAACCCTAGATCACCGACACGTTGCTGCCACTCGACTGTGGAACGCGTCATGTCAGCAGGTAACCCGGCCTCCTCAATAGTCGCAACAGCTTCACGCATCTCAGCAGCTCTACGTATTCCATGCCTGCACATTCGCTCCAAGTTGTAACCACCGCACTTCAGCCAGTCCAAACCCTCAAAACTTCTCGTCAGGGACGTAACAATTTCCGGCTGGATTCCTAATCGCTCCGCGGTCAGGAAACACTCTGCACTCAGGGCCTCAACACCCTTAATCATTATTGAGCGCGTCATTTTTAGAGCAGACGCTTGGCCAACTTTCATCCCACAAAAAGACGCGTTGTAACCGAAATAGTCCAAGAATTTCACACAACGCTCTGCCGAGGGGCCTGAAACTAATAGCGGGGTCTCGATCCGTGAGGGGTTCACAGGGCTCATAATCGCGACGTCCACTAGTTCGCCACCCGCGTCTGTGACCATTTCAGCGTTTGCGCGTTTTGTTCGGGGTGAACACGAGTTCATTTCGAGATACATAAAACGAGATTTCACGGTCTTGCATACTGCCTGACAAGCCTGCGCTGCTTGATCAGCGGTTACCAAACTGACAACCCAATCAACGTCAGTCAAGGCATCGGTTAACGAACTAGCAGGTATAAATTGCGCACGAGTAATGCGATCACGACAGGTCGGTTCGTCTGCCTCAAGTTTCAAGTCCCAAGCCAATGGATCTTGGGAAACGAACCCACCTGACAGAGCTTCTCCCGCCTCTCCAAATCCGACAAAGCAAATATTTTGCTTCATAGACAAGTTAAATAAAGCAGTCATCTGATTTCCCCACCAATCGTAGCGGTATTCAGTTTATATTTTCTTGAGCACATGGCGACCATGCCTAGGCTATAAGGAAGGTTGCGAATTGGATGTTTCAATGGGCTCTAGAAAGAGTAATCATTTCGTCATCTTCTGTTCAATTTCGTGCATGATTCTCATCGCCGGCAAGCACTGCTCCAGGGAGCTATTGGGTTCTCTGTCCTCGAAGATTGCGGACACGAACTCGCGGTCGATCAGTTCTATCCCATTTAACGAAACATCGACATCAGAGACATCTATTTGATTATTGTGACCGTCGTATAAGTCATCATAACTCGCGATGTAAGTTCCATTGTCGCAGATGTATCTGAAGTAGGACCCAAGAGGGCCATTATTATTGAACGATAATGACAACGTGCAAAGCTTCCCGGTCTCCGTCTTCATCAAAATCGACATATCCATAGCGATTCCCAGATCAGGGTGAGTTGGTCCCTGTATGGCGTGAACTTCGGTCACCTCTTCACCGGCCTGATATCGAAACAGATCGATTGAGTGACAGGCATGATGCCAAAGCAGGTGGTCGGTCCAAGATCGGGGCTCACCCTTTGCGTTCATATTAGTTCGCCGGAAGAAATAAGTCTGAATATCCATTTGTTGAACAGACAATTCACCCGCGATAATTTTATTGTGGACCCACTGATGAGACGGATTAAACCGACGAACATGTCCCGCCATCGCCACAAGCCCTGTCTCCTTTTGTTTGGCTACGAGTACCTCTGAGTCGGCCAATGTATCTGCCATCGGTATCTCGATAAGGACGTGTTTACCGGCAGCCATTGCTTTAAGACCCTGCTCAGCATGAATCTGGGTAGGGGTTGCCAGTATCACCGCATCCAAATCCGACAAACCAAGCATCTGATCGTAGTCATCGAATCGGTTCGGGATTGAATATTTATCTGAGATGCGATCGGCCTTATCCAAGGTAGTAGCCATCGCGGCTACAATTTCTACCTCCTCAATCTGTGCCAACGCATCTAGGTGTTTCGATCCAAACGCTCCGTTGGCTCCGGCGACGCCGATGCGAACTTTACTCATTAAACGGTTCTCCTGTTCTACTTATTCTCGAGGATAATGGCGCCATAGGCGGTCGCTGATACCGGGATATGATAGAGCCGGAATACTTCATCGACATCGTCTTCCAGTGCCCCTCTCATTACGTTCCACATAATCATCTCCACGCCCTCACAGCCTGCCTCACGCATAAATTCTGTGTGGGAAATCCGAGTATTTGCGAGTGGATCTCTACTCAAATTATCAAGAAACTTTTGATCAAATTCCGGGTTAACAACACCCACTCGCTCACCTCCGAGCTGATGCGATAAGCCCCCGGTACCCCAGATGCCGACATTGATCTGTTCAGGAAATGACGCCACCGCCCTGCCTATGGCTTGACCCAGCTTGTAGCAGCGCAGGGCCGTGGGCAGAGGATGCTGAATAACATTGACGCATACCGGAACCACTGCAGCTGGCCATTCTTTTGGTTGTCCGTACGCGATCGATAAAGGTACGGTGAACCCGTGATCTAAGTCCATGCTCGCATGTACAGCAAGATCGAACTCTTCGGCCATCGCCGACTCGACAATATGCCACGCCAAATCAGGATAGCCGCTCATGCTTGGAACTTGACGAGGACCCCAGCCCTCATCCGCAGGTTCGAAGTTTTCACCAACCCCAACAGTGAATGTCGAATAACTATCAAGGGAAAACTCTGTAGCGTGGTCGTTGTAGACAATAATATTAACATCTGGAGTATTGGCCCGGTGCCAGGCTCTTAAAGGCTCCAAACCCTCGAAAAGTTGCTTCCAATAGGGTTCCTGAGTTTTGCCGTTATCCATGGCCGCGCCCAAACCGGGGACATGAGATGTGCCCATCCCGGCAATTAGCTTAGCCATCTTTCCACTCCTCAACAGAGCGGTTACCGTCGATTGGACGACCACCATCAATCATCATTTGCTGAAATTCGTCAAATGTCAGCCTAGGCTCTGCCATCTGCCCATACATCACTTGTGGCGGCTGTCTATCGAATGAAATCAGCTTGAACGCGTAATAAACATTAGCCCCCAACTTCAGGAGATCGAGGAACCGACGGTCCAAAACCGCGCTCTTCTGATCCTCGGTCATCCTAAAGGTATCCAGGTACGCTTGCTCGTCCTCCGCAAATTTATCTCGACACTCGGCGTCGTTCAGGCTCATCAGAAACATGTTGACGTGGTAACCCTTTCTATAGGTTCTACTATCAAGGGGATAAGTACCGGGAATGTCGTCGTAGTCTCTTTCCATAAATCGTCCAAATCCGAATTGGTATCGGCCTCGCAAATCAGTAAGGATCAATTAGTCTCCATAGAAACACTATTGCCACTACAGATAAAACAAAAATTGGTCGCCAACTGTGCCGACTAATAGGTCCACTTATATATAAGCGAGTCAGCAGCAAGATAATAACAAAATAGTTCTTAGTGCTGGACTAAGATTCAAAATAAAAACACCATGCTGTTGATATCCGTCCTGTCTTTTTAATCAAACCTACTGGGACTGCAACATCGGCATGGTAACTAACTGGGAAGATCAAGTAGATTGTCTCGTTGACGACATAGAGACCGTGCGAAAACACACTATCCACCGTAAGTTAATTGCGGTGGCAGGTCCCCCCTGCTTCCGGTAAAACAACGTTGGCTCAGACATTAGCCGACCGACTAAATATTTGTTCATATCTGTCCCTGGACGGGTTTCATTTGGATAACTCGATACTCATTGAAAGAGGCTTAAGAAACCGAAAAGGGTCACCAGAAACATTCGATGTAAACGGCTTCGCTGACTTGCTCCGACGACTTGAGAAAAAGGAAGAGATCTACGTACCCGCCTTCGATCGTGACACAGAGCACGCAATCAACTGTGCATATCCAATTCCCTATCACGATGATTTGGTTATTGTTGAGGGGAACTATTTACTTCTTGACGAACCCATTTGGAGGGATTTAAGCGACTACTGGAACCTGACGGTGTTTCTGGAATTAGACCTAAGATCATTGAAACGACGACTAACGAAACGCTGGATCGCCCAAGGTTTTGATGAACAGGAAGTGGGGGTGTGGATTGAGACAAATGATCTACCAAATGCGCAACGAGTATTGCGAAACCGGATACCGGAGGATATTACTCTCTACGTGAGAGGCTAAAACAAAATCCACCCTTTAAACGAAATAAGTGTAAATCTATCCCAAAACACGATCGATAATCATTGGCGAGGGGCAGATAAATCAGTTATTTTTCTATCGACGACGAAAATAAAAAACTACGTCGATTGGAGAAAACTTATGAAAAATATCCTTAAACTCGTAGGCTTGGCGATGTTCACATTATCAACATCGCAGTTCGCACTAGCGGAGTCGGTTACGTTAAAGTTCCATACCTTCGTTCCGATGCCAGCCAACTCAAATGCAAAGTTCGTGAAGCCTTGGGCTGATAAAGTGGCCAGCGAATCGAACGGCGAAATCAAAGTAGAAATGTATCCATCGATGCAGTTAGGCGGCGCACCTCCTCAACTCGTCGACCAAGTGAGGGACGGGGTCGTTGACATCGTATGGACAGTAGCTGGTTATACCCCTGGTCGATTCCCTAGATTAGAGGTGTTTGAATTACCGTTCATGCCTGCAACCGCAACCGCCACATCTCAGGCCATTCAAGAGTACGTCGATACAGTGGCGGCTGAGGATCTGAAAGACTATAAAGTTCTTGCTGTTCACGTGCATGCGCCCGGGAAAATTCATACAAAAAATCGCTTAATCAAATCGGCATCAGATCTTAAAGGTCTAAAAATGCGTGGCCCAACCCGGCCAATTACTCAAATGTTAGAAAAGCTCGGCGCTACACCGGTGGGGATGCCTGTACCGAAAGTAGCTCCCTCGCTTTCGAAAGGAGTAATCGATGGAATGGTCGTCCCATGGGAGATTATGCCGTCGTTCAAGCTACAGGAGCTGACAAAAGCGCACACAAATATTGCTGGCTCGCGGGGCTTATATACCAGCCCATTTTTGTTCATCATGAACAAGGCCAAGTACGAGTCCTTGAGCGCAAAACACAAGGCCATCATCGACAAAAATGCTGGGATGGCATTAGCAAAGCTTGCGGGTGAACTTTGGGATAGTTTTGAAGATCCTGCTCGGGGTCTTGCCGTGAAAGCTGGTGGGCAATTCCATGAGCTATCAGGGGCACCTTTGAAGGAAATGCAGACAATCGGTGACCAACTCGTTTCCGACTGGATCAATAACTCGGGATCACGGGGCCTAGATGGAAAGAAACTCGTCGATCAGGCTCGTAACTTAATCAAAAAGTATGAGTGATCCGGAACCGTCGAGTCCATTGAAAATAATTGGGTCCGGCCCAGTGAATTGGGTCGGGCTTCTCCTTCACAGATACTCAACCTATGCCGCTTTTTTTGGAGGCTTTACACTAGTCATCCTTGTGGCCGTCAATGCGACGTCTATCGCTGGTCGCACCCTATTTGCGAGCCCGCTGGTCGGCGATTTTGAACTTGTAGAGATGGGTTGTGCGATCGCAATTTCATCATTCCTGCCATTGTGTCTCCTGAAAAAAGGAAACGTAACAGTCGATTTTTTTTCAGCGAGATTTCCCCCAAAACTTATCCACAGCTTGGAAATATTTACAGATCTAATCTTCGTCGTGGTCTCGGCAACTTTCTCAATGCGCATGACCGTAGGTATTCAAGATTTCTACAAATACGGTGAAGAAACCATGCTTCTTCAGATACCAGTCTGGATTCCGTTTATCCCGGTCTTAGTCTCTTTTTATTTGTTGACGGCCTGCGCCATATACAGCCTCGTATCCCATTGTCTTCAGGCCCCAAGGACCAGTTAATAGAATGGAACGGTTAACAATCGGGATACTGGCCTTTCCAATTTTATTCGCATTGCTCGTGATCAGGGTACCAATTGGTCTCGCAATGCTGATCGTTGGGGCTCTAGGAACGGCCACCATCGCTGGCTGGTTACCGCTATTTTCCCAAATGAAAACCAACGCCTGGCATTTATTCTCCAACTACTCTTTATCAGTGATACCGCTGTTTCTTTTGATGGGGAATTTCGCGACGAAAGCTGGCATGAGTGAGTCATTGTTCAAATGTGCAAGCGCATTCTTGGGTCATCGAAAAGGCGGGGTCGCAATGGCTGCGATCGGAGGTTGTGCCGGTTTTGGTGCTATTTGTGGTTCATCCTTGGCCACCGCCGCTACGATGGGCAAAGTTGCGCTGCCGGAACTGCGGCGCTTAGGCTATTCGCCAGCCCTGAGCACAGGCGCGCTCGCCGCAGGTGGCACGTTAGGAATATTGATCCCACCCTCAGTGATCCTCATTATCTTCGCCATTCTCACCGAACAAAACATCGCAAAGCTGTTTCTGGCAGCTTTTGTCCCTGGTGCAATGGCAGCAATCGGTTACATGCTTGCGGTCGCAATCTATGTCCGAATTAGTCCAGACGCGGGACCAGCTTCAATCAGGATCAACTGGCGTGAGAGATTAAAACTATCGGTATCTATTTGGCATGTCCTACTGATTTTTATAACCATGATCAGCGGTATCTATATGGGATGGTTTACCCCAACAGAGGGCGCTGCCATTGGTGCTTTTGGTACGGGGCTGGTAGCGTCTTTTCAGAAAGACTTCAATTTTGCGAAGCTCTTAGAGGTTATCGAAAGTACCGCCCTCACGTCTGCGATGATTTTTTTGGTTTTGCTTGGAGCAGAATTCTTTAACTCTCTGATAGCACTCTCGCAATTACCTGTATTCCTCGTAGATCTCGTTACCGAGGCGAACATAGCGCCAATCTATGTCTTGGTACTCATTCTCCTGTTGTATCTGGTTCTGGGATGTTTGATGGATAGCCTGGCAATGATCTTGCTTACCATCCCAATTTTTTTTCCTCTCATCATGACACTTGATTTCGGTCTAACTGCAGAAGAGACAGCGATCTGGTTCGGAATTCTTACCTTGATCGTGGTCGAGGTTGGTCTAATCACACCACCGGTTGGTCTTAACGTTTTTATAATCAACAAAATGGCAGGCGACATTCCGATATCGGAGACATTTAAGGGTGTACTCCCATTTTTTGCGAGCGATCTGGTCCGGGTATCTATACTGCTACTATTCCCATCAATCACACTTTTCCTGATCCGGCTTTTTCCTTAGAAACAAATTCTCTGTTCGGATAAACGTGGTACTTTGTCACATAAAAACAGTGGTTTCTTAAGGTGCAAACCTGAGCATTATGATCAAAGCACTTAGCTATATCGGAATCAAATCAACCCTCAACGACGATTGGGCCGCTTTTGCAACGAAAGTACTGGGCATGCAGCTATTCGACACAGCTGGTGGCACCTCAGTCTTCCGTATGGATGATCAGGCACAACGTTTATTCGTATCCGACGAACGCGATGAATCAATTGCCTGCATCGGGTGGGAGGTTGAAACAAAAGCCGATCTAGAGGTCTTCGGTAGTCGCCTCGAGGCGAACGGGATTGCAGTTTTCCATGGACCCCAAAGCCTCAAGTCAGAGCGGTATGTGAAGGATCTCCTCTGGTTTATTGATCCTGCTGGATTTCGAGTCGAACTAGTGTGGAGGCCAGAACAAAGTCAGGTTCAATTTGTGCCTGGTCGTCCCATCGAGGGCTTCAGAACAGGACCGCTGGGCATGGGGCATGTAGTCTTGCATGTTGATAATATTGATCAAATCGTAGTTTTTTACCGTGAAATAATGGGGTTCCAGTTGAGCGATTACGGAAATAGTCCAATCCCGCTATATTTCTTTCACGTGAACGAGCGTCACCACAGCCTCGCCTTCGTGGGGTCTAAAAACAGTGGATTCCATCATTTCATGATCGAATATGACAACCTTGATGATGTGGGACAGGGATATGACCTAGCCCAAACAGGTCTGGCAGATATCGCGTATACCATCGGGCGTCACACAAACGACTACATGATCAGCTACTACGCCTATACCCCATCAGGTTTCTTTGTAGAAAGTGGATGGGGTGGCCGAATTATTGACCCACAAACATGGGTGCCTCATGAAATAACACTCGGGCCCAGTTTCTGGGGACACGAAAGACTGTATCTGCCAGAAAATGAGCGGAAGACTTTTCAAGACAAGCGTTTACAGATAGCAAAAGACGGTCAACGGGCACCACAATTAGCCGACTGTCCGTGGCTTTTTCAAAAGCGGGTCTAGACATGAAAGTATTCGACACGGCCGTCATTGGCCTAGGCCCAACCGGCGCAACACTTGCCAATCTACTCGCGATGCAGGGTCTATCAGTTCTCATCCTAGAACGCGAGGCACAGATCTACGATTTACCGCGGGCTGTTCATTTCGACGACGAAATTATGCGTGTATTCCAGAATATCGGGATAGCGGATGAGCTACTACCGATGGTTCGGGTCAACCCTGGTATGAGATTTGTCGATAAGGAAAATAATCTCCTGTTGGACTGGCCCAGGCCGCAAGACATCACCTCCCAGGGTTGGAACGCAAGCTACCGACTACATCAGCCCGATCTCGAGCGCTTACTGCGCAAGAAGCTCGAGGGTTATGATTTGGTGACATTGAAGACCAGTACAAGGGCTACTTCGATCGATCAAACCGAGACTGAGGCAGTGATCCGCACTCAAACGGGATCGACCAATCGTTCGGAAACCTATCGCGCTCGATATGTAATTGGCTGTGATGGGGCCAATTCCCAGACCAGGACAATGATTAAATCAGAAATTGATGATTATGGATTCCAAGAGAGATGGCTCGTCATCGACCTAATCCTCAAAAAAGATAGACCCGATCTTGGCGATCATTCAATCCAGTTTTGTCGGCCAGACCGACCGATGACCTACTGTCGAGGTCCAGGTAACCGCCGCCGATGGGAGATAACCTTATTGGATACTGAAGATGAGAACCGTGTCACAAAGCCTGATCACATCTGGTCATTACTGAAACCATGGATTACATCAGATGAGGCGTTACTCGAGCGGAAAGCGGTCTATACCTTCAAGTCCCAAGTCGCAAGAAACTGGCGTCACGGCCGAATATTTCTCGCTGGTGACGCGGCTCACGTTACGCCACCATTTTTAGGACAGGGGATGTGTATGGGAATCAGAGACGCATTCAACTTAGCCTGGAAATTGGCATCCGTTATCAACAAAGATGCAGAACATCCACTGTTGGACAGTTACGAGGATGAGCGAAATCCTCATGCTCGCGCCTACGTCGAAATGGCCATTAAAATCGGTCAAATCATTCGTTCAATAAATCACAATGACGCCCTAAACGACGTCTCAGGTCATCGGACTCGGTCGGGCGAAATGCGATCAATCACACCAAAACTGGGTCCAAGTTCGCTCACAGCTCCGCGATCAAACTCAAACACAGATATAGAGGGCCGACCCGCCACACAGTTTCGTGTCCAGCCAAGTGACGATTTAATGGATGATGTATCAGGTTACAGACACGTGATCATCAGCAACACTCGACCTGAAGGGATTAAAGACAGCATTTTTTGGGTTAACGCCTCAGAACAAGAGGAGGCGGCCAAGCTGCTCATGGACTTAGATGCTGAGGCCGCATGGATTCGGCCGGATCGATACCTGGGGGCCGCTACAAAATCAATACAAGAACTTTACGAATATTTACCAAACTTTCTGAAAAATCGCGAAAAATGCGGAGACTTCAATGAAACTAGCTTCTCTTAAATCGGACAGTCGTGATGGAACATTGATGGTAGTCTCTGGCGACCTAAAGTCCATGCACAATGCTTCGTCTATTTGTCCAAATCTACGGCACGCTATAGAAAACTGGGGGACTAGTTTTCCATTATTAAGGGAGCTGGCCGCGGAACTGGAAGATGGAGTTCTGCAGACAGAACCATACGATCCAACGCGGTTGTCGAGCCCGCTACCCAGATCATTTCAATGGGCCGACGGTAGCGCCTATCTGAGCCATATGCGTCTGGTGCGTAAGGCGAGAGGGGCCGAGATGCCACCAAACTCAGAAAGTGAGCCTTTACTGTACCAGGGGGGAAGCGACTACTTTCTCGGACCCACCGATGACATCGTTTGTGCTGACACCAACTGGGGCTTAGATTTTGAGAGCGAAATCGCAATCATCACGGATGACATTCCCATGGGTTGCTCTGTTTCAGAGGCACCGGACCATATCAAGTTGGTGATGTTGTGCAACGACATATCTCTCAGACTAATCATGAAGCCTGAACTAGCAAAAGGATTCGGCTTTTATCAATCCAAACCAGCGAGTGCATTCTCGCCTGTATGCGTGACGCCTGATGAGTTGGGGGGGCAATGGGATACGGCAAAAGTGAATCTCCCGCTGAAAACAACGTACAACGGTGAAACCTTCGGAAATGTCCACGCTGGGACGGATTTGAATTTCGATTTTGCGCATCTCATCGCTCATGCCGCGAAGACTCGAGAACTTCGTGCCGGCACAATTATCGGTTCCGGGACCGTTTCGAATACTAATTATGAGGAGGTAGGATCCTCATGTTTGGCTGAAAGACGGATGATTGAAACACTTGAAACCGGTCAACCAGTTACGCGTTTTATGGAGCCGGGGGACACGATCCACATCGAAATGATTGATCATCAGGGCCAATCAATTTTTGGCGCCATAGACCAAAAAGTAACCAGCATTTGAGATCAAATCAGCTTGGGACTCCGTTTGATTGGGTTTACCAAATGGTGGTTGTTTATAGCACCTGACATCAACCAGTTGGAATAAAAAATATGGAATCTCTTTGACCGTCATATTCTCCACAGAACAGCAATGGAAAATTACTGCGACTACCGTTGCTTGTGGTGCTGTGTGCGGTGTCCACATTGCCAAACTAGGGCCTTCCATGCCCTCAATCATGGATAATTTCAATATATCGCTCACCGAGGCAGGGATACTCGCGTCAACTTTCACACTACTCACTATTTTCACAGGCGTATTTGTGGGTAATACAATGTCCAAGCTGGGCATCAAGAGATTGATTTGTTTCGCGATGTTACTATCACTAATTGGTGGTCTAATTGCCCTAATCGTCAATAACTATATCGGCCTTGTATCGGGCAGAGCACTTGAAGGCATTGGGTTGATTATAATGATGATCGCCGGGCCGACCGCTGTATCACTATTCACTGACGATACAACAAGGGCCAAGCACACTGGCTTTTGGTCCGCCTTTATGCCACTGGGCACTGCCCTTAGCTTCCTCATGGCACCAGTCATGCTATCCATCGGCGGATGGCAGGGCCTCTGGTCGTTTTCAGTTCTGGTCTCACTTATTGCACTGATAGCAGCCTCACTCTGGATACCTAACGACCTAAATCGAGCAATACTGGGCCTTGATAAGACTCTTCTTAAGAAAACTTTTAGAACCTCCACACTGATCTGGATTGGCTGTGTTTTCGCGGTGCACTCCCTCGTTTTTCACATTATCCTGCAATTCATTCCGGTCTATGGGACGACATCACTAGGATCATCTTTTTCTACCGTCTCCTATATCGTCGCCGGGTATTGCCTTCTAAATGTTTGCGGCAACTTTTTGGCCGGAAACGCGATCCACCGAGGAACCCGACCCTATCGCCTAATGTCTATCCATTTCATGGCTGTTCCCGTATTAGCTGTTGCCTTATTTTTCCCCAACATACCCGATGTCGTAAGATTTATCGCTCTGATTATTGGAGCATTTTTCACGAGTCTCACTCCATCTGCGGCCTTCACACTGATCGCTAAATTAACGAAAAAAAAATCAGAAATACCTGCCTTCAACGGTCTAATGCTTCAGGTTCAAGGTGCGGGTATCCTATTCGGTCCGTCGCTTACAGGATGGGCGGTAGAGACTTTTGATTCTTGGACTGCTGCCGGCTTCGTTTTAATATTTGCTTCGGTTTTAGTTTTGATAATTATAAATTCAAAAATAAGGTCGGTAGATCTTTCAACCTAGACAGGTATTACCATGAACCTCATTGACCAGCAGCAGCCATATCGCAATGCGCCATTCGAGGGGGAGCACATCCAGACAAAACCCTTGGCAGCTGCCATGGGTGGCGAGGTTCTCGATATTCAGATAGCAGACCTAACTGAAAAGTCTTTCCTCGAGATCGAAAAAGCACTGCACCATCACAAAATGATATTTTTTAGGAAGCAATCTTTATCGCTTGCTGACCAGGAGACTTTTACGCTCCGCTTTGGAGAGTTTGGCACTGATGCATACACAAAAGGAATGACCGGTCATCCAGATATTCAACCGGTAATAAAAGAGGCCTCAACCAAATCAAAGATGATTTTTGGTGGAGGCTGGCACACCGATTCTCCATTTCTTGCACAGCCCCCTTCAGTGAGCATACTTCATGGCGTAGAAATACCACCATACGGAGGGGACACCATCTGGTACAACTCTGTACTGGCCTACGAGAGCCTCTCGCCCACCATGAGAAGTATCCTCAGCCCCCTACGTGTCCACATGTCCGCACAAAATGTGATCGGGTCTATGAAAGCTCTTGCGCAAGATTCTCCATCGGGACCAAAGCTGAGTGATATGGAGTTAGAGCTCGATGTTCAATCAATGCTTGATGGGTCTTACCACCCTTTAATCCGAAAGCATCCCGTTTCTGGTGAGGTATCGCTATACTGCGACGCAGTTTACGCGGTTGGCCTCCAGGGAATGACCGACAGAGAATCAAGACCATTACTCGAATTCCTCGTCGCTCACCTGACCCAAGAAATGTTTAGCTGTCGCTTAAGATGGGAGCCTCATACAGTCGCCGTCTGGGATAACCGTATATGCCTTCATCGAGCATTTAACGATTACGACGGATATCGAAGAGAAATGCATCGGACCACGGTCAAAGGGGAGACACCCATCGCTGCCTTCTGAAGATGCAACACTGGGGAAGTATTCAAATTGAACCCGCCATAAAAAATAAACAGCTGATCAAATCTAATGCTTCCACGACGGATCACTCCGGTCGACCAGCCTCACTAAGGCAGGCCATTCAGGGTGTCTGACCTTCGCACCAGCTTGAGCCGCCCCACCCTCGAACTGTTCGCGTGTCTTGATCATGACATCCTCTCGAATATAGTTGATCTGGCCCGCGGCCATGGCCCTGAGCTGTACCTCGGCATTACGGATGAATGCCTGATGCCTGGTCAACGCCCACGCGCAATTTTCACCAGCCGTTAACAATCCATGGTTCTTCAACACCAAGGTATGGTTCTTCTCTCCCAAGGCCTTGGCAATTAATGGACTCTCCGACCCATCAAGCACGATCCCCTCGTAGTCATGGTAGCCCACCCGCTCGAAGAACTGGCATCCCTCCTGGGTAAGTGGAATGACCTCGTGATCCAGCGCACAAATAGACTGTGACATAGGTTCATGAGTGTGCAGCACACAGTGCAGATCGTCACGACAACTGTGGACAGCAGAGTGGATCACATATCCAGCCTGATTCACTGGCCACTCAGATTGTGAAATTGGATTTCCTTCTATATCAATCCGTATGAGATCCGATGCCCTGATTTCTTCGTACCTCATCCCAAAAGGATTAATCAAGAAATGTGATGTTCCTGGAATACGAAGGGTGATGTGGTTATAAACCACTGATGTCCACCCATAACACGCGACAATTCGATAGCAAGCCGCTAATTCGAGTCGGGCCTCCCACTCAAGTGGATCCATCCCCTCTGGCGCCGTTGGAACAACTACCTCAAATCGGTCCGACATAACCTGTGTATATGCATTCATCTCAGTATCAACTCCTAGTAGGGCAACCCAACATAATTTGTCGCGAGTACTCTTTGATAATCTTCAGATTGGCATAAATACTTGAATTCGGCTCGTCTCATGCGCTCGGCAAATCCATCCTCATTATCAAATCGATGTAAAAGCGAAGTCATCCACCAGCTAAATCGCTCAGATTTCCAGATCCGGTCCAGAGCGCGGTCAGAGTACTCTTTCAATAGCTGCTCATTTTTATCTTTAAAGAAAGTAATAAATCCCTTCGACAAGTAATAAACATCTGAGAATGCAAGATTCAATCCCTTAGCGCCTGTCGGTGGAACAATATGACCGGCATCACCCGCAATAAAAAGCCTCCCAAAAGAAAGTGGCTCGCAGACAAAACTACGAAGAGGAGCGATTGATTTTTCAAGCGACGGACCCGTCTCCAGATTATTGGCAATCGCTGATGGTATTTGATGTTTCAAGGTATCCCAAAAACGATCATCTGACCATTGTTCAACAGAGTCTCCTGCAGGACATTGCACGTAATAGCGACTCAGACGTTCGTTCCTCATTGAACACAGCGAAAAACCATCCTCATGGCTCGCGTAAATGAGTTCATGATCAGCAGGTTTCGTTTCAGATAAAACACCCAACCAGCCAAATGGATAAACCCGCTCAAATTCATTCTTTTTATCCGCGGGAATCGCCTGACGTGAAATTCCTCTGAAACCGTCGCAACCAGCGACGAATGTTGGATGGACCTCAAACTCCTCATTCTCATGCGAGCCAGTGATCTTGATCTGATCCGAGTCAAGGTTGTGTACTTTTGCATCGGTAACTGACTCCAGAATCTTGATTCCATTCCCAGAAACCGCCGCAAATAAATCCTTGGTAACCTCGGTCTGCCCATAGACTGTTACTTGTTTACCAGTCAGCTTCTCTATATCGATACGGAGCTCATCGTCCCCATAGGTGATTCGGAACCCACTGTGTCTTTGACCCTCTTGCGAGACACGATCACCAAGACCAACGTCCTGCATTAATTTAACACTGCCTTCCTCCAAAACACCTGCTCGTATTCGCTCCAGAACGTGTTGCATCGGCTGTCGCTCGATAATTACTGAGCTGATACCCTCAAGAAATAATAGTCGTGACAGCATGAGGCCCGATGGACCACCCCCAATGATTGCTACGTCTGTCTGGTATTTGGTCATAACACTCTTGCCGTACCTCGAAAACCCCATCCATCATACTGTTTCTGTGACTAGAATTAGTCTTGAATTTTCAATTAACTGGCTCCGTAGCCTCCTCCACCCGGCGTACCCAATCGAAGAATATCGCCAGGATTCAAGGTGACACCGGACTGCATAGATGCAAGCGTCTTTTTTCTACCCGACACCTCGACCTCACAAAATCCACCGCGGGCATCGCCGCCACCATTCATTCCAAGCGGATAGATACCATGCTTACTTGATCGCAAAGTGACCGAAGTAACTCCTTCGAGTATCCGATACGCCCTGACAAAACCATTTCCACCATCGAATGCTCCGCGGCCCCCTGAGTCTTTCAGGATTTTAAATTCCTCTGTTCTAACCGGAAATTCTGTCTCCAGCATCTCGACTGATGCAACTTTTCCGTTGGTCTGGTTACAATGACAGCCCGTCTCCCCGGTGTATCCTTGCATTGCACCTACACCACCTGCAAACAGTTCATATTGAATGAGTGTCCTCCGATCTAAATCGTGGGCCAAGGTCATGGCTCGACCACCTCCACCGTCTGCCCGAGCGAATTGAGGCACACTCTCGCCAAAAGCCGCAAATATCGACTCAATAATTGCATGTAACGCTGGGTTGTATGTATTAACCGGCGCAGGGAAGTAAGGATCAACAACCGTACCTTTGCGCGTCTTCAGAGTGAAGCAGTCAAATACTCCCTGATTCACGGGTGTATCGATCCCGGTAATCGCAATCATCACATAGGAACACGCCGCTTTCACCAGATGTGGTCTTACATTTATTGGCCCAGCGCCCTGTGGGTCTGTCTCTGAAAAATCAAAAGTAATTGATTTACCTATTTTTGTGACCTTGACGCGAATACCCTTAGGTGTGTCTAGATCAATGCCGTCGTGATCAATAAACCGTTCAGAACATTTTTCGAAATCATCTAGATCTTCTAACCGCCCCTCGATAAGTTGCTGGGTAGATCTCCTGTGATATTCAAATGCCGAAAATGTCAAATCGATCCCAAATCGATCAAAGAGTTTCTTGACCCGACTTGCCCCTTGATTACAAACCCCGATCTGACCCTCCAAGTCTCCAAGGACCAGCTCTGGGCTTCGACTATTACCCCGCAATAGAACAAATGCTTCGCGATTTTTTTTACCAGCACTTATGAGCTTTACTGGCGGTATGTGGAGACCCTCAAAAAAAGTGTCTTTAGCTGTGGCCGGGCAGCTCCCAGGAGCAGCGCCGCCAATGTCCGGCTTATGTGCGATCGAGGCCACAAAGCCCACGAGCTGCTCCTCACAAAAGACCGGAACAGCAACGGCAAAATCAGGACTGTGTGGGCTACCACCCTCCCACGGCGAGTTGCTGAGGAATACGTCACCGTCTCGTATATCCTCAACAGGGTAACGCGCAAGAATTCCAGAGATAACCGCGGGAAATGCACCGATGTGTATAGGAAGAACCACCTTTTGCGCGGCCAGCGAACCATCATCCAGCAACACAGCACAGCTAGCGTCGTGACTTTCTCTGATGATTGATGAATAACCTGAACGGAATAAACCAGCTTGCATGTCATCTACAATTCCACGGGCCATTGATGCGATCATTTCAGCCTCAAATTTAGTCATCACAGATATCTCCCATGTAGAGCCACCAAACCTAGCCTAACCAAGCTTACCCGGCCCATCTAAACCAAAATAGATTGGACCAAAAACAATGTTTGTTGTTATCCGATTGACGATCCATCTGATAGATGTTCGTGTTATGAAAAGAGGTGTTGCTTCATGAAACTTATATGCTCCCTAACAAGTCCCTATGCTCGTCGGGTCCGAGTCTTGGCTTATGAGCTTGGCATCGGAGATCGACTCAAGATTCAAGTGGTCAGACCAAGGGAATCATCGGATTTTTTATGGACGATTAATCCGATAGGTAAGGTCCCGACACTACAGCTCGATGACGGGTCTAGCATCTACGATTCGCTAACAATATGCGATTATTTGATCGCTACTTACTCGCCAGAGTGGGGCATAAAACAACAAAATAACTTTTGGGAGTACAGAACACGACTCTCGATGCTAAACGAGATGAGTGATGCAGGAACACAGGCCCGGCGATTGCTCATTCAAGAGCCACCGCAACAACAGTCAGCAGATTTTCAGCTCAGCAAAATCCACCGCGGTCTAGCGCATATCGAGAATACTTGGATATCACTGGAATCCGAAATATCCTTGGTTTCGATTGGCCTCGGGTGCACATTCGACTGGTTGTTGAACCGGTTTCCAGAAATCAATTGGGTCAGTTCGTGCCCGAGGATTACCAATTGGTTCAACGAATTTAAATTGCGCCAATCAATGGAAAAAACACAGATTCCGGGATAGGTTTCTCGGGATCTATGGGTGCTCTAATTGTGTAAAAATCTCGGTTGGTAAGTCTTGTCCAACCCCAGCAGATAGAGCGAGCCGCATTGTGATTCCAGCAACGACAGCAAACTGAAGCCCTAACCCAAGATCATTCACGAAACACGTTCGCTCTTGAGCACTGACTCGCCCTTTAACCGCGCCCGAGATCAATTCTGGAAGCGTTGGACAAGCGGCAAAATCGAATTCATCAGAAATCTCCCAACCACGGCCGCCGGAATGATCAGGAACGATCAGATCGTCGGCCTGCGTTAGCAACGGCTTCCCATGCCCGACGTGCACACAGACGCTGTCAGCAAGCTGGAGGGCCTGTCTTGAGATTTCAGGGGGCTTAATTGAGCCTACGTGCATGCCCGCTTCAAAATGTCCGACCTCGAACAATGAATCTATCGAGCTGGTTGCGCACAGAACAATATCAGCTCCCTGAACTGCCTCTACCAAAGAGTCGACAGCGCAGAAGTTCTGATTAAATTGTTGACTCCAATCGCTACAAAACCGTCCCACATTCTCGGGATTTGGACTGAATACCCTGACTACCTCGACTTCGGGGCGTACGGTTAACAACCCCAACAGTTGGGAACCGGCCTGCCAGCCAGATCCAATGATCGCTGCCGTCCGGCTATTAGTTCGCGCCAGATAGCGCGTACCAAGGGCACTGGTTGCTCCGACCCGCATTCGCTGAACAACCCCGTCAGGCATTATCGCTAACGGCTCACCTGTTTCAGTTGAGAATACCAAAATCAAACCTGTATAACGGGAGCCGGGAGCTGCAGGAACCTTAACCCGGCGGTAGCTATCCCCAACTTTAGGCCAGGTGACGATATCTGAGTTGATCCGCACGGCCCCTACGCCAAGGCTGGGCGCTATGCCATCCATCGTCTTCAAACCGTAAATAGATTCTCCGCTAGGAACAAGTGTGTCAGAACGTCTTCGGGTGACAGCGACCCCTGACACGAAATCGAGATAGGCATCTGTCAGGGCATCGATACACTCATCCATGCTGAGGATCTTCGTAATTTCTCGGTTATTTAAAATAAGCGTCAAGTTTTTGTCCTTTGATAATATTCCGGCGCAGCATCCTGGTCTCTCCGGCCGGGAAATCGTTCCGCGCGTGGCATGTCGACCAATTATCCCAAATCACGAGATCACCCTTGGCCCAACGGTGCGAAAAGGTAGCCTCACTCTGATCGATGGCATCAAACAATAGGTCTAGGAGCCTCTTGTTATCAGACAGATTGGATCCGTCTCCCTCGAGACCAACGGTACAGAGCGGGTTAAGATAGAGAGCGGGCCTTTGCGAATTTGGGTGCTTTATCACGCTGGGATGTGTCGCGCTTTTTGCGAGACCGTTGAAGGTAGCTTGGGTAGGTCGCTCAGCGATATTACGATAGTCAAAGGAGTGGGTTCCTCTCAGATGCTTGATACGACTGATCAGATCATCCGGGAGCGAGCAAAATACTGCACGCATATCGACGAACCGGGTCTCACCTCCTACTGAGGTGACTTCAAGGGCATAAAGAATAGTCGCTCGGTATGGTTCGTCTATGAAACATCCGTCATGATGGAGCCACATCTCACCGTCAGGTAACGAGCCTATCGGGACACCATCCTTACGGACGTTTGTAACCAGGCCCATGTAGTCTGCGTAGGGGGAACGCTCAGCGCGGTCGGCTGCGGGCCTCGAGCGTTTCGATGGCTCTCCGAAAACCTTTGCCAGCTCGAGCTGCTGGGATTCGGTCAAATCGAGATCTGGAAAAACGAGCACCCCGAAACGGTCGAGTGCATCGTTGAGTACTGGCTTATCTGACGCTTGTACATCGTCCACATGAAAACCATCGACGATGGCCCCAAACGCTGGGGATATCGCCTTGAAGTTGATACTACTCATGGGTTAGGTATGAATTTTTCCATCTTTGCATCTACCCCGTTCTTATGCATTTCTTCCAACCAGATACGGTGAATCTTAGGATTCTGATCTTCGTATTCGATCTGATCACCACCGTCTTTTAGGCTGGTCGACACTGCACCCTTTTCGCCTGGCTTTATGCCGAGCAGTGAGCGCCTGTTCGCTGTTGTAAACGGATACCGGGTGCCACCGATCCCTGTAGCGAGATACCGCGCAGGGTTCGTCGATGTATTAAAGTGTTGATGGAACTGCTGATCGGCTGGGGGGAATACGACACCGTGTTTCCAATCGACCCTCGTGAAGTCAGGATCACCGTCGTACCAAAGCAAAGAATATCCGTGCCCTGTCACACACATGACATGAAATCCTGGACCATGTCGGTGACCTTTTTTGTAGGTCCCAACAGGCATTTCAGATATGTGTGCGTGCATTACCCCGTCAGCAAGAACAAACATGATATTGGTCCCACCTGCTCCCCGATCTCCCCACGCACGCAGTTCGATTTCGGCGAGATCTGGAACAAAATTAGTTTCCCACATATGGTTTCCTTGGCGGATCTCATGGAAATCGCCATCACCGGTAAAATAGCCATCCTTGCCCGCTCTGACCGAAAAATCGTATGGCTGATCGAACACAAACGACTCGTCATTAAATAAATTCATCACTGTCGCACAGTTTGTTGTAGCAACAATCAGGGCCCTATCGGTGCCACTTCCATTGAAATGACGATATTTGGCATTTAAAGGGATTGCGAACAGACTGCGGGGACCCCATTCGAACAAATGTTTTGACCCATTAGCCAGCTCGACCTGCGTCGATCCGTGCCCTTCCAAAACATAGATCACCTTCTCAAAGAGATGCTGTTGCACCGCGGTTGATCCGCCTTTGGAAATCTCGAGCAGGAACATGCTCGAAAAATCGCCACGTCCTTTGAGATGAACAGCTGCACCATCACAACCAAATCGATTCCACGGCTTGACTGGGACCTCAAATAGATCAATCCCGACATCTTCAACAACAGGAATACCCTCTGCATTTACCCACTCCAAGTAGGGATCAACACCATACCGGGGCTCACCAACATTCATAATTCCTCCTAGTGCTCTATTTGCTGAGCTGAGTCAAATACTAGCGACTTGATAACCAACGGAATGACGCCGGGCGGATTAATCATTTCCCCGACATCAATATAATCCAAGTCAGACAAGACGATGCCATCTAACGACAGTAAATAGTCGCCCTTGTTCAATTCTTTACTCAATATACGACCCAGTAAACGACCAACGTCTCCGTCAATCACCACGACCAGTGGTGCAGTTCGCTCCGGACAACACAATGCCCCATCGATCGCGTCGGCTACTGCCTTGAGACGCTGATAACTTGGTTCTCCGCTCCAAGAAAATGCGAGAGCAACGGGACCGTTTTTATCGACATCCCTCATCTGACATGCATCAATGATCTCCTCAGTAACCAACTCTGATTCAACATCTACTTGGGATAGATCGATGTTTGGGTGGACTACGGGAACGTTCCTCAACGGCAAAAATTTAAGACTGTTAGAAAAAATCGTCTTACCTGAGACTTGAACAGTGAACTGGGAGGCACCGATCACGGTCGCTCGAATACCGTGTTGTACATCAACAGTAACCGGGACACCCAGAGCTGCTCTTAGCTGCCGATTTAGTTCGTTTGCTAGATCGTATGAGAGATCGCCCAAGGGTTGGCTCTCTCGTCCATAGATGAATTCAGACACGCCACCAGAAAAACTCAACTCCTCCGGAACAACAGACCAAGACAGTGGTTCAGTCAGAAGTAAAGTATCCAAAAGCGAATCGGGCTCAGATCCTGAAATCACCGACACTAGAACTTCGGCCATGCATACAACGATTTGCTGTCTTTGCGAGTCAGAGATATCAGATACACGGTCAAATACAATTCCCAAATGATTTGATACTGTTAAGATCGAATCATCACAACGCACCCAATTTCCGCTGTCGTCAGTGGCCATCAGACGCCCACCAATAGCGCACGCAGCTATAGACACTATCGTCCCTGCATCAATGAGCGCGACCTTTGTCGTGCCACCACCAATATCGACGTGCAGAACCTTTTTTTTGTACCGCTTAGACCGTTCAACAGCCCCAGAACCGTGTGCGGCCAGAACGCATTCGAGCCGATGTCCGGCCGTCGCGCAAACAAACTTCCCCGCCTGTTCCGCAAACAACTCGTCTATAGACTTGGCGTTGGACCGCTTAATCGCTTCACCGGTAAGAATAACCGCACCAGAATCCACATCATGCTTATGCAAGCCAGCGTCAAAATACGCCTGCTCAATAGACCTACCTAAAGCATCGGCGTCAATGAGTCCGTTGTTTAAGAAGGGTGTAAAGTGGATCGGAGATTGCCACAGGATTTCCCGCTTAATAACTTCGTATCGACTCGAAAGTCCCTGCGCCCTTCGCTGTAAATGAACCTTCGCAAAGATCAGATGAGACGTTGATGACCCGATATCGATCCCAACCGTGACCAGTTCGATGTGCTCCTGCTCCCAAATGGAGTCAGCGACGGCTTTCTTGGTCTGGACAGATGGATGATGGTCGTGCCCTTCATGGGCTCTAACTGGGTTCATAAAAGCTTAGGTATCTAACTAATATAAGAAAAAAAACGCCGGCATTACCGGCGCTTTTTCCACTTACCTGATCGCAGAAATGACTTCTTGAATCACGGCGTCAGGAGTACCGTATGCGGTATTCACCAGCCCCGCGACTTCGTCGCCAGAAATCGGAGACAAATCAAACCCACCTTTTTTGGCGTCGGCCAGAAAATCGGGATCACTCATTGTCGCGGTAAATGCGGCTTTAAGCGCTGCCGCGCGATCAGCAGGCACTCCTGGAGGTGCGACGTAAGGACGTCCAAGACCTTGGCGAGCAAACATCAGGTTAAGCATTTGGGTCTGCTTTTTCGAGTTGTAGGTTTTGACGAGATCCATAACTAATGGTACGTCTGGGAGCTCAGGATGCGCGACCGTTGACATTTGCATTAGCAGAACGAGATCACCACTCGCTAGCAGGTCCTTACTCTTGGATTTGATCGATGACCAAGACCAGCCACAGCGAGCATCGAGCTCACCGGCGATCATAGCTTTCACTACATCCTTACCGCCGCCATATGGGCCTACCACCTTGAACTTGGTGTCAAGAACATAGTTAAGCAATTTCGGGAATTGATCGGTATCAGATCCGCTTCCGTTGCCCCCTGCCAACACTTCCCGGGTCCGCAAATCTTTCCATGACTTGATACCGGTTTTCTTGGTCGTGGCGCAGATAGATACCTCGTTGTTTGCTGACCCTATCCATTGAAACTTGTCGGCTGAAAACTTTGCCTTCTTGTTTCCGAGTAGTGGCTCAAACGGAACACCTCGTGATACAGCGCCAATCGCAGTACCGTCCTGAGGGGCACCCTCCCATAGCCAATTGGTGAGCTTAACGCTTCCCGCTCCGGGCATATTCTTTGGAACGATATTTGGATTACCTGGGATATGCTTACCCATATGACGAGCAATCAATCGTGCGTAACCATCGTATCCACCGCCTGGCTTGTAACCAATGTAGAGCTCGACGTCTTTTCCTTTATAGAAGTCTGCTACGGCGTCCGCTAGTACTCCCGCTGAGGCGGTAACACAAGCCAGACCGATCACTGCAGATTGAAGAAGTTTTTTCATTATTTTTCCTCGTTTATCTGTTGCATATTCTGCATGTACCAGACTAGATAATTCGATTCAAAATGTAAGTCCTATCTCAGACCATTTTAATATTGGCCAGAATATTACCCAATCTTACTGAGACTATATCGTGGGAATGATTCCTCTGAGTTCGGGGAATATCGCCCTGATTAATGACTCCGGCCAGGCTATATGGAACCCTTGGTCGAATACGAAATAAATCAAACAACCAATCACAACGACATACGCTGTCGTCATCCTAAACGACTCATTCCCGCGGACTCGCATGTAACCTATCACAAACAGAGTAGATGCGACCAAGATACCACCGACCCACCACGCGAATAGGAAGCCGCAGAGCCACAAAAAAAACTCGAATACCCGGAAGTTATATGATGCGCGGGTGAGACTGCCTAGATCAGACGATAAATCCAGCGCCGAGCCTTCTGAGTAGCCTTCATTACCTCGTCGAAGAATTGCGTTCGATAGGTTAATCAATATGATCACTAATGTGACGCCGATGATAACCTGCGGCGCTCCCTGGGAGTCCTCGTCCCACCCAAATGAGCTGGCTAATGACCAAATCAATAGACCGAGAAGACCAACCGGAAACAGATCAGTCAGCCGAAACTGTGGCTTAGAAAATGCGAAGATATCGACTTTCTCTTTCTTAATGAAAACCCGAGTAAACAGAGGCTGCAGTAAACTCAGAGCCGCGAGCACAAGCATGACAGTGCACACTGGTTTCAGAACCCACGCCCACTCATAGATCTGATAGGAGATCCGCATGTAGTCCTCGACGATCCCACCCAGAACAAATCCTAAAATAAGTGGGGGACGAGGCCACTTGAGGTGCTTCATCGTCCAGCCGACGATACCAAAAATCAGTAGCGTAAACAGATCCCCCCAGTCGGCAGACGCTTGATACGCACCCACCATCATGATTGAGATGATCGCCGGGATGACTAGCGTGTATCGCAACGTTGCGATCTTAGCGAACTGACCGCTGAAGGCAAAACAGAGCCCGGCGCCTAGGATATTAGCCAACGCGATTGACCAAACCATAGTGTAGGTCACGTCTAAATTATCAGTCACCATCGACTTGCCCGGGACTAGACCATGAATCATGAAGCCGCCCAACAAAAGGGCCATCGACGCTGAACCGGGCACACCAAAAGCGATTGTTGGCACCAGAGATCCACCCTCTTTTGCGTTATTTGCACTCTCAGGCGCAATGACTCCTCGCACATCTCCCTTTCCAAAAGTCTTATCCGCATCCTTGATCGACTTAGCTGCGTATCCGTAGGCAAACCAATCGACAACAGCCGAGCCTAGTCCAGGGATGGCTCCGATCATCGCTCCCAGCGATCCACACTTGGCGACAAGCCACCAATTTTTAAATACGTCCCGTAACCCTACTAACATGCCTTCTTTAAGCTCGTACTTACTCGTGTCAGAGATCGCGGTCCGACGGGCCGCCACGTCACAGATCTCGGGAAGTGCAAACAGTCCGAGTGCCACCGGTAATAGAGGTAAGTCATCGACTAAATACAATGTATCGAACGTCCAGCGCTCTTGCCCCGTTTGCGGATCTCCACCGACCATCGACAGCAAGATTCCAAATCCGGCCATCGATAGCCCACGCAGTGGCATCGAGCCAGATAATGCAGAAACCATCGAAAGGCCAAAAATTGAAAACGCGAGCAATTCTGGCGAATTTATGTGTAGCAGTATTGGACGGAGCACTGGAATCGTTAAGCCAAGGAGGAATGCACCCCAGAGCCCTCCGATCAGAGACGCGGCATATGCTGCGCTCAAGGCCCTGCCCGCCTCACCATTTTTTGCCATGCTGTGGCCGTCTAAGACCGTTGCCTGCGAAGCCGATGTTCCAGGAACACCGAAGAGAACTGCTGGGATCGTGTCACTGGTGGACGTGACCGCTCCCAGACCCAGCATAAACGCAAAGGCTGAATACGCGTCTAAATTGAAAGTGAATGGTAGAAGCAGAGCGAGGCCAGCTACTCCGCCGACCCCTGGCATAATGCCTAGCGCAAGTCCAATTATGGTGCCCATGCCCAGATAGAAGAGTCGCTCTGGCTCTAACAAAACCGAGAGTGCTGTTATGGCGACGTCTAGGAGTGAAGCATCCATTACTTGTTCCTTATTTTTAGCTCACTAGCTACGCTAACACGGCTATTGGCACTGGAACTAGGGTTTCAGACAGAGCGTAATCGTCTTGTGCAGATAGAAAAAGACACCTAGGTCGGAAAATTATATTCCTCCAAATCAGGGGATCGCTCTAGATGCCGGTCGACCTTAAAAAGCTTTATCGCTTCCCTGACTTGCCCCGCAATGGGAACTGAGAATCGTAACCTGTCAGCCTCAGACAGAAATAGAGCCATATCTTTCTCAGCCCAAAGTGCCGGTCGATCATCGGCGCGAGTAGACATGGCCCAGTTCGCGCCGCTACTTTTCTCGAGCGCAATTCTCAGCCTCTCCTTATCGATGCCCATCCTTTCACCAAAATCAAGACCCTCCGTTGATGCTGTGAGACAGGCCCATAGCAGGTAGTTGTTCACAGCCTTAGCGACCTGCCCACACCCGATGGGACCCAGGAATTCGATATCACTGCCAAAATGAGCCAATAGTTGTTCTAGCGAGTCCAACAGACCACGATCACCGCCAACAAAAAGCAACAGATCACCCGACTCTGCCGCCGTCTCACCTCTGGCGATAGGACAGTCGAGCAGCTTTGTAAATTTATTTTGAGACAGCCGCTCGGCCAAGGCACGCATATAACTGGGCCGTACCGTTGCGCAAACCACAATTGTCGTATCTGAATCGATACCGGAGATCAGGCCTAGTTTACCGAAGATAATTTCCGTAACCTCGTTCTCAGTGCCCGCGACAACGAAAATATGACGACAGATTCTTGCGAGAGATATCGAATCGTCGACCCAATTTACACCTTTCTCTTGCACCGACTGTTTGAGAGATACCGACTTATCTGTCCCATAGACCGGATAAGAATTAATAAGCCGGAGCGCCATTCTCAGACCCATGCGGCCCAAACCCACAAATCCGATTTTTTCGGCATTCATTCCTATCTCCCCTATGCTTGTAAATTGTTTTACCCGGTCCGATATTGTGTATCACAGTTCAACTGATCGTGAGAAGTCGATGCAATTACAGTCTTTCGGTGCGGACGATATTCCAAGCACAGATACCATAGATCTCAGAGACCCTGCTGATCGCCGACTGATAATCGGAAATATGCCGGTGTGTTCGAGCGAACATCTAGACATGGCAGTCGAACAAGCAAAAAAAGCCCAGAAAATATGGGTTAAGCAATCGGTCGATCAGAGGATCGCAAGTATCAAAAGCTTCATTCCGCGTCTCCAAGAAAATTTGAATCACATTGTTGAGGTGCTCAAAACTGAGCAGGGGATGCTTGACTCTGTTGTCAGACGGGAAGTTCAAGAATCAGTTGGACAGATCAATCACACATGTAGCGTAGCCTCCGAAGAGTTGGCGTCGTTACATCACAGTGACGAATCCTTCAAGGCTCTGGTTCGGAAGGTTCCCTTTGGCGTCGTCGGCGCCATCGTTCCTTGGAACGCACCGGTCTCGTTAGCGACTGCTAAGGTTGTCCCGGCGCTTCTCACAGGCAACGCCGTCATCATCAAGCCATCCCCAAGAGCTCCTGCCGGAGTTACTGTCTTCCTGCGGTTATTGAAAGACTGCTTACCGCCCGGCCTCTTGAGTCTCCTGCACGGACTGGACGATCTTGGAGAGGCCATGATCAGACACCGCGACCTCAGGAAAATCTCCTTCACCGGCAGCACTGCCGTTGGAAAGCGAGTAGCTGCATCGGCCGCGGCCGAGTTAAAATCTGTTCAACTCGAGCTCGGCGGGAACGATGCGGCAATCGTATTCAAAGACGCAGATATTGATACAACCGCATCTCAAATCGTTGACTCGGCCTTCCGTCGATCGGGTCAGTATTGCTACGCGACCAAACGTGTTTACGTGCATCGATCGATTAAAGAACAAATGATTGAGGCATTAACAAAACATGCCGACCGCCTAAAGATAGGCGCCCCGTCAGATAAGAACTCAACCATTGGCCCGGTAATAGACAAAGAGGCTCAGCAGCGATTAAGCGCACTCATCGACCAGACCCGAGCTTGCAATGCCGTGATAAGGTCATGTGGCTCAATTTTAGAGTCAGCTGATTTAACCAACGGTTGCTATATCCAACCGACACTTGTCTGGAATATCGTCCATTCTCATCCTCTGGTTGTTGAGGAACAGTTTGGGCCTGTCCTACCAATACTCGGGTACGATGATCCATTGCAGCTAGTCGACAAGTTAAATAGCGAGGATTATGGGCTCAGCGGCTCTGTTTGGGGTGCAAACCTCGAGGAATTAAGTGCAGTCGCTCACGAAATTGAAGCCGGGCGAGTTTTCATAAACGCTGCTAGAGCTATGGGAGGTTTTTCTGGCGAGCTTCCGTCGGGTGGCCACAAGCACAGCGGAATTGGCTGGGAGAAATCTACATTTGGATTGAGAGAGTATTACCAATACCAAACGATCAACGGTCCAGTCTGCTAGTTGCGAATATCCTGCAGAAATAACTCGGTCGGTATTTCGTTGCTTACGCCCGCCTCAAGGGCTTTTTCGTAGAGTAACCCGGCGACCGCGTGGAACTGGTTCCCTTGCAGGTTGCCCCGCTCAGAATAGGTCACATCGTCTGGCTGGCGATCAAAATATCCAGTTTTCATCACTTCAGAAAGATAGGTCAGCCGGTCACCGCCCACCGCACCATGTGCTCGCTCTTTTGACGCCATCGCTTTCTCAGAAAACCCAGATCTTGCTTGCCACGTCAAGTGTTCGTCATCAAACGGAACATCTGACCAACCGACAGGCGAGTCGGTGTTACCAAAACGTAAGAATTTGGATACTTTTTTCTGCACCTCGCGAGGGATACCACCGCCACCACCAACATTCAACAGGTGATGACCCGGCTCGATATACTCTGGCTTGATTACCGGGACAGCTGAATCCGTCAGTCCCATAATGATGTCGACTTCACGAACAGCGGCTTGTGGTCTGTCAACCGGCTCAATATCGACCTCCAACTCAGCTGCCATCGTCTTGGCGAAAATCTCACGGTGGTCCTTGGTCGGACTGTAAACCTTAACATTTTGTATATCACGGACATGAACAACAGACCTCAAATGATCTTTCGCCATTCCCCCTGATCCAAGCAGCCCGACGGTACTAGAATCTTCTCGACTCGCGTACTTCACACCAATCGCACCGTCAGCGGCGACGCGCATGTGCTGGATAACGCCATCATTAATTAAGGCTAGGGGCTCACCATTCTCGACCGAAAATAAGAGTATGAAACCACAGAACGTTCCGGGTTCAACGCAGTATTTCTCTTGCGTAATTGAGGGTCCCGATTTCTTATGATAGATCATGTCGGATTTGCAACGGATAGCAAAATACCGACCGGTGCAACCTCCCTCCATGGTCCCCCACCGATAAAAACGATCAGGATCAGATGACGGAATTTCTACATCAACTCTTGGACGACAGACGGCCTTACCGGAAAATAAATCCTGATAGGCAGTCTCCAATGTCCGGGTTACCTCATCTTGGCTGACTAGTCTTGCCACATCGGAATTGTTGATCACCTTCATCTCAAAAGCCTCATTCGAGTTCGATATCAAGCCCGATATCAAATGTTGAGGCAGACATGGTTATCTGAGAAGACGATATATAATCAACACCGGACTCGGCGATAGCCTTTACGGTGTTGAGCTTCACACCACCAGAAGCTTCAAGAATAGCCCTATCCTGATTAATAACGACCGCCTCGTGAAGGAGGTCGGTCGAAAAATTGTCTAACAGTATGCAATCAGCTCCCGATGAGAGCGCTTCCTCGAATTGCTCTAACGTATCGACCTCGATCTCTATCTTCACCAAATGCCCGGCAAATGTCTTCGCGGCCTTGAGCGACTTTGTAACACCTCCTGCAACCGCAATATGATTATCCTTAATCAAAATAGCGTCATCCAAACCAAAACGATGGTTAGAACCACCACCGCAACGAACCGCATATTTTTGTGAAGCCCTGAATCCTGGAATAGTCTTCCGGGTGCAGCATATTCTGGCTTTCGTATGGGCGATTTGTGAGACAAACTCAGAAGTCAGAGTCGCAATTCCAGACAGATGGCACAAAAAATTTAATGCTGTACGTTCTGCCGATAGGATCGATCTCGCGTTACCCGACACTGATGCGATCACGGTACCGGCTGCCACTCGAGTACCATCAGGTACCCGTCGCTCAAAATCGAGATGAGGATCTATCCGTTCGAAAGCCTCTGTAGCGTGTGGAAGACCACAGACAAAGCCATTATCGCGCGCCACGAATAATGCTGTCGCGAACTTATGAGGTTCAATCGTCGCCTGCGTTGATAGATCACCCGCCCTTCCCAGGTCCTCTAATAATGCCCGCTTGACCTCTTCTTGTATGAGAACCTTAGGCAAATCCAATGGAATCCGCTCCCTCTCTGGAAAACCCTAATAAGAGCCTTAAATGAAAACCGGCTCTCTCCGCTTCGCTGAATCTAACACAGCATGGCAAACTTGCAGCGTACCAAGGCACCAATGCCCCGTTTGAACTGGGTCCTTACCCAACCTGATTGAATCGTACAGGGCCTTAAAGACAGGCTCCCTCGGACCAGCTGTTAAGGGAACTGGGATGACTTCCTTTTCAAAATCTTTGTACACGATTATCTCTCTTGGTCCAATTTTTAGATCAGCACGCTCACACTGCACGATCAATGGACCAAAGTGCTCATTATTTGCGGCTGTTCCGCGTAAATTCTTAGCACTAAACGTCCTGCCTCGTTTGGCCCTTACCTCGTCATCACGTGACAAATCTGCCAACGCTTTTCTGGAGCCTCCATAGTTGTCAGGATCTTTTGGATTTCCAGTCTCTCCGATCCAACCCTGTAATTCGTCAGAGTCAAATCTGGCGTATCCCGAGTATGTGCACTGAGCAGTGACCCCATTGCTAAATCTTAGCATCGCCTGATAAGACATCTCTGTATCACGGAGCCTGTCCCAGCGCCCCGTGTATGCATAGACTTCGGTAACCCGCCCGCCGGCCAGGAGACGGACAACATCGAACTGATGGGCTCCCTGCGAGAACAATACACCTCCACCATCGACTGTACTGAGCTCCTCATCCCGACGTGGTCTGTACATGAAATCGGTGTAGTTGAGGGTATTGATCGCCAAGACCCTCCCAAACTGATCGCTTTGAATTAGCTGCTTCGCTTTGAGTATAGGTCCATCAAAAGAATGCGCGGGACCCACTATCAAGGTTACTTCATTGATCTCACACGCGGAAATCATCCGTTCAGCGTCAGACAAGGAAATCGCAATAGGTTTTTCAACAAGCACATGCTTACCATGTTCGGCTGCCTGCACCGCCATCTCTGCGTGGAGCTGATGGGGGGTAGCGATATGAACCGCTTCAATAGACGGGTCGTCAAGCAACTCATCGTAGGAAAGATAGGTGACCCCTTGGAAAATATCTTGAAACGCAGCTCGTGACTCTTCTCGAGGCGCAGTAGCGGCCAGAAACCGAACAAATTGGCTGACAAGAGCAGATGGCGCTGTTAGCGCAAACCCTCGTCCAAGACCCACAACACCGACTCGAATTGGATCAGTAACCTTCGAAGTCAATCTCGATATCACCTTTTCCGCGGGACACGCACACCATGATCGCCGACTCATATTCATCTGACTCGAGAACAAAATCGCGGTGCTCTACCGCCCCAGACAACAGCTTCATCTTACAGGATCCACAGGTACCACTCTCACACGAGCTCGGCACCCTTAGACCGTTGCTCCGCAACGTCTCCAGTATCGTTACGCTCTCATCGACCTTAAACGATTCTCCGGTTGATTTTATAGAAACGGTAAATGGTGCATTTATGTAGTCACGACCGCTCTGCGGGTTAAAGTCTTCAAAGTGAATTTGTTGTTCTGGCCAGTGACCGCTCAACGCTTTGATTTCATCCATCAGCGGTCGCGGCCCACAGCAATAAACGTGGTTCGTATTGGGAATCATGAACTCATCCCAAAAGTCATAAACTTTTTCGGGGTCACCGTCGTCAAAATGAATGACAACACTATCATCAAACAAATTCTTCAGATCTTGCCAATAAGCAGCATGTTCCTCTGAGCGCGCGCAATAAATCAGACGAAACGATTTTCCACTAGATTGACAGGATTTCGCCATACCGATTAATGGTGTGATACCGATACCCCCTCCGATAAATAGATACCCAGAAGCATCCAACAAAGGAAAGCTATTATCGGGTTGTTGCACCACAACCGTTTGCCCTACATTCAGCTGTTCATGCAACGATTGAGACCCGCCGCGGGATTGGGGCTCCAACTTTACTGCGATCTGATAGAACGTCGGCTTGTTACCATCGTTAATCAAGGAATACTGACGATTGGCCCCGCATGGTGTCGCTATTCCTATGTGTGAACCAGGCTGGAAAGGGGGAAGTTCTGATCCATCCCCTGCAACGAATTGGAACTCGAGGATGTCCTTCGCCACTTGTTTTTTTTGACTGACCAGTAAGTTAAGTTCGTTGAGCTCGTTCATTGATTTCGATATCTAAGTAAATATAATTAGAAATCTAAACGTTTGCCTGATTCGTGTAAACACGCGACCGAAAAATTAGTATAAATGAGGGACTAACATGCTGACCCCGGAAGAGAACGAGCTTTTAACAAAAGTTACCGATGGTGCTCCCATGGAGCGAATCATGCGCAGCCACTGGGTTCCGATCTGCTTAACCGAAGAACTCCCAGAAAACGATGGCACCCCTCTTCTGATCGAGGTGTTCGGTTGCCGGTACGTGGCTTTCCGTGACACCAATGGGTCGGTCGGGTTACTTGATGAGTTATGTCCTCACCGCCACGCATCCCTGCTCTATGGCCGAAACGAGAACTGTGGACTGACCTGTCTCTATCATGGTTGGAAATTTGATGTTGATGGCAAATGCATCAGCATGCCCTCCGAGCCGGAGAATAGTGATCTGATCACAAAGGTTAAGCACAACGCCTATCAGACACGAGAATGGGGTTCGTTCGTATGGGCATGGCTCGGGGACGAGACTGAGATATCTGAATTTCAACCGCCAGCTTTCGCGCCAACAGAAGACACAAGAGTGTCAGTAACGAAAATCCGCATTCCAGCTAATTGGGCCCAAATAATGGAAGGCCAAATCGACTCGTCCCATTCCTCGAGTCTCCACTCCTCTGATATGGTGCCCGCGAAGGTTGAAGGCGCGGCGGCGGATGATAAAGCATGGTATCGGCCCTCCACAGACCGATCGCCAAGGATGCAGGTAGAGCGGACTGATTACGGATTTCATTACGCAGCCATTCGGCATCCAATCAAGCAACCGGCCTTGAATGAATATTTTCGAGTCACTGAATACATTGCCCCGTTCACGTGCCTGATTCCGCCAAATTCAAGCTACAACGTCACGACGGTAGTTGTTCCCATCGATGACGAAAATTCAATGTTCAATTTCATAGCGTGGGGCGGTGAAACTTGTCCCGACACCGACGAGTGGAGAAAATTTAATTACTCGGTGCCTGGAGAGGATCTTGACGAGCGGTGGGTATCAAAAAGACAACCACAGAATAAATTCCTACAAGACCGAGAACGGATGAAACAGGGTAACTTCACTGGGGTCCCAGGGATCCCTAACCAAGATATTATTATGTGGGTTTCGATGGGCGCGATTGTCGACCGAACCACGGACCGATTAGGGGCGTCTGATATGGCGGTAGTCGAGTTTCGAAAATTAATGGTCGATGCGGCCAAAACAATGCACACATCAAGTCAAGCTATCGGATCGAGTTCTGATCTCAAACATATTGAAATCAAGTCCTATGAGGGAGTTCACTCAAAAGAGACTGACTGGAAGACCCTCTGCAGAAACTAAGAAGCCCGGAAAAGAGCCGGGCTTCTCGTGGTGATCGTTTGCAGATCTACATCAGGCCAGCTTCTTTGTAAGCCTTCACCGCTCCTGGATGGAAGGGAATCGCATTTTGCTTGACCATCATCTCTTTGTTGAGAGATCGCATCGCCTTGTGGACGCCCTGAATTTCGCCCAAATTGGTCACGAGCGCCTTCGTTATTTTGTATACCTCGTTGTCAGAGGTATCGGCATTAATCACCAACATCGCGGTCAGGGCAAGGGTCGGATGGTCTGCTGACAAAATGTCATATGCCTTCCCAGGTATCACCATCTGGCCAGTGCCCATAGCAGAGCTCACTTTATCCCTCACCGCCTGTGAGACCGGCATCATGACCATAGGCATCGAGTTCAGAACCTCTCGAATCGAAGAATGGCCTACGAAAATATTATTCATGACCATATCTGCCTGCCGATTTTTCATCAGCTCAACCGAACCCTTTGATCCTGAGTACTGGACGCTACCGCCCCAAGACTCGATATCCTTCAATGAAATTCCATACGCGGCCAAGACCTCAACAGCCTGATTGTGCGCAATATTTCCTCTCTTGTTTATGATCAACCTGACAGGCGCTTTCTTTGCCTTCAAATCCTCGTAAGAAGCAATTCCATACTTGTCCGCAAAACTCTTGGTCACCATCGGCTGAAACGCAGCGAAGTTGTACATGACGGCCAGGGCCCGAAGGTTAGAGATCGGCGCTTTGTATGGAGCACCGCCCTGAGCTGCGATTTTCGCCTCAGCGTCATGCATCAGACCAAAATCTACTTTTTTTGACGCTATTTGTGCGGCATTAGCGAATCCACCACCAGACGTTTGGTATGTAACCGTCGCGTTAGGGTGGCTGGCCCGCATGGCCTTATCTACTCCGGCCCCTAGAAGCGACCACAGCCCACCAGGGCTGGCTCCGGCCATTATATAATTATCTTTTGCAACCGCACTCATCGAACCGAGACCAATACAGACCCCTATAACTGCGGCTTTAATGGTATTTTTCATGGTAAGCATAATCGCTCCTTATTATTATGGTGTAGCTTTTCTACACTGTGTCCACATTAATTCTGCCGTTAAACCAGAACCAAAACAAAATTCCAATACCAGCGATAGTTCCAAGAGTTTGGTACCCAAGATGGGGCGCTAGTAACGGTATAACGGTAGTGAATGCGATCAGTCGTTGATGCGCTTTTAGGGGACTCATAAAGCAGCCAGCCGATGCCACTGAAATCAGTGCAAACGCCAGCACGGCTCTGACTGTTGCCCAAATAACCTCTAACACCGAACCCTCACCGAGTAGCGCCGGGTCAAGCACAAAGAAAAACGGGAGCAGAAATGCGCCTACCGCAAACTGAACACCCTTAAACGAGATCTTCATAGGATTATCATTGGCGATCGAAGCAGCGGCAAAAGCAGCTACCGCCACGGGTGGTGTAATCGCTGACAGCACTGCGTAATACAATAAAAAAAGGTGCGCGGCCATTTCTGGAATACCTAGCTTAATCAATAATGGCCCGATCAGCACTGCAGCCAGAATATAGGAGCTAACGGTTGGCATACCCATACCCAGAATAATCGTCATAATCGCCGCGACGATGAGAGTTAACCACACTAGATTACCAGTCATCAGAAAAACCAGAGCTGACAGTTTCGCTGCGAGCCCTGTCATGGTTATACCACCGATCACAAACCCAGCCGCTGTGCACGCACCTACCACAGGAGCCAACCGTTTAGCGGTCTCGGCGAGACTTTCTAAGACGCGCTTGGGCGACAGTCTGGTCTGCTTTCTGATGAAGGAAATGCCAATAACGGCTACGGCACCAAATAATGCAACAAACGTCGGGCTGTACCCCTCAAATAATGCCCAAACAATTGCCGCTAAAGGAACCAAAAATAATCCCCCGTTTTTCATTGTTTCGGAGAGTGGTGGGACAGCACTCTTGTCTAACCCCTTCAGACCCAAACGGACAGAGGTATAGTGGACCTGCGAGTAGACCGAAAAGTAATACAGCATCGCAGGAATCGTTGATGCCACAACGATCTCTAGATAAGGAATGCCTGTATACTCTGCCATTATGAATGCTGCCGAACCCATCACTGGCGGTAAAATGCTACCTCCGGTCGAGGCAGCCACCTCCACAGCCCCAGCGACAGTTGCCGGATAGCCAATTTTTTTCATCATCGGTATGGTGATCGAGCCCGTGGTTACCACGTCCGAAGTTGGGCTACCAGAGATCGTCCCATATAATCCGGAAGATACCACAGCTATCTTCGCGGGACCCCCGACACGAGCCCCAGCAACAGAGGCAGCCAAATTATTAAAGAACTCGCCGCCCCCAGCGTTGGCCAAAAACGTACCGAAAAGGACAAACAAAAGAACATAGGTAGCTGCCACCCTTAACGGTGTACCAAACAACCCATCGGTCGTGAAAATCATGATATCTAGGAAATGTTCGTAACTGATATACCCATGACCGAAAGGTGTTGGCAATACGTGTCCGTATAGGTTGTATGCCATGAAGCCGATCACTATACCTGTCAACAATAATCCGACGGTTCTCCGGCAAACCTCCAGACATAGCACGATCAATATTGTGGCAAACCCGATATCAACCGTTGACAGTGGATCCAAAAGGGTGATCCGTGTCGCAATCGCCTCGGAGTTAATAGCGAAATAAAAACCGCAAGCAATGCTCGCGATAACAAAAATCCAGTCATACGCAGGAACGGAGGATTCCTCATCAGGCGGAGGCTCAGAGCTCGCAGCGATCGTAGAGAACACCAAGACCAACATAAACGACAGAAAGAGTGTCACAAGGACCAACGCATCTAGACGAGAAAAAACCGCAGCATAGGTAGACCATAGAATAAAGCTAGCACCGTAAATGGTCAGCAAGTATCCAATCTTGCCCTCAGGTCTACGCGTATACCCAGAGCTAAAAAAGCCACCAAAACTCATCTGTTAGACCTTAAATGACTCGAACGTATTTTCAAAAAAAAGCTCCTCCGGGGACATTAAACTGTCTGCGATACCCTGTTCAAAACAATACCTCGTAAAAGTCTCGAGGGTCGCGCGATTTTCCTCGATGCCGTAAGCCCAGATATCATGATCACCATATAAACTTCGTGAGTCCCCCAATGCTGAAAAAATCCATGGCATAGGAATAGCCGAGGCCGTTGCATCCGAGAGGCGTGTCACACAGCGTTTCCTCGCCTGGTCGAGCCCTTTGTAAATTGTTTGAGCGACCCACGGATTTTCATTCAATACATCATTACGAATGACAATCGTGTGCATGATCGGAAAACATTGAGTTTTCTCAAAATAATCGCGCTCTACGTCACGCGGATCATCAAACATCCTTGCGATCCGAGGATCTTGGTCTTTAAAGGACTGAATGGGATGAGCCGTGATCACCGCGTCTACTGCGCCCGAAAGAAGCAGATCGTCGAGATTATGGTCTGTGTCTGGCTGGAGATTGACCCATTTCGGTAGATTAAACTTCACCTTTTCAGACCTACCCGGCTGACGGACACCCGATTGTATCCAAGTTATCGAGCCTAAATCGATGTCAAACTGGTCTGCAAGAGCGCCTCTCACATAGACCCCCGCAGTTTGGCCCCACTCTGGTATTCCGATCCGGCAACCTTCAAGATCTTTCGGATGTTTGATTGCTGAATCTGTTCGGACATAGATTGCTGAATGACGAAAAACCCTCGACGGAAATACCGGGATGGCCACACCACGGGCCTGATTTTTGGATCTGAGGCTGACATATTTGGCGAAAGAATGCTCAGAGATTTCAAACTCTCCGAACTTGATAAATCTAAAAAAAATCTCTTCAACCGGAAGCTTGAGTTGCGTTAGCTCTATCCCCTCGGTGATTACCTCCGGCTCAAAAATATCTCGAACGTGGTCATAGTCGTGGCAGGCAAACGTAAGTTTCAGCATAAATGCCCCGTAAGCTAGATCAGTTTTTATTATTAAAATAGTTGACTTGCAGAACGCTACTACTTAGGTATCTAATCGTCAACGAAGCTGGGGAATGTAGGTGATCAAATTGATGAGGGATGCAAACTAATGGACGCACTGGTGTCGCTGTCTTTTGAAGCGCTTCTCGCGATCACACTCATCGTATTTCTCGGTGGTTTGATCAAGGGATTCCTTGGGTTCGGGATGCCTCTTTTTGCCACACCCCTACTGGCGTTGTTCATGCCACTACTCAGTGTGATCCCAATGATGGCTGTCCCGGTTCTGGCGTCTAATATTTACCAAGCTAAATTTTCTCGCAAGAGCTTCGAGTACATCAAAAGATTTTGGCCGCTAGGAATTGGGCAAATCATCGGGGTAAGCATTGGCGTGCAGGTTTTGGTCAGCGCGAATTCAGACGTGCTCAAAATTTGTCTTGGCCTCATCGTTCTGATCAATATCATATTGCGGACGACGAGATGGAAATTGAGGATCCCACCGAAACAAGAATCGATCAGTGGACCAATTGGTGGCGTGGCGGCCGGTGTTGTTGGGGGCACCACCTCCTTCGTTGGGCCGCTGTTGGTTCTTTACTTATCGTCACTTGAAAATCTAAAGAAGGACGATTTCGTGAAAGCCATCGCATTATTGTATCTCGGAGGTTTCCTTCCCATGTACGGCGGCTTGGCTATACTCGGATCATTCAGCTGGACACAACTGATCGGCTCATTCGCGATCTGCTTGCCTATGCTGATTGGAATTTGGCTTGGTGAGAGAACGAGATCGAGAGTTTCGGAAATATTGTTTGAAAGAGCTGTGATGATTACGTTAGGTCTCATTGCGGTATCCCTCATCTATCGTTCATCAATCAGCATACTAGGATGGTAAAACCAAAATGTCAGACAAGACGCAAGGCGAACCAAATAACCTATCAACTTTCCCTACTGACCAGTCGATTGCATACCTAGCCCGTGAAATAACGCGGATCTATACACGAGACCTACAAAATGCGATCGCAGTGCACGGCATCCTAATTGGCCAATATCATTTCTTAAGGGTCCTCTGGGAAAAGGATCAAATTACGCAGCGCGAGCTTGCGAATGCGGTTGGCATGAAAGAATCAACGACCTTTACCGCGCTTGCCGGGATGGAAAAACAGGGCCTACTCACCCGGAAAAGGGACTCAGATGATCGACGGAAGATGACCATCAAGCTGACTGACAAAGGTCGAGCGCTAAGATCAACGCTGATCCCCATTGCGAAAGCCGTAAACGATCGACCATTAAAAGACCTCAACACAAACGAAATTTTTCATCTGAGGACGGCGCTGGAGAAACTGAGAGATAATCTGGTAGGCGAGGTCTAATGAGCGCTTCACCGCCCCCAACCATAGTCGTTACTGGAGCAACAAACGGAATAGGTAAAGCCACGAACGAGCTCCTCAAGGAAAACGGTGTATCAACCATTCCGTGCGACCGAGAGCCCTGCGCAGATACTGACTATGTGTTCCTCGATTTGATGAGCCCAACCTCGATCACTGAGTGCGTGAACACAATCCCAGACAACATCGAGGGTCTTATCAACTGCGCCGGTGTGGCCCCCGTCAGTCATCCCAATAACGCTGTCCTAGAAGTCAACTGGTTCGGAACGAGATCGTTTACCGAAAAAATATTGACAAAAATCAAACCCAGTGGCTCAGTCACAACTGTCGCATCCCGTGCTGGCGCGAACTGGGAAAACAACATCAGGAATCTGAACCAATTCATAGATAGCACTCACGACGAAGTGGCTAACACCTTTGACATTGAAAATCTTACACCCGCGCGGGCATATGAATTGTCGAAAGAACTTCTGATTTTTTGGTCAATGATTAACGCAGCATCTCACGCTTCGATACGATTCAATACAGTCAGCCCGTCCTCAGTAGAGACCAGACTGACTCCCAGTTTTAAAGAGGCGTTCAAGGAGCGACGTGTAAATAACAATAAACTCCGCACACGAGCCACAACACCAAATGAAATCGCTAAAGCAATATGGTTTCTGGCGGACCCATCAAATGTGTCGATCAACGGCGTTGATTTGAAGGTGGACCAGGGAATTACCGCTAAACGACAGATAGAAGAAATCAACAAAACCAAACAAGGAACCTAAGATGAGTGAACTCAACCTCACTATCGCGACTGGAAACTATGACCGTACCCGGCCAATTTCTGATGGGAGGGTCAATATCGAGGGTGTTGATCCAAATCATTTATTCTTCTCTCCAGAGGAAATGTTCTACCGTGCATTTAGATTTCAGTCGTTCGATGTGTGTGAGCTATCTTTATCCTCATACTGTGTTGGCGCCTGTGATCCTGATTTTCCTTACATTGCGATACCAGTATTTCTGTCACGCTCATTCAGACATGCTGCGATTTTCACCCGTAACGACGCCAACATCGTTAAACCAAGCGACCTTATAGGCAAGACGTTAGGTGTCACAGAATATCAACTGACAGCTAACGTCTGGGTCAGAGGAATTCTCGAGGATTATTATGCTGTTCCACAGATTGACATCCATTGGATCCGAGGAGGTCTGTTCGACCCAAAAAGACCAGAAAAAATCAAGGTTAGATTACCTGACGGCCTGGACTATCGCGAGGCACCAGAAGGATCCACACTGAACGACCTAATGGAAACTGGTGAGATTGAGGGGCTCATAGGGCCTAGACCACCAAGAAACTTCTACCAAAACCCAAATTATGGGCGTTTATTCCCAGACACTTACGGGGCAGTCGCTGAGTACTATCAGAACACGCAAATATTTCCGATCATGCACGTGGTCGGGATAAAGAAAGAGCTAGTGGATAATTACGCTTGGTTACCTGCCTCGCTTTACAAGGCATTTGAAGAGGCTAGGAAGATTGCACTGGAAGCAATTCTAGACACCTCTGCCAGTAAAATGACAATACCTCTGATCGACGAGCAGATTGACTTTGTGCATAAAGAGCTTGGTCCGGAATTGTGGACTTATGGTTTTCATAATAATCGTCATGTAATTGATAAATTTCTGGAATATCACCACGCGCAATGTCTATCAAGCCGTCTCTTAGATGCCGAAGAACTGTTTCATCCCTCTTCGATGGAGTCCTATTCACTGTGAATGATTTGTTCCTTTTTAACTCATACTTTAGTTGAATTTTGGTGCCTCGCAACATATACTTAGATTTCGAAGTTACACACCGTTTCGAGGGTCAACTACTAATGACAGCCACTGCCGCTGACTACGCATCAGACGAACGCAAAGGAATATTTTGCAACATCGCGGACTCTATACGCCTTGCACTTAAACTCAAGGATCAATTCGAAAGGATTGACGATCCACAAAAGCGCCAAGAGGTGGTTTGTAAAATCATATCAGGTCAGTGATTGATGCATTCGTTGGCGCACCCAACACGCCAAGCACATTCCTCGGAGATTAGTCTTCCGGCGGGACCCAACAGTCTTCGAAACCTTTAGCTGGTTCAAGCTGGTCAAACCAGTCGAAACCCATCAACCTGGGCATACGGCTGTTCATCACCACGATTCGAGCCTCTGTTTCAGAGGTGTTGAAGCGCTTGTGAGCACAGTATGGGGGTATATAGACAAAATCGCCGGCCTTCCACTCGAATACTTTCGGTGTTGTCTCCCACTCCCATACAAACTCATCAGCACAATGGAAGTTCACATCGAAATGGTGGTCGTAACCTTCACCCTCAATGATAAAAGCGACTTCCTCGGATAGGTGCCGACTCGTTCCGGTCGCCCTTCCAGACTCAATAAACTGCATATACAGATCTAAACAGCACTCTTTGGTGTTCATCTCTTCACGGATAATGTGCTTAATCAGGCCATCAGCTGACCGCTCCATCGGCATCTCATCCGACTTAACAATATTTTTCCGAGTCACATACTCTTTACGAAACTCTTTTGAGGCCTCCAACGCCTGACTATAGAAATCCGCAGACATTGAATCATTTTTCGCCCGAGCTCTCTCAGTTGGATCAACAAACATTCACGTACTCCTACTTATATCGACGTTGGGGGAGCATAATCCTCATGACCCGGTACCGGTGTCTTGGGGGGGTACTCGACCATTTTCTGGAAAATCATGTGCATGAACAGGAACAGCGGCTTAGCTTTCATTATCAAAACGATACCCTCTTCATCTGGATCGTCATTGAAATGCTGATGGACACAGCCATTCTCGACGATCAAGGCGTCTCCCGCCTCCCAGTCGATCCGGCGACCGTCGTGTACGTCATGGCCTTTACCTTTCAACACGAAGAAGACAGCCGAATTCATGTGCCCATGCTTTTGGCCGTACCCGCCGGGAGCGTAAACATCGATATGCGTCTCGATTGACTGAGCCACTTTTGCTGCCTGGGGATTAATAACCTTCTTACCGTAGTTTTGTGGACCGCCTTTCCATTGCATATCGGGAGTACGATAGACCCTCGGCTGACTGAATAGTTCTGACATTAATTCGCCGTACGTACCCTCGAGAGCTCTTACGAAGACACGTTTCTTCTGCCACCGTTCCCAGACAACTTCACCATCGGAACCACCCGCAACCAAGTCAGTTTTTTCAGCCATATAGTCCTCCTAAATACGCTTGGAATATTAAGCCATCTTTGCTTTTCGCTCTTCTAACAAATGACACCTAGGCCCATAACAAAATCTTCTCACTTTGAGAGTGAACGTTATTCATTTAAAGAGTATACGTATTAACTGTAATTCAGATGCCACCATTATCCGATTTAAATAAAGACATGAGTCACGAACAGCCGAAGAAAACTCGCTCAAAGAAAAGAACCTTCGAAATGATTGCCTACTCGGCTTTTTGTATCGTTGGGGCCTACTATTGCTACCATTTAAAAGGGACGGCCGGATTCCTTTCAGCACTCGCGTTTCAGCAAGAAATGTTGATCGGATTACTGCCAAGGATCATAATGGCGCTCGGTATCGCATCCCTTCTGTGGGTGTTACTTGATCCAGAAAAACTCAAAAAGACAATTCAAAAACGAAAAGGCTGGGTAAAGCTTGTCTACGCGACAATCCTAGGCGCTGTGACGCCTGGCGGACCATCAAGCTCCTTCTCTATTCTGAATATGTTCCTGAATAGTGGCCTTGGCTACCTGATAGGCATCACATATATAACCGCTTGGTCCATGCTGGGCGTCCAGCGAATATTGATATGGGACATACCGTTGCTGGGAACCGAACAAGCCGGTCTACGGTTTATCTCTGGTTTCTGGTTGCCCGCGTTCGCTGGAATTTTCGCCGCCTGGATCTTTGGTAAGTACGAGGACGAAAAACGGCCATGATGAGTCCGTCCCTTCTGATCCTTGTCGCCTTACTTTTCATACTTGGATACAAAGCGAAAGAACGCAATGATGGTTCGATCACGAAAGCCTATGAGCGTTTCAAACAACAAATCGCTCAGTTTCTACCCCGTATGATTCTCGTGGTTATCGGTACCGGCTTCCTATTGCAGATTATCCCAGCAGATCTAATCTCAACACATTTAGGGAAAGACGCCGGCTGGCTACCAGTCCTTTATGGCGGTTTCGCAGGTATGTTGGTCCCGGCCGGGCCCGCGGTTGCGTTCACCACAGCCGCAACATTAGCCGGCTCTGGCGCGGCACCAGCGGCTATGGTGGCCTTCATAACCGCGTGGTGCATCTTCGCAATCCACAGAATTTTAATTTATGAAACGCATTTGGCGGGACCTCGTTTCTTATTAATCAGATGTGTAGTCGCTGCCCCAATACCCTTTATCGCCGGATCCCTTACACATTTGATGACTAACGTTTAGGAGTAACCATATGGAATTAAAAGCACACCTTTCTGTACCTGAAGCACCTCATGGCTGTCTGGTCATTGTTCATGAAAATCGTGGTCTCGATGACCACATTCGCGATGTAGCGAATCGATTTGCCAGTGAGGGTTTTGCAGTAGCTGCGCCCGACTACCTTTCGCCCATCGGTGGCTCGGTGAGTGACGTGGATACCAATATCGCGGAAATAAAAAATATTTCCCGTGACCAGGTCACTGAGATCAGTAGATATTGGCTCAGTAGCTTGTCATTAATAACGGACATCTCAGTCAGATCCATACTCGGTTTTTGCTGGGGCGGTGGCGTGGTGAACCATTGCGCGACCCAACTTGAAGAACTAGAAAAAGCCGTGATGTTTTACGGGACAGCACCAGACCCCTCACAAATTTCCGGTATCCGAGCATCCCTTCAACTTCACTATGCAGAAAATGATGACCGAATTAACGCTGGACGTGATGACTATCTCAATTTGCTTAGTCGAAGCGGTATCGCGCACGAAGTGCACATTTACGAAGGTGCAGAACATGCATTTTTTAATAACACGCGGGATGACCGATACCATCAAAAGTCAGCAGAATTAGCCTTCGAACGAGCGCTAGGCTTCCTAAAAAATTAGCGGCTAAGAAAAAAACCGCAGCGCAGTCAGGACCTCTTTCAGATCGCGACCGTCACTTACCCACACCACCTGAGATGATATACGTCTCAGGTCGCCTATCAGCTCGCTCGCCATGTGTTGCCCTGTCTCGGCGTCATCACGAGAACATATGAGGGTCGTTATGAAGCGATCTTGCATCCAACGATCGACACGGGAGATGATCGAAGCAAACTGCTTATCGTCAATTTTGCTGTCAGGGCAGACGAATGTCAGAAAGTCTGGCGGCTGGATCGTGAATAAAAGATCGATCTCGCCGAAGCCTTCGTGAGAGGTGTATAAAAGAGTTTGAGTGGTTGAATTGGCGCGGGAACACTGAATAGTGTGGCTAAATAAATCCACCAACAGGGGATGAACAATGAACGCAAATGACCTGGCAGAACTGTTAGGTTTTTGTATCCGAAAGGCGGTGGCCTGCGCCGAATGTCGCTCGGCACAAAACCCACCCGTACCGCTAGCCTGAGATCCTCCGCCAGTCATACGGAGGTCTGCTTAACACCCTCGCGTACTTTGAAGTCCTCTTTCGCTGCCTCGAGGAAATCCTCGCTACGCGGGATCAATTTGGACACTGAACGCACACGTTGCTCCTCAACGGCTACGCCGGGTGGTGTCTGTCCCTTATCCCGAAGCGCCACCACAGCCCGTTTAAGTACTTTGCGAGCCATGATGATTCCGTTGTCGGTAGAAACAAGGTTCTCCTTGGTTCGATCAACGATTGGCCCCATCGATTCCTGAACCGAAGCATCTTGCATAGCGAACCCCTCGATTCCACTATACGACTCACCACGCTTTTGGGCTTCACGGTCCATCAAATAATCATTGTCCTTATTCTGCAAGGGTCGAAACGTCCCAGGCACATAGGGCACGTGAATTCCCTCACCGCGCTCCATCGCATCCCGTTCGTCCTTGGTCAAAGCCCTGACCGGATGATAATCATAGGACCACGCCATACAATTATGATCGTCAATCGGAATCCAGAAGTGCCCATGGATCGGGTGGTCACCCCGCGGAGGAATAGAGGTGAAACATGGAGCAACAAAGGGGGTCACTCGCCAATAGTACTGGTCGTTTTCAGCGTTGCGTCTTGCACCGATCAGAAGCCCGCCATCGATTTGCTTAACCTCGAACGCGGGCTTGGAGTCTTTGAGGTTATATTTATTACCTTCGGCACCCTTGAACAGTGGATCCGTGTTCATCGTAAAGCGGTGTAGAAAGGAAACATGCGACGAATCGATACCACCCTCCATCGCCTGTAACCAGTTGCATTCCTGGATACGTTTTGAACTAAATGTTTGTTCCAACGGAACGCTGGCGAACTCGTACTCTGGCTCAGGCGGCATATTCTCCTGAGGTCCCATATATACCCAAATAACCCCACCCTTTTCGATCATAGGATACGCAGTCAGCTTAATGCGGTTGCATAACCCACTTTCTTGTGGTTCAGAGGGAATCTCCACGCAGTCCCCATGCACATTATATTTCCATCCGTGATATGGACACCGTAAGCCACCCTCTTCATTACGCCCGAACCACAAACTAATGCCCCGATGCGCACAAAATTCATCGATCAGACCGAGTTGGCCGTCACTGTCGCGAAACGCGATTAATCGCTCGGCGAGGACCTGAACCCGGACAGGAGGACAATCATTCTCAGGCAGCTCGCTCGAGAGTAAAACAGGTAACCAGTAGCGACGAAACATTTCGCCCATAGGTGTGCCTGGGCCCGTTTGAGTCAGCAGGTCATTATCTTCGCGTGAAAGCATAGTTTTTCTTACTCCCTTACAGCCAAAAACGATTTAGATTTAATCGTCTAGCACAGCCTGACGATGGTACGATATCAATACTTAGAAATCTAAAGGTAATTCAATTTCATTATGGCTCTAATAGAATTGTGTTCCGAATCCGATCTAGATCATAACGAGGCCAGACTCTTTTCAGTAAATGGACTAGATATTGCCCTTTTCAAGGTCGAGGATAATTTCTACGCGCTGGATGATCTTTGTAGCCACGGTCCAGGCTCATTAAGTGAAGGTTATCTAGACGGGTTTAACATTGAGTGTGATTTCCACAACGGGATGTTTGATATTCGTACAGGCGAGGTTACGGCACCGCCATGCATGGATCCCGTTAAATCTTACGTTGTCTGCAAGCAGGACGGCAAGGTCTTTATCGAGATAGATTAAACATAGCAAGGAGGCGATATGCGCAAGGTTGATATGTTCAATCACATCTGGCCGACCGAGTTCTTTGACGCGTTAGTCGGACATATCGGCCAGATGACCGATATCACTTTGCGAAGTGGTGCTGTTCCCATGATCACGAATCTTGACCGAAGATTCGAGGTTATGGACATGTTTGGAGACGATTATCAACAAGTGTTGACACTGGCGTCACCACCCCTAGAGAAGATCGCCGACCCTGGAAAAGCTCTTGAACTCAGCCAGATCGGATCAAATTCGATGGCTTCTCTCTGCGCCAAGTATCCAGAGCGTTTCCCCGCGTTCGTTGGAACCGCACCGATGAATCATCCGACTGGAATGGCTACCGAGTCACGGCGGACGATTGAAGAACTCGGAGCGGCAGGGATGCAGATTTATACCAATATCAAAGGCCAACCGCTAGACCACCCAGACTTTCAGGCCTTCTTCGAGTACATGAACGAGAGTGGAAAGCCTATCTGGATGCATCCCGCCCGTGGTCAAGGGTTCCCAGATTATCAATCCGAAGATCGCTCAGAATACGAAATTTGGTGGACCTTTGGCTGGCCCTACGAAACCTCAGCAGCCATGGCGCGATTAGTTTTCTCGGGCGTACTAGACCGATACCCGAACCTGAATATTATCACCCACCATACCGGTGGTATGGTTCCATTCTTCGAGGGTCGAGTGGGCCCCGGTTGGGACCAGATGGGTAAGCGAACCAGTGACAGAGATCTTGGCGCAGCAAAAGACGCGTTGAAAAAACCACATCTGCAATATTTTAGAGAGTTCTATGCGGACACAGCGAGTTTTGGATCAAGGAAAGCTATTGAACACGCCATTGAATTTTTTGGTACAGACCGTGTGGTATTCGCATCGGATGCACCGTTCGATCCCGAAGGTGGGCCCATGTATATCCGAGAGACAATCAATGCCATTGATGAAATAGAACTCGATACGAAAATAAAAGAAAAAGTGTTCTATAAGAACGCATGCAAACTGATGGGAATTGATTGACTAACTTGAGATGCTAGGGGACCTGTTTTGGACGCGAGTGTAATAATCGTAGGCGCGGGGCCCGTCGGTCTCTCACTTGCCATTAATCTTGGTAGAGCAGGTATTAAAACTATTCTTCTTGAGCAGAATCCTGAACCGCAATTCTTACCCAAGATGGAGCGTTGTAACGCCCGTTCAATGGAATTGTTTCGGCGTATCGGATTATCCAAAAAGATCCGTGATGCTGGGCTACGGGCTGACTGTTCGATGGATGTTTTCATCGTTGAGGATCTCACCAAACCGCCGCTTCTTGAGGAGAAACATCCATCAATAGAGGAATTCCAAAAAAAAATTCGCGACTGTAATGATCTAGCAATGGCGCTTGAGCCGTATCAACTGATCTCTCAATACACTCTAGAACCTCTATTGAAAACAGAAGCCGAATCACTCAAATCCGTGGACGTTCGGTTTGCGCACAAGTTTATCGAGTTCGAACAAAAAGATACCTCAGTTACTGTCCGCTGCATGGGTTCAAACGGCGACTTACTTTCTTTTTCTGCAGACTATCTGGTCGGTTGCGACGGAGGCTCAAGCCCGATACGCAAACAACTTGGGATAAAGCTCCGCGGCGAAGGAAGGATCCTCGAACTCCAGCAAGCGCTCTTCTATTGCGAGGAATTATTCGACCGTCTACCTCAAGGAGACGGCCCCGGGAAGGGCCGACATTACCACCGGGCAGACACCGAGCATACTTTTTTAATTATGCAGGACTCAACCAAGCATTGGAGTCTGCACGCGACCGTTCCAGACAGCGAAGCCATGAAGCATAAATTTGAAGAGATCGTAGGATTCCCGGTCAACTATGAACTAATTTCTTGTGCGCCCTGGCGTCAAAACCTATTACTTGCAGATCGTTACAGGGACGGGCGTGTTTTCCTCGCAGGCGACTCAGTTCATCTGGTGATCCCCACGGGTGGGTTGGGCATGAATACGGGCGTCGGCGATGCATTTGATTTGGCGTGGAAGTTAATAGGAACTCTCAAAGGCTGGGGTGGTCCTGAGCTCTTAGATTCGTATGAGATTGAGAGACGGCAGGTTGGGGAAAGAAACGTGGGTGCCTCACGGTATGCCAATATCGGCCGCCAACAATGGCGATCAATCGCCACGCAGGATATTTTCAGTGGCACACCCCATGGGGAAGCCTCAAAACAAGCACTTGTTCAGGTCGCCGACTCAGAGCAACGCAAAGGGAACCGTATGATCGGTGCGGAACTCGGATACAGGTATGTCGACTCGCCCTGTATCGATAACATACCCGGGGGACCCGAGCACAGGGTGGGCGAATATCATCCGAACGTTTGGCCAGGCTCGCGTCTTCCGCATTGCTGGTTAGATGACGGTACCGCGATTCAAGATCATCTACCGGAAACATATATTTTGTTAAGTCTCGGACCTAAACCACCAGACACGACAAGGATACGCAAGAGCTTCGAAGCGACAGGCGCGCCCGTAACAGAGGTGAGGGTTGAATCGGACAGAGTTCGGGACCTGTACGGGTTTGATTTTCTTGTTCTACGACCCGACATGCACGTTGTTTGGCGAGGGACTCAGGTACCACGAAATGCTGCAGAAATAGTATCAATCGCAACAGGACATGGCCGACCTGATTCAACTAAATAAAAAAAGGGACCAGACAATGAGTGAGTTTTCAAATTATCTCGAAGCCAAGCTGGACGAGCTCGTGACGGCAAACAGAATCCTTGGTCGCGAAAACGTGTGCGATGCCTTTGGACACGTCAGTATCAGGCATCCAGATCGTGATGATCGGTACTTTCTATCGAGGTCTCGTGCACCTGAGCGGATTGAGGTAGACGACCTCATGGAATTCACGCTTGACGGAGATCCGATAGACCAAAAAGGAAGATCTCCCTACGCGGAACGGTTCATCCATGGTGCGATTTACGCGAAACGGCCTGATGTCCATTCAGTGGTTCATAACCACAGTATGAACGTCATCCCTTTTGGGGTAACTAAGACCCCCATCAAACCCATACTTCATATGTGTGCATCCATGGGATGTGATGTACCTATATGGGACTCACGCGACAAATTTGGGGATACCAATCTGTTGGTCCGCTCGATGGATATGGGTTATGACTTGGCTGATTCTCTCGGTAATAAAAGGGCCGCGTTGATGCGTGGTCATGGATGTGTGGTGGTCGCCGAGTCACTCAGATTAGCTGTGTTCGCTTCGGTGTATTTAGAGATGAACGCCGAGATTCAATTGAAATCACATATGCTCGCCGGTGAGAATGTTACCTTCCTTAGTGAGGGCGAGGTAGAACAAATCATCGGGACTCGTACCTCGTTCACGATTGAGCGGGCCTGGGAAAGATGGGCTCGACGCGCGGACCGACCCTACGACCCTGAACCGAATCAAATGAGCTATAACTAGGCGGGTGAATGGGCCACCCGCTGCAAGCGGGTACTATCACTACACAGCACGGTCGTGCGGTTAATCCGTCTGATATCGGGATAACTGTAACCGCCCATGGCGCAGTGCAAGACACTTCTGTTGTCCCACATCACAACGTCTCCCTCGGCCCAGACATATTCTAGCTTGGCTCTCGTCCTCTCAAGATACGCGAAAAGTTCATCAAGAATTGACTGCCCCTCGTCCTCGGGAATATCAGCGATACCAATCGTAAACCTGGGGCTCGCGAAAAGAATCGTTTCCTTACTTTCAGGATGCTCATAGATGAGGGGATGTTTCACGGGAGGATGTTTTTCCAACTGCTGGGCATAAAACTCGCGGGCATTGACTCTATTTTCTGAGATTGTTACACGTCGATTTATCAGTTTACTGACGCAATGTACTCCCTCCAAACTCTGAACGGTTTTTTTCAGATCGTCCGAAAGCTCTTGATACACCACAGCCATATTTACAAAACCGGTATTTCCCCCACTATCTGGCGTTTTCAGACAGTGAAGAATGGATCCGAGGGGAGGATCAATCTGCCAGGAAAGATCAGAGTGCCATTCCACGCCGGCGTCAACGACACCGATCGGTTTTCCATCCTTCAAATCGTTTGACAACACCAAAATTTCGGGAAATCCATCCAATAAATACTGATTGTTACTATGAACATCGCAAGCACCAAAGCGCTTAGAAAATAAAATATGCTGTTCGGGGGACAACGTTTGGCCGGAAAAAGCAATAACTTTATTCATAACAAGGGCGGTATAGATAAAATCAAAATCCTCAACGCTCAATATCTCAGAAAGATCGATCCCGTCGATCCTTACACCGATTGCATCTGATAACGGTTCAACTGACGGCTTCATCAAGTCCCCCTATTTATCTCTAATAATAATATTTCCCTGCGCGTCCAGCTCGGCAGTCTGGAGAGGAATGACCAGCGTCGTGGTATCCGACTGTTCTATCACAACTGGACCCTCGTACGTTCGATTCGACTCCATCATCTCGCGTTGCATGACCGCCACCTCAAAACATTGTGAAGATCCATCAACATCAAAGGTTGCAGTTCGAAGACGAGGATCTTGTTCTAACGCTCCTGTCGCGGGTAGTACATCAAAGACTGACTGGTCCCTATCCGGAGCAGCGCTACCTACCAATCGATAAGACATAATCTCCACAGGCTGGGTATCAGCTGCATGACCAAATTTTTTTGCATGCATATCATCAAAATCAGACCGAACAATCTTTGTATTTAAATCGTCAGTGGTTACCGCCACAGATAACTCGTAACCCTGCCCCTGATATCTCAGGTCCATATATCGCTCGACTGTCAATGTAGACCGAGGGAAACCCTCGTCTTCAAATTTGGTCACTGCGTCTTGCTCAAGATCTCTGAAGATATCTTGTACCGATTCAGATGTCGCTTCCGACAGGGCCTGTGGCTTGGTACTTATAAACTCATGTTTAACGTCAGCTTGTAACAAGCCCAAAGCTGAAGTGACACCTGGTCTGGCCGGAATCAATACCTGTCTGAGACCAAGTTCGCGCATAATCCTCGATGCATGTAACGGCCCGGCTCCACCGAATGCGACTAGCGTGAATTCCCTCAAATCTAATCCTTTGCTCGTCGCTAGCGCCCTAACGGCCTCAGCCATTTTAATATCAACCACCTTGAGAACACCGAGCGCAGCATCGTCCACAGAAAGATCAAGAGGTTTTGCTAGCTTTTTATTTATTGCATTTTTAGCGGCTTCGACATCTAGGGTGAGATGATCTTTAACCTCTTCTCGGTTATCCAAATATCCGAGGATTACATTACAGTCTGTGACAGTAGGAGTCTCCCCACCCCGTCCATAAGCTACAGGACCAGGGACCGCACCCGCGCTCTCGGGTCCGACATGTAACAGGCCCCCATCGTCAACCCAAGCAAGGGTGCCTCCACCAGCGGAGAGGGTCTCGACCTGAACCGAGGGAAGACAGATGTGGCGGCCATCAATATCGAAGCGATCCCGTATCTCGACGGAACGGCCTTCTGTGACCGCGACGTCACAACTGGTGCCTCCCATGTCAAATGAAATGCCATGCTCGAGCCCTGCCTTGTCAAGAATGGACAACGATGCCATAACACCACCGGCAAGACCCGACATCAGCGTAGACACGGGACGCTCTGCGGTTGTTTCAAGGGAACCAACGCCCCCGTTCGATTGCATCACGTAACGCTTTTTCGTGGTAACTCCAAGACCCGAAATCGCACGATCCAACTCGGATAGATAACGGTCCATTTTTGGTCTCAAGTAGGCATTGATAACCGTCGTCGATAGCCTGTAATACTCTCGAATGAATGGGCAAATTTCGTTCGATAGGGTTACCTGAACACCGGGCAGTACCTCGTTAGCGATGCGCCGAACCGCTCGTTCATGTTCTGGGTTTACAAAAGAGAACAAGAGACATACAGCGATTCCCTCGACATCCTCATCCTTAAGATTTTCCAGCCTAGATCTTGTCAACTCGAGATCAATCTCTCGGACGATCTCTCCCTTCGATCCAGTTCGTTCTGGGACCTCAACAACATTGGATCTATCCACCAACAGCTTTGGTCTCTGGTAACGGATGTTAAAGATCTCTTTTCCGTATGGTCTCGCTTGTTCCTGAACCTCATAAATGGCGTCAAAACCTTCAGTAATAACAAGCGCCGTTTTGCTGCCATGCTCTTGCAGCAACGTATTCGTTCCAACAGTTGTACCATGTATGAAGAGATCGATAGCGTCAGGTTTTACGCCGGTCTCAGTAATTTTGAAGAGCCCCTGAATAACGGCTTGCTCGGGCTGTGCAGGGGTCGAGGGAACTTTGAAAGACTGCAATACGCCAGCCTCGTCAAGGTAAGTAAAATCTGAGAATGTACCGCCCGTATCAACAGCGACCTGTACTTTTTTCATCTAATCCTCTGGGACCCTAGGCGACACTTTTAGTTCCGTCTATTGATTCGGATGACTCCCCGCATCCACCGCCGCTTGGAGTCTCGAGAGCAAATGATTCCCCAAAATTTATTAGAATATTGACCTCCCTCGATGATAGTAACTTGGGCTCGCCATCGGGATTCAAGATTGCCCTGCCAGGCTTGCCGTCCCCGCCACCAACTACGCCCCTCGGAGGAATCTGATGCCTGGAGGATCGAATAGATAGGCGTACCCCATCCACCAGCGACTGGTAGACCCGTCGAAATGCATCGCCACCAGAAAACAGACCCCGTCCACCGGTATTTTTTAAAACGCTAAACTCCGTGACACGCAGCGGGTACTCGGTTTCAAGTATTTCAATCGGTGTAATACGGCCATTGGTCTGATTCACGTGACAGCCGGTCGATCCTTGATTAGCGCTTGAGGCCCCAGAACCACCCGCAAAAATCTCGTACGAAATACTCGATCTTGGCTCATTTAACTTTTTCGGAAACCCAAAAATAAGTGACCGGGAATCTGATCCGTCTGCGCGCTGCACCATTTCAGTCAACTGGCCCAGGGCATCGAAACTTGCGTTGATCACGGCATGAACTGTTGGATTGTAAGTATTCATCGGGGCGGGTAATTCTGGCTCGAGAATTGATCCAGGGCGCGTCCTAATCTCAATGGAATTTAAGACGCCTTGGTTGGTCGTGATGTCTTTACCAAGCGATGAGATCACAACGTAACCACAAGCAGCTTTCACAAGCGATGGCCGAATATTGGCAGGCCCCACAGCTTGGTCGTCGCTCTCCGAGAAATCAAAAACTATGTGGTCATGATTCTTATGAACCGTTACAGCTATCTGAATCGGTTTCCCGACTCTCACACCATCGTCATCGAGAAGGCGATCACCACTAGCGTGGCCATCCTTCCAGAGGACAAATTCCCTACGAATGATATGTTCAACGTTCGCAATGCGCTGAACGATGGCCTGATCGATCGTTTGTCGTCCGTACTTTCCAACGAGTTCACGGATTCGTTCCGAACCGAGCCATCCGCAGCCTAATTGACCTCTGATATCGCCCATAACAAGATCCGGGGAACGACTATTCGCCCGGATGATCATCTCAACTTCAGGGGATATATTTCTCTGCGTCACAAACCGTATAGGAGGGAAGTGCATACCCTCCGAATAAATATCAGTCGCCTTGCCTGAGCAACTCCCCGGAACCGACCCGCCGATATCACTTTTGTGGGCAATGCTGGCGGTAAAATAAGACAGTTCATCTTCAACAAATACTGGAACAATCACGCACATATCAGGTGCGTGGGGACTACCACCGATGTACGGATGATTAACAAGAAACGCATCGCCATCAGAGATCGCGTGTAGTGGATAGACCTCTATAACTGCTTTGATCGAAACAGGAAAGACGCCGAGGTGTAATGGTAAGACGATATACTGAGCCGCCACATCGCCTTTGGCAGTAAGAATCGCACAACTTGCGTCGTGACTTTCACGAATAATGGTCGAGAACCCAGTGCGAAACAAAGCCTCTTGCATCTGCTTTACAACACCAGCAAGTGACGCATTCAGAATTTCTTCGGTAATCGGATCGACCAAGATTTGCTCCTCTGCCCAGTCCGTAGACTACTGAGGAAACAGTGGGTCAGGTAATATCAAAATGCGATGCGCGGAATCGTGGCCCCGTATACCAAAACAATCGAAAAACGTCAAAGAAGCTAGTCAACCAGTTCCTGATCTTCGTACAGCTCAAACCCTTCAACGGACAAAATGTCTGGATTTTCGTGGGCGACCTCGGCGACGAGAGCAACGAGCTGGTCCCTAACGACCTCAATCGCCCTGGAGCTAGGCCTGCTCATGTTCTCAGCGAGGTAAAGTGTCCTGATGGGTGTTGGGTTTACTATTCGTGCGGTTCCAACATGCCCGCTCTCGACCTCCCACTTGACGGCACCAATAGACCCTACAGAAAAACCCAACCCTTCTCTGATCAAGTAGCGTATCGGTTGAACAGACTCGACCTCATGAACGATGTTTAACTCGACACCTATTTCCTCGGCAAAACCGTCTACGAGCTTTCTGTACTCAAACTTAGTGGATGGAAGGATTAACGGATAATGCTCTAGGTCCTTAAACTCGATCTCGTCCGGCACTTTCTCATTAACCGAGTCTTTCCAATACGTTAGGACCAAGGTCTCCTTCCCGATAGGCTTAAACCTAAGGTCTTGGTCGTCGGATGGAGCGTAACAAAGCGCTAAATCTAAGCGCCCATCATTCAACATTTTCGCGAGAGATTCACTGATCGAATCTCGCAGGCACACCGACACGTCTGGGTACTCAATCGCGATTCTTTTCACCAACTGAGCGGCAAGTAACTGGCCGGTTCCATGGGTCAAGCCGACGAGAGCTGGACCCGACGGTGTGTCTCGCAAGTTCTGCAATTCGTTCTTTATGTAATGCATCTGGCTGATCAGTCGTTCGGCATGCTCAGCAAGTTTCAGCCCCGCGGCAGTAGGTGTTACCCCTCGGGCGTGACGCGTCACAAGCTCTACGCCAAGTTCGTCCTCCAGACGCCGCAGATACAGACCGAGAGCCGGTTGCGCGATGTAAAGATGACGTGAAGCCTTTGTGATACTGCGGTGTTTGATAATACCGAGAAACAGACGCAGGCTTTTAATGTCCAACCGATAAACCCCAGAATGTTATAATCAAATTTAATCATGCGTCTTCATTGCCGAGATATCAACGCCCAAGTACTCGGCTTTTTCACCGTACAGCAACGCACTGACGTCGTCGGCCGAAAACATCTTTACCAACTGGTCGATGGTACCAAACAGTGGTAGGGGTAGCTTGGCGGTTTGGGCTAACTCCATTGCCACATCCATATCCTTCTCTTGCCAAGTGAATCTGGTGTTATCCCAACGATCCAGGGTGGTATTTCGGGCCGGGCACTCCAACAAGATCTCGCGCATATGCTGCGCGTTCACTCCGTAGCGTTTTGCCAACGCCAAGACCTCGAAATTGGCACAACACGCCGCCCAGTGCATCATATTGTTACAGGTCTTTCCGAGCTGACCGGCCCCAACATCACCAACGCGATGCACGGCCCGGCTGTAACACATCAGGACAGGTGTCACGTAGGCGACATCAGACTCAGACCCGCCACAAAGACTTGCCAAGTTACCGTCCCGCGCGCCCTGCATCCCAAAAACGACTGGCGCATCCACAAACCTCACGCCCGAGGCCCCGCAACTAAGCGCAAGCTTTTTCATTGTGTCCGGATGATTTGTCGCGGCTACCACGATCGCTGCGCCACTTTTTGGCCCATTGGACAAAATCGTGTCTACAACCGACTCTGTCTGCGCATCAGTCGCCACGATGACGATAAAAACATCGATATCGGATACCTGACTGGCGAGCTCGTTCCCGGCACTCAGGCCTCGTGTCTTGGCCTCGGCAATTTGCTTTTCGTCGATATCCACCCCGACCACGTCCATCCCTTTGCTTCGTATATGGAGAGCCATCTCCAAGCCCATCGCCCCAATACCAACCACACAACTTTTCATACTCAACCTTCCTAACTATATTTTTGTTCAATCACTGCTTCTTTGCGCTCAATACTAAACCTGAGCCTCTCGACATAATCTAAATCTGTTCCGGTCACCCGGATCCAGCGGGCCGGGGGTGCGGAGTGCTGCGTCGAATGAATGACCAGCGGACCAAAAAACATCGCGTTTCCGGGCGTCAGGTTGGTCTGGTCTGTCTTCTCCAGTACCGCCCGACCCGGCCGACCGGGAGCACCGCTGATTCGTTGATAGGTGGACATCTCAGTCACCCCACTCACCTGAAAATAGAGCGCCCAAGACTGGCCATGATCATGCGGCGAACCTCTTTTCGGCGTATCGGCACCATGCAATAAGATTTGCATACCTGACCCCTGACTACCCCACAATCTGACCTTCTTGCTTATGTCCAAATTGGCCAACGAGTCCCCTACTCCTGGCTTCTGGATAAACCCCTGAATCAACGTTGTTGCGCGGGTTCCAATGTTCTGCTGTGCTGGGTGTTCTTTCCCAATTAAAGAGAGTATGTCTTTGGCAAGCTGATCTACAATTTGTTGGTTCATTGTCTGCTCCAGACAGGTTTTGCTTAGTCGGTATATTGCTATTGCACTTCACAGCTGTCCAAAAACGAATTAGTTTTTGGGACAACTAGTGTGGTTTTTTCTGAGTATTTAAAGTGAATGTTGTTCTCGTTGGACTAGGTCGAATCGGTAAGCTTGTTGCACGCAGATTGCTCTCGCAGGACGGCGCTGGCTTGGACTGGGTTGGCGCTGTAGAGAAAACCAGAGACCCAGCGTTATTGAGCTACCTGCTAAACTATGACTCAACCTACGGGACACTCGATACGCGGGTAGAACACACCCCTGACTCTCTGAGGGTCCTAGGATCAAACGATGTCCCACTGTTTGATGACATAGCGATGGCCATCGAGGAAACGTCGCCGGACTTGGTTGTTGATTGTTCAGGGTCTCAGAAATCAGCCGAGATACTTCTATCAAGGGACAGCACACGATCAGAGTGTCACCTTTTTGCCCAGGCTCTGGACATTGTGAAACGCGACAAAGACTCTGGGGTATGGGTATACGGGATAAACGATAGTGACTTTGAAGGCCAGAAGATCCCCAGAAATATTATTAATCCCGGATGCCTCAACAACTGTCTGATCCCATTGATTTCATGTCTGACCGAACAACATCAAATAGTGAAGGGATCATTCGTCTCAGTCCACAGCGTCACAAATACACAGCCGAACCTCGACAGAGCAGAAGGCTCACCTCGCTGGTCCCGAGCATCTAACTCAAATCTTGTGCCTGCAGCACACGACAGTATGGGTTTAGTCGATCACTTCTTTCCCGAACTAAAACACAAGCTGATCGGTAGGACGGTTAGAGCACCCGTTAACCATACCAGCTACGTCACCTGTAACTTTGAACTCAACGAGAGGACCGACGCCGATTCTCTCCTAAGGTGTCTGACAAGTACCAAAATCATTCCCGCCGTTTTCGGTGTCGATCAAGAACCACTTGTTAGCAGTGACTACCTGACGGATTCGCGGAGCTGTGTGGTAGATGGCACATCGATAAGAGTCATAGACGGCTCTACGGTCCTCGTAAGTGCCTGGTATAACAACGAGTACGCATTCGCCTGCCGTATGGTGGATATTGCTAACCAGATTAGTCAAGCAAGTTAGGAGAACATAAGTATGTGCGGTGACTTAGAAGAGTATGATCCGGGAAAACACGTCGATTTATTACTCGACGGAATTGACAAACATATCGGTCGACCACGTATTGCCTCCTCCAGCACGTGGGCTCAAGACGTCGCCGACCTCGAGTTAAACGAATCAAACAAAGAACTTCTCTCGCACTTTTTGGCAATGGGTAAAGCGGTTAGCAAACACCGTCCTGAAAGAGAACAGCCAGAATCAATCGCCCAAATGGCCCAGATCCACGCCTACCTATCCGGTATTTTAACGGGTGTCTTGCTAGACGACGGGACACTTCAACAAATCGGGATACAGAAGTTTTTAGAGGGGGTCAGCGTCGGTCGATCTATCGAGCAGGACGTTGCTGCGGACACAGCACACGGGCATTCCCACGACCACAGTCACCACCACTAGAACTCGGCCACACAAGTTTCGGTGACACCCCAAAGAGTAAAACGATTTAGCTCAGACACTGACAAAACCTCCCATCCATGTATTCTGACTACGTGTAAGGAGTGCACCGAATGCGAGTTTGGGATAACTACATTACGCCTGACGTAAAAGAGATGTACCAGCATTATCGTTCTGAGCCCAAGATTGGGGCGAAGCCATGTCTCCTATTAATCGACTTATACAACCTCTCCTATAAAGGCGGGGATGCGCCCGTCTCAGAAGTCATAAAAACAAACCCCTCAGGGTGTGGTGAACACGCCCATAAAGCAATAAAGCCCACACAAATGCTCATCAGTCTTTTTCGTGAGCTTCAGTTGCCCATCGTCTTTACTTCGAGGGACTGGCAAGCGCACTCCTCCGGAACACACTCCACCCAGCGGCAACGGAAGAATATTTCCGAATCAGATTATGATATCTACCCAGAGTTCAACCGTTTGCCGGGTGACACACTGATAAGAAAGAGCCGGGCCAGTGTCTTCTTCCAGACCGAGCTCGATGAAGTCATCGAGGACATGGGTATCGATTCAATAATCCTCGGTGGTGAGAGCACCAGCGGCTGCGTCCGAGCCTCGGTAGTGGACGCGTACTCTCGCGGACTACCCCCCGTGCTCGTGCAAGAATGTGTGTTCGATAGGAACCCGATCAGTCATGCAATTAATCTGTTCGATATGCACCACAAGTATGGTCATGTAACCTCTGTCGAGGAAGTTACTAAACTTCTACAATCAAGAACGAGAGAACAATAATAAAATGAGTACTTGGGACGCCGTCTGGGCGGGATTGATACACATACTCGAACCTACGGCATTTCTATACATGATGCTAGGGATAGTTATCAGTTCTACCCTCGTCGCGCTGCCCGGTATCGGATCCAAAACCGCGATCGCCCTCTTACTGCCCCTCGCGTTTACACTCGATAAGTTCGAGGCCATCTGTCTCATAGTAAGCGTCTGGGCTGTCAGCAATACCGCGAACTCGATTACATCGATACTGTTCGCGGTGCCCGGAGGATCCGGGTCACAGGCAACAATTCTAGATGGCTATCCTATGGCCAGAAACGGAGAAGCATCGAGGGCCCTATCGGCCGCGTTCACGAGTTCCGCGCTCGGGGGTATTTTTGGTGCCATCGTCTTGGCTATATCACTCCCGGTTCTGAAACCCCTCGTCATTCTATTGGGTCCTCCGGAGTTCTTCGTCCTTATCCTTTTTGGTATCGCGATGGTGTCGACACTGAGTGGCAAGAACAAGGCGAAAGGTTTAGTAATCGGTATCCTTGGGTTGTTGGTCTCCTCGGTTGGGATCCATCTCGTGAGCGGGATACCGAGGTTCACTTTCGGAAACCTCACCCTGATGGATGGGTTGAATCTCATCCCGGTCACGATTGGCCTATTCGCAATTCCAGAACTGATATCCCTCGTCGCATCGGGTTCCTCGATCTCTAAGATGGAACTCAACAACCTCGATAGCGGTCGACGCCAAGGGATACGAGACTCGCTCACACACTGGTGGCTCGTTATACGGTCTAGCCTAGTCGGCGTGTGGGTGGGTATGATTCCCGGCCTCGGATCCTCGGTAGCAGACTGGTTCGCTTATGGTCACGCACGCGCTACCGAGAAAGGCGCAGAAGAGACCTTCGGGAAGGGTGACGTCAGGGGCGTGATTGCGGTCGATTCGGCGACAAACGCAAAAGAAGGCGGCTCATTAATCCCGACACTGGCGTTCGGTATACCAGGGTCATCAACCTTGGCGCTCGTTTTTGGGGGTCTGTTAATTGTTGGTGTTAAGCCGGGGAAAGAGATCCTGACCACACATCTGGATGTAACGTTTTCGTTTATATGGCTGCTGATCATCGCCAGCGTGATCACGTCGCTGTTGTGTATTGTATTTATCAAACCGCTAGCGAAAGCTACACAGGTCCGACCGACGCTACTGGTTCCGGTAATCTGCGCGGTATCTGTGGTAGGAGCGTTCGCGAACTCAAACAATTTTGGTGACATAATCGTGATGGCGACATTCGGTGTGTTTGGTTACTGGTTGCGGTTGCATGGCTGGCCACGTCCCCCGCTCCTACTCGGTCTGGTACTGGGCCCCGAGGCTGAGCGACATCTCTGGACATCGTATCAACTCTACGAGTGGGAGTTCGTTCTGCGACCGATCACCGGGTCACTGTTGATACTGCTGATACTGATCCTTGGGTGGCCCACGCTCAAGGGGCTGTTTGCGAAGATGCAGGGAGAGAAGGTATGAGTCTCTCCGTGAGTCGCACGACTCTTGGTCTCAGTCTGATTGGACTGTTTACCTACACACTATTTGCAGGACTGGAGATGCCTTTCAGGGCGAGTATGCTGCCGGTTCTTGCGTCCGGTCTCGCTTTGCCTTTGACACTTCTAGCGATATATATCGAGCGAAAAACAGAAAACGAGAGACAAACTCAAGCCGATGAATCCGGTGGCGATCCTCAAAGGCATGGATGCATCAGTTCCGCGCTTCTAAACGCAGGGAACCATCCGCTGACTGCGACAAACGCAGACGATCCTGCAGACCACGACGCTGAAGGGTATGCGATGACACTGCCAACGCCTCGCGATCTACAGCTTTCCTATGACGCTGAGAATCACTTACCCGATGTATACGATAAAAGTATAGAGGCCTTCCCAGACCAACAACATCACAAATTTCTGACAATTTTTCATAAGCTTTAACAGTTAAAAAAATGTCTGATGATTTCACA
>CAJWIY010000005.1 GCA_913042205.1 uncultured Gammaproteobacteria bacterium
TGTTAGCCGGTGATGTGCTACCGTTGGACGACTTGGAAACTGAATTTTCGATGCACGTCCGCGAGCCTATCGGCCTCGAGTTTTCCCATGGAGAGTCCGAAGACACCAACGCATTTAGATTCTGGATGTGGGTTATATAGAGCCCTGCTTTGCATGTCCGCAAGAATCACACTGACTAACACTGCGCCGGGATCGAATCGCTCGTAAATCTCAACGAACTGACCGGTACCCGGCTCAAACTCAAACTCCAGCTCGCACTTTAAGACAGAGTCGGGCTCTCGGACGACGATGGTATTGGTTCCGTTTTGTAGCGGCAAATAACGTGCGCCACCGGCTTGGAAGTAAGCAACCGGGCTTCCGTTCAAAAGGAACTCAGCGTCTTGGTTAACCCATGCCTTGTAGCCGCTGGTCCTGAAAACGAGCAACGAGTGATGGGGCGTCGCTGCCGCCTCCCCGGTCGTTTTCACATAATCCTGAGAATACCCTCTTTTCGCTGGCTCAAACACGCATGCTGCGAGCCCAGACATCAACACGATGAATATCGCACGACTGATGTGTCTAGCGGCCATTGAACTCCGTTCCAAAAAATTCTACCTGCCGCGAAAGCTACATGAACTTCGTAAGAGATCAAGACTTTTTTCAAAGAACCGGAAACATAAAAAGATTTTCCTTTACTAAAATTGAGAGACTCTCCCTCAATTAACTAGTCTTCACCGGCGTGCTGATGACAGTTTCAACGCATTAATGCAAACTCTCATTACCGATCCATAGAACCGGTTGTTAATGAAAAAGACATGCAAACCTATTCTCTGCGAATCAACGGGATGACGTGCGGAGGCTGCGCAGCCTCCATCCAACGCAAACTCGAAGCGCTTGATGGCATCAACCAGTGCGAGGTCAACTTCGCGACCGAGTCAGCGCGCATTAAGTCCGACGCGGTCATACACCCAAAACAACTCATCGATTGGGTTCGTTCGCTTGGATTCAGTGTCCAAACCGAGGAGCATCGTTTTACGGCGTCTGACAAGCAGTTTGATCGACAGTCGCTCACAAACCTTCTTGATAACGACCAAAATATCGTGGCCTATCAACTCAATACTCAACTTGAAACAATAAGTTATACCGCATTGCCCGATGCCGATCGCGAATCTCTTGATCAAGCCCTGCTGGCTCTCGGTCTAGTCCAGACGCCCGAGGTAGCCCAGACTTCAAGCTCCTACAAGACTTCTACAGAACCGCTGCATGCCGGGATCGCCGCGCTCCTCGCCTTCCCTTTGGTATTGCAAATGATTGGGATGTGGTTTGGATCAGCCTGGCATTTACCGGTGATCCTAGAGTGGGCCCTCGCTACCCCGATACAGTTCTGGCTCGGCCTTCAATTTTACAGGGGAGCGATCGCAGCGCTCGTTCGTTACGAGGCTAACATGGATACACTGGTTGCGTTAGGTACCACCGTCGCCTACGTATTCAGCCTCTACCAGTGGTCAATACTAGGCGATGAGGCTGTCGGTAATCTCTACTTCGAAGCATCGGCACTTGTAATAACGCTCGTATTGGTTGGCAAGAGCATTGAGAATCGCGCCAAACAAACCGCCCTTGAATCGCTATCGCTGTTACTCGAGCTCGAACCCAAGACAGCGACCTGTCTACGGGCAGGCCGGGAAGTCAGTCTCGCAACCAGCGAGCTAGCCTCAGGCGACGTTTTGGTGATCCGCGCAGGAGAACGAATCGGTGCCGATGGGGTTGTGGTCAGGGGCGAGGCAGATATCGACGCGTCCGCGATGACAGGGGAATCTGTTCCCGAACACAAAACGGCGGGGGATCGAGTCATCTCAGGGACGCTTGTTGTCAATGGTACCCTCCGGGTCAGCGCAGAACGTGTGGGAAAATCCTCGACCGTGTCACAGGTTGTAGAGCTCGTAAAAAATGCGCAGATGGGTAAGGCCCCGATTCAAAAGCTCGTCGATCAGATAAGCCAGGTTTTTGTACCGGCAATTCTTCTGCTATCAATAGGCACGCTAGGTGCCTGGCTCGCTCTGGGTCAGACCCTTGAATATGCTCTGATTGCCGCCGTAAGCGTACTTGTCATCGCATGTCCTTGCGCACTCGGGCTAGCCACCCCGACGGCACTTGTGGCTGGAACCGGACTGGCTGCAAAGAAGGGAATCCTAATCAAAGACATCCAGACACTTGAGGCCCTACCCGATGTCGAGGTGATTGCCTTCGATAAAACGGGTACGCTGACCGAGGGGGCACCAACTGTCGTTACGATAGAGTCGTACACAGGCGACCGAGAGACCATGATTAGGCGACTGGTTCAAGTGGCCCGCGAGTCGACCCACCCTCTGGCCCAGGCAATCGTGCGTGATCTTGATGACCAATCCACCTCTACGACCGATACATCGAATGCGGTGACCACCCCGGGGAAGGGCATTTCTGTCGATGTAGAGGGCCGCAACTATAAGTTAGGGCAGCTTGAGTTCGTCACTTCAGACAGCACTGAGATTAGTGATCATGGCAGCGCGACACGGAGTTATCTGAGTCAAGATGGTGCGCTTCTGGGATTTGCAGAGTTTACTGATTCTTTGCGTGAAGGGGCGCAGACTGTGTTCAAGAGGCTCAAAGCCGAACATAAAAAGACGGCCATGCTTACAGGAGACCACGAACAGGTTGCGCTCGCACTAGGTCGCATCCTCCAGGTTGATGAGATTCATGCTGGACTGACACCAAATCAAAAAATCGAGCTAATCGAGTCCTTCCAAGATCAGGGGCAACGGGTTGCGATGGTCGGCGATGGGATCAACGACGGTCCCGCTCTTGCTAGGGCTGATGTTGGTATTGCGATGGGTGGTGGTAACGAGATCGCTCTAAAGTCTGCACCGGTGGTGCTCATGCGGTCAGATCTGCGTCTGATTCCTGAGGCCATTCACTATGCGCGACTTACCCGACGAGTGATCAGACAAAACCTTGGCTGGGCCTTTGGATACAATATATTGTGTATCCCACTTGCAATGTCTGGACTTCTTACGCCAACGATCGCCGGAGCAGCCATGGCACTCTCCTCGGTCAGTGTTGTTGGTAATGCGCTGAGACTCAAGTACTCAGATTAACCAGGGTGCTTCAGGCTGATAGCGGCCAGTAATAGTCCTGCGATCATAAGAGCGCCACCGACCGGAACCACGGCCCCTAGGACACCAAGATCCAAAAGCACCAAGGCATATAAGGAACCTGAAAAGACCAGCACCCCGGAGCACACGAGCCAAAATGCCCAACATGACACCCTAAAGGACGACACCCCGAGTCCGACCATGAGAAGGCTCATCCATGCCTGGTACCGCACCGCTGTCTCCCATGTCTCGAGGCCTTCTTCAGTGACCATCGATTCCAAGCCATGAGCCCCAAAAGCACCACAAATAACGGCCAGGGCCAGGAAGACTAATCCTGTACGTGTCATCAAGATAGCCATTCGATAAGTCCCCAAACTGAGCCACCAAGTAACAGAACCACTAAACCTATTATTATCATCAGAGTCTGGACCCAGTCTTTGACCATCGCCCCAATCAAATCTCGTGTGGTCTGAGTGCCAAAGGCTAGCCAGCACACTAAGAGCGACACCGGAAAGAAAGCCAACACGAGCGCACTGATGGCGGCAAATTCATAAAACTTGAGTTCCAAAAACGGGTTTTGCCGCGGAAATTTTTTAGTCATTGGGAAGACCTGTTTTCGTGACCACAAGCATAGAACATCTTTTAGCTCCGTCTCAAATAACGTCTAGATCACACTGATCATGTCGGTAATTTTTCGCGGCCAACAAACCAAGGAACGACAAAGTACCCCATCACAAAGCCGCCTAGGTGCGCTTGCCATGCGATCTGACCACCCATGAAGATATCCATAAAAATATGTAGCACTATTAAGCTGATGATAACTACCGACGCTGATCTTGCTGGACGTCCTGTCCGCAAGGCCTCAGCACGTGACGTTTGCAACCACACTCCGATTAGAGCGAATACAACACCAGATGCACCCACCATCGGCGCCGCGGTGGTTTCCAACAATCCAAACGTGATACCGCTGCAAACCGCACCCAAGAGCATGGTCATGAGCGTCAATCTAAGACCGTAGTGCAGCGCTAGCGTTTTTCCTAATGCGATGAAAATCGCAGCGTTCATCAGAACGTGAATCGTGCCCGCATGCAATAGCGCGTAAGTGATGAACATCAGATAGGACTGGCCCGGGTAGAGGGTCTGGTCGACGACGCCGGGCGGGAACAAGAAGTCCCAAAAAGCCCCATAGGAGATCATAATACCTCGGAGATCTAAGTCACCAAACCAACCGTGATCCGATAACTGGCCGAGACACTCTGTAAGAAGCATTAGCCCGGTCAGCCACCAAAGCGGTCTCGGTGTAGGCGGACCACCAAAAACAGGAAGAATTTGCAAACTGTTTCCCAAATTAATCAACGAATTTTGGCCTTAGTCTACAGATACTAGAGCCAGGTAGTTATGTGGAGTAGCAGTTGGATTCACTGGCTAGTGCGTACAACACCCCAGATACCGCGGAATATTGATGGACTTGCGGCTGGGTCTCCAGGATGCCCAAAACCACACTCGTAAGGTTCTGACTGTTCCAATCCGATGGCAAACAAACCGGCTCGCCATGAACAACAAATGCGTAGGGTTGAGCCTTCAGTCTCTCACGCGTCTGGTGACGGGCCCCCTCAACAACCCCCATCACAAAAGCGATACACGGTTCCATATCCTGACGGCATTCACGCAAGAACTGATCAACGGTGATATAACCCCCGCTCGCACTGACGGGTACACTGTATCCCACGACCGCCAGCGTCAGTAGGACGCGAACAATCAAATCTCGGGAACCTTTGCGGTCACCTCAAACGCTGAATACCAAGCAGCAAGATCTTTTATCTGTGATTTTTTCAGCCCCTGCGCGATGAGACTCATACGGCGATCATGACGCGCGCCTTTTTTATAGTCGACCAAGGACTTTTCAATATAAAGAGCGCTCAGACCAGCAAGATTAGGAGCCTCAGGATCTCTTGATAACCCATCCTTCCCATGACACGCAGAGCACTGAGCAGAGAGTGCTTTCCCGTTTGCCATATCGGCCGCAATCGAAACCGAACTCAAGCAAAGACTCAGGCAAAATACGATCAATTTATTCACGAGTATTCTATTCTCCAGGAAAAACCCCGGCCTACGCCGGGGTTTTTTTGACGTGATTAGCTGCCGACGTATGAGATCTTGTAGATCGCACCAGCGTAATCATCAGAGACGAGCATCGAACCATCTTTCATCATCGTGATCGACATCGGACGACCGTCGTACTCTTTATTTTCATTCAGCCAGCCCTCAGCGAATGGCTCCATTTTAGCCTTTCCATCTTTATCGATGAAGGTGACCATGACCCGAGCACCACAAGGCTCAGTTCTGTTCCAGGAACCATGCTGTGCTGAGAAGATTGCGTTCTTATACTTCTTAGGGAACTGATTCCCTGTGTAGAACGCCATACCCAGGTCTGCGCAGTGCGCCGTTGTTGCAACCGCTGGATGCACGATACCTGCTGGTGGGGTCTCCTTTGCATACTCGTTAGTACGAGTCTTGCCGCCACCGAACCATGGGTGACCGAAATGTTGACCGGCTTTAGTCTGACGATTCAACTCACCTGGCGGGATGTCATCGCCCATACCGTCGACCTGGTTATCAGTCCACCACAACTCACCGGTTACCGGATGGAAGTCCTGGCCGACTGAGTTACGAACTCCGTAGGTATAAACCTCACGATTCTTTCCATCACGATCCATGCGGATGATTCCACCGATACCAACCTTCTTGTAAAGATCTAGCTTCTCAGGCGGTGCGACATTATATGGCTGTCCGAGAGAAATATAGAGCTTGTTATCGGGACCAATATCAACGACACGAGCGGTGTGGTTGTAGCTCTCTTCGCCCTCAGGGATCAGCTCACCTTTCGGCACCACGTCAACCGCGACCACGTCTGGGCCCTCATAGAAGAACTCGGCGGCTGGGAAGACCCGGACATGGTTCCGCTCAGCGATGTAGAGGAATCCGTCTTTGGAGAACTGGACCCCGTTTGGTACGTCAAACTCGAGCGAGGGAGCGAAGTCCTTCACTTCATCCGCGACACCGTTACGGTCACGATCTGACACGACCCAGACCTTATCCTTACGAGTGCCCACGAAGAGCACCGTTCCCTGTGGGGCCATCGCCATATCACGAGCGTCTGGCACCAGCGCATACAGCTCAATTTTGAAGCCGGCTGGCATCTTGACGTTCTTTAGAACTTCTCGGATGTTATCAGCTTTAGGGCTGTTTTGATCGATGTAGGTGTGGTCGCCCATTCCTTTTCCGGACGTGCCGAAAATGCCTACATCATTCTCTTTTGCCACAACGCCTGCAGCGAATGCCATGGCTGCAATCGAAGCTGCAATTTTTTTGAGTTTCATTACGAAAGTCTCCTTATTTATTATAATAAATCGTCACGTCCCATAGCCCGGGGTCTATTAAAGACGGGACTCTGCGCAATCCGTACGCAGACTTACGTGGTACCGTAAACGTTTCAGGATTACCAAGATCATATTCGTCTAGCATACAGACACGACGGCACATATCTTGGGTTACCTGAGATCATCTATCCGGTAACACAGATTTCTAGTCTACGGCTCTTGAAAAATGTAAAGGTAGTAACCCACTAATACGCTTGGAACGTAGTGCAAAACGCGCCACTTAGGTTTCGATCTAATCAAAACGCGGAACCTGATCAGACAACACAGGAAATAACTTGAAAGCAAATTACAACAAAGCCGTTTTTTACCGCCTATTTATCATGCATGTAATTTTGGTTCTGGCCTTGATTGGGGGGACTAAGGTGTCGGCGTTCGAGGCGCTCCTCACAAATGAGCGGTCTGGCGACGTCATACACATTGACAGAAGTGGTTCGACCACCCACGTAGTTCCTATCTGTAATCGGCCCCGGGGGATGGTTAGTGGCTTGATCGATTCTCACGTGATAATCGCTTGCTCTGACGACCATAAAGTGATTGTGTATGATCGAGCTGCGCGCGAGATCCACTCAGAGATCAGCCCGGTACAGGGCGCCATGAATGTCGCAGTCCACAAAGCATCTGGCAGATTATTTGTGACCAACGAAGGGGCCGCGCGAGCCTCGGTTTTCGATTTATCTTCAAGCCAATTAATTGCCGAGTTACCGACTGGGCTCGAGCCTGACGGCATCGCGATCACCGATGATGGCAAGACCCTTTTTGTTGCCTCCGAAAACGCGGGCCTCGTGCATGTGTTTGACGCAACGACCTATGCACAAGAAGAAGTGATCAAAACAAACCTCCGCCCGCGCAGGATTGCACTCTTCAAGAGCGAGCTCTGGGTCTCATCTGAAATGGGTAGTCGGGTCGAGATCTTCGATATCGAAACACGCAAAAAAAAGGATGAAGTCATATTTGCCCCAAAAGGCTTCCGACCAGAGCAAATGACACCAGTCGATATTCTGTTTAACGACTCCACGAACGAGGCATACGTTGCGCTCGGTAGTGCTAATCACGTAGCCATTGTGGATGCCACAAAGCGGAAAATCACCAAATACATCCTAGTAGGCAGACGTGCCTGGGGCCTCGGCCTATCTCCGGATCAAAAAACACTCATCGTACTTAATGGACTCTCTGACGACTTCACATTGATCGACCTCAAGACTAAGCGGCCACAACTAACAAAGCGCGCTGGGCTGATCCCACATTCTATAAAGGTATTCGAATGAGATTATCGATAATCCTTTTCATAGCCGTGACCTCGCTGATGAATCATTCAATAGCGGCCAACCTCCATCTTGCGATCGTAACCGCATCGAATGCAGAGACACCCGGTCGAGGAAGAAGCTTCGCTGGTATCCTGACTCGGGTCGAGCGCCCCGTGAGACGCGCGGTGGAGCTCGCGTTATTCGAGTCAAAAACGAGCTTCGAGGCGTTCGGTATCGTTCCGGAGTTGCAGGTGATTGATATGGACGCCACAAAGCCGCTCGATGAACAGCTGAAGGCAATTCGCAGCACTGCCTTAACAATATTGGACCTGCCAAGACCCGAGTTCATTGAAGCTGCAAAAATTCTCGACCAGAAGGGACAAACAATCGTCAACGTACGGCACCCGGATACTGATCTCCGCGATACACTTTGCCTACCGTCGCTGTTTCACACCATCCCATCAGAGCGCATGTACTTCGACGCCCTCGGGCAGTTTCTGATCTACCGTGGTTGGCGAAAAGTGCTTATCGTGCACGGACCAACAGAGAAAGATAAGGTCCGTACAAAAATCCTCGAACAAAGCCTAAAAAAATTCGGGGCTGATATTTCAGACCTTCGGGAATTTACACTGTCTCATCATCCTGATGACCGTGACAAAAATAAACCTGAGTTTCTCACGGGGGGCGCCTCCTACGATGTCGTTGCAGTCATCGACAGTGCTAGGGATTTTGGACGCTATATTCAATTTAGCACCAGACGAGCGCGTCCCGTGGTCGGGGATGTCGGGCTCACACCAGTCGGCTGGCACCGGGCACTCGAACGGTATGGTGCACCACAACTAAACGAGCGGTACCAGCTGTTCGACGAAGACAAACCTTTATCCGCTAGCGAAGCAATGAGTGACCAAGAATTCGCGGCCTGGAGCGCGGTTAAACTGATAACGAATAGTCTAGGGACTGTTGATTCGATCGCAGAGACGGTCAATCCGAGGGATATTTTGGCACATCCCGGCGCCCAGGTTGATCTTTATAAGGGAACACGAGGTTCGATCAGGAAATGGAACAACCAACTACGACAACCAATCCTGCTTGCGACAGGTGACGCTGTCGTTGCCGTGGCTCCGATGCCCAAATTTTTACACCCCAAACATTATGTAGACACTCTTGGTTTAGACGAACCTGAATCGCGTTGTAACCTCAGATAATCGCCATGTAGTAGAGTTCTACTACCAAAACCTAGGCACATCATGATCAGATAAGGAACAAGGCAAAGGACGCATATGAAAGTAAGATCAGAGGCATGCATGTTTGTTTCTGGTAACTGCTTGACATCACGTCCGATGTTTTGCAGTGTTAACGTACTGGCGATGCCAGTCCTAGGATAATAAAACCACCGGAGGCGGTAATTATGTGGCAAAAACCAACAGCAATCGAGATGTCATGCGGTTGTGAAATCAATATGTATGCTCCAGCGGAAGGCGATCGTCCTCTCTTCTGAGTCATCTTCAGGGGGGCTTTCGCCCCTCTGATATTCTCTTCTAAAATTGGTGAAAGGTGTTTCTTGGAATTAATCGTTCTCGGCTCTGCCGCAGGCGGTGGTCTTCCTCAGTGGAATTGTGCCGGCGGTCAAAGCGCGCAGGTGTGGAGCCATTCTCGTCCTGCACAGACACAGGCAAGTGTCGCGGTTGGTAATCGAGACTCTGGGTATATTGTCATTAACGCCTCCCCTGATTTACGACAACAGATATTACAGACCCCGCAACTACAGCCGACTCGTGATCATCCCGACGGAGTCCGCAATTCCCCAATCAAAGGGGTAATTGTTACCAACGCAGATGTCGATAACGTAGCCGGGCTCCTTAACCTCCGAGAGAAACAAAAATTCGATATTTACGGGCCCACGAAAGTTCTGGAAATTTTAGCTGATAACACCATCTTCTCAGTACTTGACCCAGACTACGTGACGCAGCGTTCGCTGGAAACAGGCGAAGCTATCCAGCCTATCCCTGGGCTCGAGATCGAACTTTTCACGGTCGCCGGTAAGGCCCCACTCTACCTAGAGGACTCTCTCGGTATTGAAACTGGTGACCTCGGTTTTACAAGTGGCGTCGAGGTTCGTACCGAGCACAGCAAGACACTCGTCATCTCAAGCTGTGCAGCGATTGACCAGAAACTGCTCGAGCGGATTGAGACGGCAGAGCATCTCTTGTTTGATGGGACAGTATTTGAGGATAATGAGATGCAGCTTCTTGGCCTCGGGAATAAGACCGGCCAACGGATGGGCCATCTACCAATCACAGGCTCCGACGGGCCGATGGCCAGGCTCGCTGATTGTGCTCTCAAAACTAAACGTTTCTTCCATATCAATAACTCGAACCCGATCTGGGACAACCAATCAGAGGCGTATCAAACAATACAAACCGCTGGCTGGGATATCTGTCACGACGGAATGGTTCTCACTCTATGACTACCAAACTTCCACGAGATGAATTTGAGACAAAGCTGCGTGAAATTGGTGAGGCCCAGTATCACAACAACCATCCCTATCATCACAGGATGTATCAGGGTCAATGCTCGATCGACGAGATCCGAGCGTGGGCATTGAACCGGTTTTGCTACCAGAGAATCATTCCCGTGAAAGATGCGTTGATTATGGCTCGCCTCGACGGTGTCGAGGACCGGCGTGAGTGGCGGCAACGGGTCGTTGACCATGACGGCGAAATCGATGACCACCCCGAAGGCGGCCTGCGTCGGTGGCTCGCTTTAACGAGCCAGCTCGGTTTCAGTAAAGACTATGTGATGTCGATGCAGGGTGCCTTGCCGGCGACTCAGTTCGCGTCGAATGCATACCTTACCTTTGTTCAGGAGAAGACCACCCTTGAGGCTGTCGCATCGTCACTGACCGAGTTATTTTCTCCCAACATCATTGCCGAACGCGTGCAGGGTATGCTCAAAAACTACGACTTTATCACTGAAGACAGTCTTACCTACTTCTCGTACCGGAAAGCGCAGGCAAATAGAGATTCCAATTGGGCTCTTGACTATATCGATCAACATGCCGAAACCCTGGAGCAACAAGAGCTCTGCATCGACGCGTTAAAATTCAAATGTAGCATGCTGTGGGCGATGCTAGACGCGCTAGCATCGGCATATTATCTTGGTGGCACGATCCCACCAGGCGCTTGGGACCCTCAAGACCTGACCGGGCTGATGGATAAGAGCCAATGAATGTCGAGTTAATTTCATCATCAGCAGTACCAAAATTTGAACGCGGCGTCCGTTTAAAACACGACAGGGTGCGCGAACGGCATGTCGTACTAGGGCCCGAAATGTTGATCGAGCTCAATCAAACCGGCACCGCAATCATGAGTGAAATCGATGGTCAATCGAACCTCTCTGAAATCGTCCACCGGCTTGCTGAGCGGTTCGAGGTGAATCCCCAAGACATTAACCAAGATGTCAGTGAATTCTGTACAACGATGGTCATGAGACGGGTACTTCACACATGAACCAAGTGACCACACCAGCACCACAAGTCCTTTTAGCGGAAGTAACGCACCGGTGTCCGCTGCAATGTCCATACTGCTCTAACCCGACAGAATTGATCAAAAAAGATGTTGAACTCTCAACCGCTGACTGGGCGAGGGTATTTGAGGAGTCGGCCGAACTGGGTGTCCTACAGGTGAGCATTTCCGGCGGAGAGCCCGCGGCTCGTCGCGACCTAACCGAACTGATCGGCGCCGCCCACGAGGCCGATCTTTACGTCAACCTAATCACCTCAGGCATAGGGATCACTAAAGATCGACTGAATGATTTAGTCGGCGCGGGCTGCGATCATATCCAATTATCACTACAGGACGTGGACCCCGATGGCGCAAAATTGATCAGTAATTTAAACAAAAGCCTCGAACGGAAGCTCGAGTTTGCTAAGTGGGTAACAGATATTTCCGTGCCTTTGACAGTGAACGCGGTGATGCATCGATTAAACCTCGACCGTTTGCCTGAGACAATCAAGCTGGCGCAGGAGTTGGGTGCAAGGAGACTGGAAATTGCCAATGTCCAATATCACGGTTGGGCCGCACTGAATAAGAATTTACTGATGCCAACGCAAGAACAATCTGACCGCACCAATCAGATCGTGAAAGAGGCCCGCGAATCTTTAGAGGGCCAGTTACTCATCGATTATGTGCCTGTAGATCACTACGCCGAATATCCCAAGCCTTGCATGAATGGTTGGGGTCGCGTCGCTTTAATTGTGGCACCAGATGGCTCAGTCCTTCCCTGCCACAACGCAACCACCTTGACGCATCTCGCATTTCCGAACGTGATTAATCATTCACTGGAGAATGTGTGGTACGAGTCGGATGCCTTCAACGCATACCGGGGTGATACCTGGATGCACGACATCTGCCGAACATGTGATCGTAAAGAGATCGATTTTGGTGGATGCCGCTGTCAGGCCCTTTCTATTCTTGGTGACGCGTCTGCAGCCGATCCTGTCTGCTCGAGAGCACACCCCCACGCGTTGGTCATTGATGACGATACACAGGTCCTTGAATTGGTCGAACCCGATCTGATCACATACCGTCCCAACGCATAAAAATGCTGTGACATCGCCACCAAAAAAGCTATAGCAAGTGAATTGAACGTTCTCTGATATGGTCGAGATAAATGAGGCGCCACGAAAACATTGCCCTGAAGACAGCGAATGGAACAGGTAATTAACAATAGACATCTGACAGAGTCAGCCCCAAAACAAATCATCAGACGATTCAATTTCTTGGTATTCTTACTCCTAACTTGATTCCAACCCACTAGGACCAGCAAGCTTCCATGGCACAGTTCGTTTACACCATGAATCGGGTGAGCAAAGTCGTTCCCCCAAAACGTGAAATATTGAAAGACATTTCCCTCTCGTTTTTCCCGGGCGCAAAAATTGGTGTCCTCGGCCTAAATGGTTCTGGTAAATCTACGCTTCTCAAAATCATGGCCGGGGTGGACACTGAGATTGATGGTGAGGCACGACCACAACCCGGCATAAACGTGGGATACCTTCCGCAGGAACCGCAACTTGATCCGAATCAGTCCGTGCGGGACGTGGTGGAGGAAGGCGTTGGAGCCATCAAGCAACTCCTTAGCCGCTTTGACGAAATTTCCGCGGCTTTCGCAGAACCGATGTCCGATGACGAGATGAATGAGCTTCTGATGGAGCAAGGTGACTTGCAGAATCAGATCGATGCTGTCAATGGATGGGAATTAGATCGGGTCCTCGAGCAGGCAGCGGACGCACTCCGTCTGCCCCCCTGGGATTCCAAAATCGAGCACCTCTCGGGGGGTGAAAGACGCCGTGTCGCGCTCTGTCGGCTGCTTCTACAGAAGCCGGACATGTTGCTGCTTGACGAGCCGACCAACCACTTGGACGCAGAATCTGTGGCGTGGCTTGAACACTTCTTGGTCGACTTTGACGGGACCGTGGTCGCCATTACGCACGACCGCTATTTCTTGGACAACGCCGCCGGTTGGATTCTAGAACTCGACCGGGGCCGCGGTATTCCATTTGAGGGTAACTATTCGACATGGCTTGAGGCCAAAGAGAAACGCTTAGAGCAGGAGCAGAAATCTGAGGAGGCCCGCCAGAAGACAATAAAGAGTGAGCTTGAGTGGGTTCGTCAAAATGCAAAAGGCCGACAGGTAAAGTCGAAAGCACGTCTGAAAGCGTTTGAAGAGTTACAGAGCCAGGACACTCAAAAACGTAACGAGACGCAAGAGATCTACATACCACCTGGGCCCCGTCTTGGCGACAAGGTGATCGAATTTAGCCAGGTCAGTAAGGCATTTGACGACAAGATGCTGATCGATGACCTGAGCTTTGCGGTGCCCGCGGGCGCGATCGTTGGGGTGATCGGTGGTAACGGTGCCGGTAAGTCAACACTTTTCAAGATTATCACGGGCCAAGAGTCTCCAGACTCTGGAACCGTTGAGGTCGGTGATACGGTGCAATTGGCCTACGTGGACCAGTCCCGTGACACACTGGATGGTTCAAAAACTGTGTGGGCCGAGGTATCTGATGAGCAAGATATTATCAATGTCGGTAACTACTCAATCCCAAGTCGCGCCTATCTGGGCCGTTTCAACTTCAAAGGCGGTGACCAGCAGAAGTTCGTTAAGGATCTGTCAGGTGGCGAAAGAAATCGTCTACACCTGTCCAAAACACTGAAACAAGGTGGTAACGTCTTGCTACTTGACGAACCGACCAACGACCTCGACGTCGAGACCCTGCGGGCGCTAGAGGAGGCACTACTCGTGTTCCCCGGGACCGTCCTGGTGATCTCGCACGACCGCTGGTTCCTAGACCGAATCGCGACGCACATATTGGCATACGAGGGTGATTCACAGGCAACCTTCTTCGAGGGTAATTACTCTGAGTATGAAGAGGATCGAAAGAAACGACTGGGAGGAGAAATCATTCCCACTCGTGTGAAATATCGTCGTCTGGCTGATTAATGGCGCGCTCTTGGCCGTACATTGTGTTGTTACTACCACCGTTGTTCTGGGCCGGTAATTTCATCGTTGGCCGAGCATTTTCGTCCGATCTCGGCGCCATAACCATGTCCTTTCACAGATGGCTACTGGCGTTTGTTTTGCTCCTCCCGGTTACGTTCCAGACTGTACGTGTCGAGTTACCAATTATCCTAAGAAATCTGCCGATACTAAGCCTATTGGCACTGCTGTCAGTGGCAAGCTTCAATGTTTTATTGTACCTCGGTCTGAGGCACACCGAGGCCACCAACGCGCTATTAATCAACTCTTCCATTCCCGTCTGGATTGTTCTCTTTGGCGTCATTTTTTATGGCGATTCGCTCACAACACGACGTGGTCTTGGTATCACTATCTCACTCGGTGGGGTGAGTTTTTTAATTTTAAGTGATTTAAACGATCATCTTCAGATTAATTCGGGGGACCTGTGGGTAATCTCCTCATCGATCGGTTGGGCGCTGTACTCCCTGACATTGAGAAAAAAACCAAGTGAGCTTTCGGGACTTGGCTTTCTAACCTACATCGTCTTCTTTGGAGTCTGCTTCAATGGCCTCCTACTATGCATCAATCCTCTCAATGAACCGCCACTGCCCATGAACTTGGATACACTCTTCGCCATAGGCTATGTAGCTGTATTCGCGTCACTCGGTGCGTATATCTGTTGGAACTATGGAGTCGCTCAACTTGGCGCACAGGTCGCGGGACAATACATTCACTTGATGCCTCTTTATGGCGTGGTCCTAGCGTTTTTATTTTTGAATGAATCACTCACCTCCAATCACTGGATCGCCGGTTTATTGATTGCAACCGGTCTAATACTCGCACTAAGGCAACCGAAGCGTGATTTGGCATCCGACCCCAGCTGAGCGGAGCGCTCACGCGAGCAAGAAGTGGTCGACTTCTCCAGAAAACGTCTTGCCACTTTGGGTTGCCGATATGGATTGCGCTCCACCGGACTGCGTCACACACACTATCAAACATGCGCTAGCTCATGGAATTTTTGGTTATGGAGAGGAACCTAAAAGCTTTCGCACCGCTTGGGTTCAGCATCTAAAAACTCGCCACAGATGGTTAATTGATCCAGATTGGATTGTGCCAATTCCAGGTGTGGTGCCAGGTATGCGCTTTTCATTGATGGCGAGTCCCCAAGTCCGCCACGTGCTGACCCCAACGCCTGCTTATCCATACTTCAAGACAGTACCCTCAATTGAAAACCGAGTGGAGCACCCAATCCAATTGGACCAAACGGGTGAAACCATCGAGACCTCTATAGGAGTTATTGAGGAGAGACTTAGAACGATCAAAGAACCGACGGCAATTCTCTGGTGTAATCCACACAACCCTGGTGGTACGGTCTACTCCAAAGATTTCATCCGAGGCCTAGTTAAACTGGCCGCCAACTACGACGCCCTGCTCGTTAGTGATGAGATCTGGGCTGACTTAATTTTGGATGACAGACAACACATCCCTTGCGGCCTCGTGGCCCCCAACGATCAACCCACGATCACGCTGATGGCCGCAACCAAAACATTCAACATCGCAGGATTTGCGTGCGCTATTGCGATCATTCCAGATCCCGACACTAGGCAGCGATTCCTGGCTACGCAGACTGCCATGCCACACGTCACGCCGCTTGCGTATGCCGTGACAACGTCATGCCTGACAGACGGATGGTCTTGGCACGATGCGCTGCTTAAAGCTTTAAAAAACAACCGACAACTGGTTATGGACTGGTCTGTTTGTTATCCAGAGATGACGGTAATAACCGGGCATTCGACATTTCTAGCTTGGATCGAATCGTATCACTACACCGACCTGTTCGAACGGTTCCTGGATCACGGCGTCCGGCTTTCGCCGGGAGCGCCCTTCGGATCAGATACCGCTGTCCGCTTAAATTTTGGTTGCAGTCCCGCGACCCTGACCGAGGCATTAAACCGCTTGGATAGCGCGTTATGAACTACCAAGATACACGAGGAAAGTGGCGATATGATTGAGAAGCGTAATTTAGGTAAAACAGATATCGAGGTCACATCTATTTGTCTCGGCACCATGACCTGGGGCGAACAAAATACAGAATCAGACGCTCATCAACAGTTGACTTATGCCTGCGACGAGAGGGGTGTTAACTTTGTCGATGCGGCAGAGCTCTACCCCATACCCCCTAAAGCAGAGACGCAGGGACGTACTGAGCAGTACATTGGTTCCTGGCTTAAAAAACGGGGCCAGCGCCATGATTTGGTTATCGCTACAAAGGCCTGTGGACCGGGTGTGTGGGTCAATTATTTTCGGGGCGGCCCTAGGCATAACAAACAGCATCTGGTGGAAGCGGTTGACGCCTCACTTAGGAGGCTTCAAACCGAGTACATCGATCTCTATCAATTGCATTGGCCCGATCGTCAGACCAACTTCTTTGGGCGTCTGGGTTACCGCCATGACGATGATGCCGACGAGACCCCGATCGACGAAACCTTGGCCGCTCTTGAGTGCTTGGCCGAGAGTGGTAAAATTCGTGCAGTTGGTCTGTCCAACGAGACCCCGTGGGGGGTCATGACTTTCCTAGAGATTGCTCGTCGCGAGGGACTACCTGTGGTCGCCTCGATTCAAAATCCATACTCGCTGTTGAACCGGACATTTGAGATAGGCCTGTCTGAGATCGCGCATCGAGAGTCTGTTGGCCTGTTAGCTTACTCACCGCTCGCGTTTGGTGTCCTTTCTGGCAAGTATCTGGGCGGACAGCGTCCGGAGGGCGCTAGGTTAACATTATTTGATAGGTTTTCTCGTTATTCGAATCCGGAGGCAACCCGAGCTACTGAAGCATATGCCGCGCTTGCAAAACGGCACGGCTTAACGCTAACTGAAATGGCGCTCGCGTTTGTCACCTCGAGACCATTTCTGACCTCTAATATTATCGGGGCGACCACGATGGATCAGTTAAAAGAAGATATCGACACACACGGTTTAATACTTCCCCAAGAGGTGTTGGACGGTATCGAGGCAATTCACGTCGCCCAACCGAATCCGTCGCCTTGAGAACTTGCTTTGACATCATTTCGTGCTGTTTCTTGCTCTATGCCGGATCCCAGATGCCTTGAATACCAGAGGTCTAATCCTCATCAGCAATAACGGATTTTAGCTTCTGTGTTTTAAAGTTGGCCCAGGTCAAGATTCCATAGGCAATCGCCAAAAGAAAAATGGCTCCAGCCTCATACAGTAAAATAGAAGGTTCAAAATCTTTACCCTGTAAAATAATCAATCGGGTAATACCTGTAATAGCGATCAAAACTGGCAATGTGACAGGAAGTGTCTGAGCTCGGTAATAAACCACCGCCATCCCAAAAACTTCCAGGTAGATAAACAGTAAAAGTAAGTCAGCCAATTCGAGTCTGAGTTCTGATCCAAGGGTTATTAATTCAAGTGCAACTGCGATGCACGTCAAACCTGCGATAATTATCAGGAGGAGTTTCTCACCTGCTTCGAATAACTTATCTACCCATCTTTCCATCTGATTTTGTCTCTCACTTCTATATCGAAGGGCCTACGGATCCATGCGCGACCCTATAGGTAAGAGCCTACCCCGATTCTTTCCTTTGATCACTCTTTTGCAAATCTGGGCAAGCACTAGCACAATTAAAGACTGATCAGCCCCTCCTCGTTGTGTTGTGTTGCGCTACCTATTCATGGTGCCGTTGAAGTTGAACTGGATCACATGAGTTGGGCTTGTGATGCGATGACATTGGCTTGGAAAGCAGGAGATTGAGGGGATTCATAGGAGTGCTAATGCGGTCATTAGCACCAGGATCGCTAACTAAAACTTCTCGCAATTTGCTCTAGTTCAGGAAGGTCCCTATCAGCTTAACCTTCACTTTCTAAATTCCATTTCACTTTATTCGGTGGTGATGGTGGACTATGGACCCGTATCTTTCTCAAAAGCATATACGTGCCGATAATTACTACAATCAGTGATGTAAAGAATATTTCGATCGGTGTCATCACACGATGATACCTCCAATTCCGTCTCTCTGATACCTGTAGTACCCACCACTGAATAAGCTAGGAACATCTTTGAAGCTCGTGTAATAGAGACCCTCGCCCTTCGCCGAGTCGTACATTGATTCAGCGAAAGAGGTTCGGAACGATAAAGGTAAAATGAAGAGGAATGGGAATCTGAGTCGCGTCGGCACAGCCCAATTACCTGAAAAAATTGAGAACGAGTGATAGAACAATACTTATAACGATACAGGTGACGATGGGGAAGAAGAACGAGGTATCGCCAGATTTGAATGCAATGTCCCCCGGCAGTCGACCAAAAGGCAACTGCTTCAAGTAGGGGTAAAGCAATCCTGCTATCACTAAAACTATCCCTGTGCCGATAAGTAGATTCTGCATTGATTCCTCTTACCTAATCACTACGTTCAAAGGCTACGCGAACGGTCTTCTAAAAGCACTCCCTAGAAAACCTAGGCAGGTGGTACTGGTTACAAAAAGTGGTCTAGGGGCCCCCGATGGGTTGCTTAGGGGTGGTCTGTGGTCCAAACCCCATCAGAGCGGCTATGTTAACCGGTTCCTAGTCTGGCAGTTTTCCTTCTTTGATCACTCTATGTTGCAGGTTACGCACATCCCATCCCGCCGCGATAGCGTGAGTCACCACAATTCGAGAGTTATCCAGGTCAATAAGTATGTTCTGCCCATTCTTGCCATCGGTGCCGAGGATGTTTCGGTTTCTCATACCATCAAAGCTCCAATAGAATTGGCCTCCGTAGTGACGCGAGAAATTCATCAGGAGCACAGTTTGCTTGTCGTGAGGACCATAATTTGGCCAAAGCTTTTTTTGCGCTTGAAGGTCTTTGAGATATTGACCCACACAATTTCCAGCCTGGTAGTCTTCCATCATCGCAATGGCCACCCTCAACAGGTCCTTCCGTGTAATCCAATACGAATACGAGGCTCTGTGTTTCCGTTCGTAGTAAACCGGTTTCTGAATCTTCGCTTTGTCTTGAAAGATTTTTCTGACCAACCCATCGTAACCTTCGCCAGTTTTATATTCGGTGTAATTGGCAATCAAATCCGTCAACGTGTTGTTATAGAAGACTCCAGATCCCCGCTTTTCTGTCCCCTCTAGGATTTTTGCAACCTCACTCAACGACAGTCCTCTATGGTGACCGGGATGGCCCTTCCACCTAGTCGTTCCTTTCTCCATAAGGTGCGAATCGCCGGCCGACATGTTCAATAGATCAATGAGTGGCTGCCCTTGATACAAGGTTTTGCTCAGTACCGGCCAGTCAACCAGCTCGTTAATCGATTCGATGTGGCCGTCACAAATGGCATGTCCGACGATGTAGGACGTAATGCTCTTCCCTGTTGAATGGGTAAAGAAATAAGTATCGTCGTTAGGGCTTTTTTTGAACCGTCCCTGTACTGGCAGACCATCGTATTTGACGACGCCATTGTCGTAATAGAGGTAACTGAGTAGAGAGCCAGTCTCAAACTCTTTCTGAAGTTTTTTGCTAGGTGGATTGGCTTGGGCTTGGAACGGCTCGGCATTCCCCGAGGGTGCAATTCTATAACCTCGGCCACGACGAATGTTTGTCCTAATCCAGTAGTTTTGGGCCCTCAGGTAGTATCGCTTCGTCGCCTCGTTTGGCCGTGCCCGCTCTGGAATTTCTACACCATCTCCATAGTCTGTGATGTGTTGCCCGTTAGTCGATGTGGTCTTGCAGCCAGTTAAGGTTAGGATGGCAATTGCCAGAACAGCTAACTTCATTTAGGGCCTCGCGATTGTTACGCCTTTCGTTTCGAGTGTCTTAATCCGGTCTTCCAATGTGTTGGCCCAAACTTTTCTAGCGTTCAAATTTATATTACCGCCTGCATCGCATGAGCCATCTTTTGTGAGTCATCGAAAGCGATGAATTCCACAATCTTGCCGTCTTTACACCGCATATAATGACCAAAGAGTCCCTTCAAACCGTCGGCCTCGGCATCTACGATAACGAACGCCTTCGTACCATCCTCAGAACCAAAAGAATCGACGACTTTTAGTGAGAAATTGGGAAGTGCGGCCGGAATATTGGCAAGCAGGTCTTGAACAAAAGAATCCGCCCCGCGGTAAGTACCTGATAGCCTATGCATCCCATTCAGGGTCATTGTGTAATCATCGTGACACAGGGCTTTAAGGCCCTCTATGTCTCCATTTTTGAATAATTGATAACTTTGAAGTGCGACTTCGTGGGCAGTCATTTCTTCTCCTATGGTTCATCGTTTGGATTTGATATACCGACCCAAAGGTCTCTTGATCTAGTCATGAGTACTCTCCTCTTTAGTACTTCTGGCGTAATGCCATGGCGCACAAGCTGGAATCAAATGCCATACAAGATGTTAACAACTCTATTTTTCTTTTAACACATCTTGTCGAGCGTAAACATGGCTGTATTCAAATCAGGAAATTCGGCAGGCAAAGCATGTGATCTAGTCTATTTTTTCCTGTTTTTGATTTCGTCTATAGCCGATGCGGTTTCTAATAACGAACGCCTGAATGGTATTGGTAACCAGTTGAAGACTTCGCATGTTGTTGAATTATCTGCGGTTGGCCTGATTCCAACTAAAGCAAGCATTCCCTTAGCCTCTCTATCAAATATCGATAGTATTTTTAATACCCACCTCGGAGCTATTTTAGTACTTGGTCCCTTATAACCGTCATCTATTAACATCTGAGCGGCATCCGCAAAACTCACCGGTTCAGTCCCGGAAGCAATAAATCGTGATCCCGCGACTCCTGCTTTTTTCAAGGCCATAACATGAAGTCGCGCTACGTCCCTTACGTCTACCATCGGAAAGGCAGCATCCGGAACCATGGGTACTTTCCCATCCAGCATCTTGGCTAAGACGGTCAATGATTGACCTGAAATATCACTGCCGAGGGGCGGACCGAATACTCCTCCCGGGGCGATAACCACCAAATCCGGCAACAATGAACCTTTATTTTCATCTAAAAACGTCCACGCTGCTCGTTCAGCTAGGGTTTTGCTTTTTATGTATGTACTCAGATTTGGATAATTAAGGTCAGTCCAATCATCTGGCTTAAAAATACCACGACGAATACTAGCCATCATCGCGACAATTGAACTCGTCAATATAACTCTTTTTATTTTGGCATTCTTGGCAGCGCGCATCACGCGGTTTGTGCCATCTACTGCCGGAACCATCATTTCCGCGTCATTTTTCGGATTCGCAATCCGAAAAGGTGAGGCTATGTGCATCACATAATCGCAGCCTTGCATCGCGGATTCCCAACCGTTATCCGACGTTAGGTCCAATAGCGCAAACTCAAGATTGTCCAAGTCAGCATTTTCAGTGGCCATAACCTCCTGGACTTGTTTTTGCTTTCTGGAGTTCCTTATTGTTCCCCGAACCTTGAAGCCCGATAGAAGTAGCTCCTTGGCGCAGTGAAGGCCTATATAGCCTGATATTCCAGTTAATAGAACTTTTTCTGGATCGGCTTTGCCGGCTCGTATCATTTGTGGGTTTCCTACCTTTTTTAGCGAGCTTCATCGTGTGGCTTGAACCTCAGTCTGCCAAGATCTTCTAACAAAAGCACTCCCCAGCAAACCTAGGCAGGTGTTAATAATTGCGGAAAAGTGTTCCAGGGCCCCCATTGGGTTGCTTAGGGGTGGCCCATGTCTTTTGCTACATTTGTGCTGCAAAAAACTACTTTGTTACATTTTGCTACAGGGGAAAGATAGGTATGGTGTCAATAAATACGTCGTGTTTAGAGACGAATTCGATAATACCAAGGGACTCATTCTCCATATATTTCTATGGCTTTAGAGTCAAAGCCTCACGCAAGAGACATTGAGGTCCGCAGTAGACAGCACCTGCCGGGGCCCGAACCCGATCATTAATCGTTTACTCGAGCGCTGTCACGTCCACTGACACCTCAAGTGCGTGCTGACTGCCGCCCGTCATCAAGCCTTTTAGTGGTACAACATCACTATAATCACGACCCCAGGCCAAGGTCACATGGCGTTCAGACGGTAAGAGACCATTAGTGGGATCGAAATCAATCCAACCTGTTCCAGGTAAAAAAACACTAACCCAGGCGTGTGACGCGTCTGCTCCCACGAGCTTCGGTTGATCAGGTGAGGGATCGGTCTCTAGGTATCCAGAGACATATCGACAGGCGATGCCCTTACAACGCAGTGCCGCAAGCATTAGATGAGCGAAGTCCTGACAAACGCCGCGTCTCTCCGATAAAACGAGGCCCACTGGAGTCTCAATTTCGCTGAAATTCTGGTCATACACAAATTCGTGGAATATATACTCGTTCAGAGCCTTGGTGGCCTCTAGAAGCTTGGAAGTCCTCGCAAAGAACTGCTCCGCAAATTGTTCGATCGCCTGATTTCTTATAGAGACATATAAACTTGGCCTAAGAAACAGACGCGTCTTTGCGGGTATCGCTGAACTGTCTACCCACTCTGTATCACGATCCAGATCTATTCGATTTGGCCGCACTTCAACCTCAGACTCAGCGAGCACATTAAGCTCGGTGTGCACTTCGTCGATTGAAAATTGTGACACCCGGTTCCCGAATAAATCCTGACGTTCATGCACGTCTTCAATCATAGGGAATATGGTCATACGCGCACCCAGAACTTGCTGGTTGAGCGTATCACGCGGCAACAAGGTTGCATGACTGTGGCAGAGACTGACTGGCTGGCCGTATTTATAACGGTTGCGGTGTCTGACCCGATAGCGCATCAACTCACCTTGACTAACTGTTGCGGTACATCGGCGTGACTGAAATAGGCGAGCGTGATGGCTTCACTCAAACTCGATAAGGTGTCTATCATTTGATCCAGTGAGTCAAATAGCGGCTTCTTTGGTGACCCCTGACTGGTCATTAAATCTTCGGTCTGTGCCATTTGCAGGTGAGCGTGAATCCGAAACGCTAACTGCTGTAGTTGCGTCTTACGCCCGACCAATTGCTGTACAGGCAACCCATGGACAAGATTTTCAAGGCGAGCCACTAAGAACCCGATGGCTCGTGGCGTCTCGACGTCGAGCAATAGTAAATCCAAAATCGCCGTAGGATGGAGCCGAGTCCTGTAACGTCGCCGGTAAGTCATCACGGTATCTGTTACCTCGAGGACCAACTCCCATTGATTGATATCCTGCGGCTTTAACGTCTTGAACGCATGATTCAAGAGCATCAAGGTCTTACTGGCGCGTTCTATGTGGCGCCCAATATCCATGAATCGATTAGCAAAAGTGCGACTCATGGTATCGTTGTTCAGCCCTGAGAAGGTTGCTAACTGCATCAAAATGGAATCGACCTGGTCCAGCAAGCGACCTGCATCGGCATGCTTCATCCAACCGATACGATCGATCATTTGTTCAAGATTGACCAACGCGCGCCACGCATCATCGCTCAAATAATCCGGTGTAGCTCGAGCATTGCGCATGATCGCGTTGATCAGTTCAGTTAACCCGCCAGGTGCGGTACTTGAAAACATCAATTGATGAATCTCGCCCGCGGCGTTATCAAAGTCGATACCGTCAGTCTGAAATTTGGCGCCCAGAAGCCATAGCGCGGCCTGCTGACGTTCTGTCCGTACATCGATAGCACCCGCCAGCACTTCGCGCACCAAGCGAGTCAGACCATCGGCTCTCTCCACATAACGTCCCAACCAGAACATCGCATCAGCGACTCGACTCGGCGTCATGGACTGATCTATAGGACCTAACGCAGGTGCATCCATCTCGGCAAACATCGATAATTGATTATCAGGCTCCGTGCCCATCACCCAGAGATCTTTGTAGCGCTCCGGGGTATTTGGACGGAGCTGCGCCCAAGAAGCGTCATGGTTACAAGCAGCTAGACCTCCCGGCATCACGTCTACTTTCAGGTCCTGTGATTGTGCGGTATACATGCGTAGTACCGCGTGAGACTCCGTGCGTGTGTTTTCTTCAGCTACCGGGACAACCTCAAGGTCAATGGCTTTCCATGCGACCCAGCTCGATGTATCTGTTTGTATGCGAGCCTTAAGCGCATCGCGCTCTGAGTCGGGTAAGTCGCGAACCACAAATGACTCACTCGCTGGGAATGCAGATGCGTACCGCACTAATACATCGGGCCAGAGCGCATCAAACTCCTCTCGCTCATCTGGGTCACCGAGCCACAATGCTGGTAGGGTTTTCAGCAACAGCTCCTCACCCAAAAGTTTTTGGCACAGACCCTCGAGGCGTCCCATCCATAATGGTGAGTCGATAACAGAAGCGCCTGGTACATTGCCCATGCGAATGCCTCCCCGGCGAACGGTATTCATCAAACCCGGTGTCCCCTGTCGACTCAGACCATTCAATTCCAGGGGATCAACGTCCTGATCGGCAACACGCCGCAATACCCCAGAAACAGGACGCAGCCCACTTAAGGTTTTAAGCATCAAACGATTATTTCGAACCGTCAGGTCGTCCCCTTCCGCCAGTATAAAATCTAGATGGTTGGCTAAAAATGCGTGCTCAAAGTAGCTCTCAACCGACTGGCCGGGGGTTAGCAGAATCGAGAGATCACGATCGTGGCTGTCAGCCCGTAAGAATTGCCTCAACGTTCTAAAAAATCCTGATAGCCGCTTAACCGACATGCGACGTAAAAGATAACCCATGACGCGCGACATTATTAACCGACGCTCGAGCACGTAGCCGAGCCCAGCCGGCGCGCGAGTGCTTTGGCCCAAAACAAACCACTGTCCGTTGGAGTCACGTAACAAATCATGCGCCAGAAAACTCACCCAAGGGGTTTGCGGACTCAAGCCATGGGCTGCGATCAGATACTCAGGGTTCGAAAACAATAGATCGGGGGGTATGGATCCATCGGCAAGCAAATTCCGCTCACCATAGAGATCATTGAGAAGTGCTTCGAAGAATCGCATACGCTGAGACAGGCCTCGCGCGAGGTGCTCAAACGTGGACTCGTCCATCAAATAAGGAACGACGTCAAGCTGTCCTTGACGGTTCTGGTGATGCTCCGATGTATGCGCCTGGTAGGTCAGACCATTTTCTTTAAGCCTTCGCTCGACCTCTTCCGACCAGCGTGCCTGTTGATTACCCTCGTCATAGTCGAGTGCTTCAAACAAGGTCTCCAAGGCGTGATCGATTGATTGAGCTAAAGTCTCAGGCATGAATATTGTTCTATGGCCGATGAATCCAGAGTTTACCTTCTTGTTTCAGCGACCGATAGTTAAAGAACTAGTGCACCGCGTTCCTGAGGCTACGCATAAAATCAAGTACCGTATGAATTCTCGGAATTCGATCTATGTTCGGATGCCATACTAGAAAAAATTCCCGGCTTAAATCTAGGTCGGGGAATACGGGTAACAAATCATCTTTATTATCCAATAAGAAATCATGCAACACCCCAATGCCAAGACCTACTTTTACTGCTGCGACCTGACCTACCGGCGAAGAAATCGCAATATTAGATTGCCAACTGCTCCATACGTTTCGTGCGACGTTGAGCCGCTCACTGAATAGCAGATCCTCGACATAGCCAATCAATCGATGCCTAGGAAGCTGGTCAATGCGCCCTGGCAGGCCGTGTCGTTCCGCATAATCACGACTGGCGTAGAGTCCGAGTCGGTAGATTCCTAAACTTTCGAAATAAAGCTGGGGTTCAGTAGGCTTCCCCACCATCACAGCCACATCAGCCTCACGGCGAGATAAAGAGAAGCCTGGTGTCTGAGAAACAATTTCAAGATTCAAGTCTGGATGCATTGAAGTGATTGCGTTGAGCCGGGGAGTCAAGACTTTTAATGCGAAGCCCTCAGGTGCTGCAATCCTAACGGTGCCAGAGACTGACCGACCTGTCTGATCGAAAATCGAACTGGCTGCCTCTATTTCAGCCTCGGCCCGCTCCAAATATTCTACTAATCGGCTTCCCTCATTCGTCAGCTGCATCCCCTTACTGTGTCGCGTTACCAGTGTTGAACCGAGCCGGGTTTGCAGTTGATTGAGGTGGCGTGACAGCGTCATGACTGACACACCCAGCGACTCGGCTGCCTTACCAAGTTGCCCAAGCCTTGCAATAGACAGCAGATACCTCGCGTCTTCCCAATTTATTTGCCGGTGGTTCATAGTGATAAAATACAACATAATTGATGTATCAAAAAATAAATTTTTGCTATTGAAATATCATTTTTGAGCTTTTTTAATATAGACATTAACAATAAGGGGAAGAGTATGATGACCTTAGGTAACTTTATCGATGGCGAACGAGTTGCTTCTAATTCCAGCCGCAAAGCCGTCGTATTCAACCCAGCGACCGGCGATAAACGACTCGAGGTCGCACTATCATCCGCAAATGAAACTCGTGCAGCAATCGCTAACGCATCGGCAGCATACTCATCTTGGAGTAAAGTTACGCCACTTAGTCGCGCACGTGTGATGTTTAAGTTTAAAGAGTTGGTAGAAAAACACTCCGATGAATTAGCAGAACTGATCACATCAGAGCATGGCAAGGTGTTTTCTGACGCGAAAGGCGAGCTGATACGTGGACTTGAGGTAGTCGAGTTCGCTTGTGGGATTCCACATTTGCTCAAGGGCGAGCACAGCCTCAACGTCGGCCGAGATGTCGATAGCTATAGTCAAATGATGCCATTGGGAGTATGCGCCGGGATCAGCCCATTCAATTTCCCAGCTATGGTGCCAATGTGGATGTTCCCTGTCGCTATCGCCTGCGGAAATACCTTCGTGATGAAACCGTCTGAGAAGGACCCATCAACGCCGATTCGTTTGGCGGAGCTTTTGAAAGAAGCGGGACTCCCGGATGGTGTCTTCAACGTTGTGAATGGCGACAAAGAATCGGTGGACGTATTGCTCACAGATGACCGCATACAGGCGGTAAGTTTTGTCGGTTCGACACCCATCGCCGAATATATTTATTCAACGGCAAGCGCCCATGGTAAGAGGGTACAAGCATTGGGAGGGGCGAAGAACCACATGGTGATCATGCCAGATGCGGACCCCGATCAGGTCGTTAGCTCGCTGATGGGCGCCGCCTATGGTTCTGCTGGCGAGCGCTGTATGGCTATCTCAGTTGCGGTCTGTGTGGGCCAAGCAGTGGCCGACAAACTTGTGAGCGATCTCACCACAGAGATTAGTGCGATGAAAATTGGCGCAGGCGACGGTGCTGATGAACCCAATATGGGTCCACTTGTGACTCGGGAACATGCAAATAGAGTTTTAGGATACATCGATCAGGGTATTTCTGAAGGCGCAAGTCTTGTCGTTGATGGGCGTGATTTTGCCGTAGTCGGGAACGAAAAAGGCTTTTTCGTAGGTCCGACACTGTTTGACCACGTAAAGCCGGGGATGCGCATCTACAATGAAGAGATCTTCGGTCCGGTTTTATCCATTGTTCGCGTTGATAGCTACGAAGAGGCCGTAGGACTTGTTAATGCCCATGAGTATGGTAACGGCACCGCGATTTTTACGCGCGACGGAAATACCGCACGTCAATATACTGAAACGGTTCAGGTCGGCATGGTTGGCGTCAATGTGCCGATACCGGTTCCCATGGCTTTTCATAGTTTTGGTGGCTGGAAGCGGAGTCTTTTCGGCCCACTGCACATGCACGGACCGGATGGAGTGAGGTTTTATACTCGGATGAAAACTATCACCGCGCGCTGGCCAACTAATCTTCGAGCAGGCGCGCATTTCTCGATGCCCACTATGAATTGACCCACGGAGGAGCGGCCGGGCCACCGCTAGCGTGCCATCCGGCCGCAGTTTGTGGCCAAGGGCTGTTACTTACCAGCCTGCGCATCGGCTAAAAAGAACCAGGTCTCCAAAACTGTATCGGGATTAAGGGAGATCGAGTCTATGCCCTGCTCCATTAACCAAAACGCGAGATCCGGGTGATCCGATGGGCCTTGGCCGCAAATTCCGATGTACTTACCTGCCTTGTTACAGGCCGCTATCGCGCGGGCAAGAAGGAACTTTACCGCCGGGTTTCGCTCATCAAAAGCGTCCGCAATAATTCCAGAGTCACGGTCAAGGCCAAGCGTTAACTGAGTCAAATCGTTTGAACCAATTGAGAATCCATCAAAATACTCGAGAAATTCATCTGCCAATACAGCGTTGGACGGTAACTCGCACATCATAATAATCTCCAACCCGTTCTCTCCACGCTTGAGACCGTTGACGTCCAATAATTCGATCACTGCCGCCGCTTCCTCGAGGGTCCTAACAAACGGCACCATAATTGCGACGTTCTTCAGCCCCATTTCATCACGTACTTTCTTCAGCGCACGACATTCAAACTCAAAACATGGTCGAAATGACTCAGAGACGTAGCGAGAGGCACCACGAAATCCGAGCATTGGGTTCTCTTCTTCTGGCTCGTACAGCGGTCCACCGATAAGGTTTAGATATTCGTTGGATTTGAAATCCGACAAACGGACGATCACACGTTCGGGAGCAAATGCTGCCGCAAGAGTTGCAATACCCTCAACCAATTTCTCAACATAGAAGTCTGTGGGATTGGCATACCCGCCCGTCCGTTCAGCGATCTCTTCTTTCAAATCGGCGGGTAATGAGTCGAAATCTATCAACGCGCGAGGATGAACCCCAATCATTCGGTTGATTATAAATTCTAACCTCGCCAGACCAATACCCGCGTGCGGCAAACGCTGGAAATCAAACGCTCGATCTGGGTTACCCACGTTCATCATGATCTTGAACGGGAGTGCAGGCATCGCATCCACGCTCGTCACTCGATGGTCAAACTCCAGCAAACCGGCATAAATTCTACCGGTATCACCCTCTGAACAACTAACTGTCACCTCAGTCCCTGTGGATAATTGTTCAGTCGCATCACCACAACCAACGACAGCAGGGATACCCAATTCGCGGGCGATGATTGCTGCGTGGCAAGTGCGACCGCCTCTATTCGTAACGATGGCAGAGGCGCGCTTCATTACCGGCTCCCAGTCTGGATCTGTCATATCAGTGACCAAAACATCACCAGGTCGGACTTCATCCATTCTCGAAAGGTCCTTCACCAAACGGACGGGCCCTTGACCGATCTTTTGGCCAATGGCTCGACCCTCTACGAGGACGCTTCCCTTGCCCTTAAGAACAAATCGCTCCATCTGACGACCGTCTTGCTGGCTTTGCACCGTTTCAGGACGGGCCTGCACGATATACAGCTGGCCATCGTCACCATCGCGGGCCCACTCGATATCCATTGGACGACCGTAGTGTTTTTCTATAATTAACGCCTGCCGGGCTAATGCCTCGACTTCAGCATTGGTGACACAGAACTGTCGACAATGGGCCGTTTCAACGTCCACCGTTTGGACCGAGCGACCTGGCTTCGACGAATCTGCATAAACCATTTTGATCAATTTCGAGCCGCGTGTCCGACGAAGCACTGCCGGGCGTCCAGCTTCTAGCGTTGGCTTGTGAACATAAAATTCGTCAGGGTTCACGGCACCCTGAACAACTGTTTCACCCAAACCATATGCCGCGGTTATAAATACGACATCGCGGAAACCGCTCTCAGTATCCATGGTAAACATGACACCAGCAGCGCCGGTTTCAGAACGAACCATGCGCTGGACACCTGCAGATAAAGCGACTAATTCGTGCGCAAAGCCCTGATGCACACGGTAGGAAATCGCACGATCGTTAAATAAAGACGCAAAAACTTCCTTTATCGCATGCTTAATATTCTCAATTCCCGAAATATTTAGGAATGTTTCCTGCTGTCCGGCAAATGATGCGTCCGGGAGATCCTCGGCTGTTGCCGATGATCGAACCGCAACTTTCATGTCAGTATGAGAGGCTGTCATCGTGGCAAACGCCAGTTCAATCGCCTGATCGAGTTCTGGCTGGAAAGGTGTGTTAACGATCCATGAACGAATTTCGGCACCAGTTTTGGCAAGCGCGTTTACGTCGCCTACGTCCAATGCGACCAGCGCTTTATTGATGCGATCTGCCAGCTTATCGTGGGCCAGAAATTCCCGATACGCATGCGCTGTTGTGGCAAACCCGTTTGGCACGCTCACCCCAGCCCCGTCCAAATTCGAAATCATTTCGCCAAGTGATGCGTTTTTTCCGCCCACTCGCTCAACATCATCCATGCCGAGCTGATTAAACCAAAGGATGTAATCGTCCAATAGTTATCCCCTTGCAACTTGTGTCTGCGATACCGCTGACGCAGACTAATCAAATTCGCGTACTTGAACTGCATCGAAAAATCTTAGGCGGTCACCGGTCGAGCACGATATTATAAATGAATTGGATCTAAATATGACCTCAGAAATTCGTCCGGTATTCTTTATTTCCGATGGCACTGGTCTGACCGCAGAGGGATTGGGTCAAGCCCTACTCAGCCAATTCGACACGATACCGTTCGAGAAGACAACCTTGCCCTACATCGACAGCGTCGAGAAAGCAAAAAAAGCTGTCGCAGAGATCAATGCAGCTGGTATCGAATGCGGAACTACACCCATCGTTTTTGACACCATCGTTAATCAGGAAGTCCGAGACGTATTTGCAAATTGCGACGGATTTTTAGTCGACATATTCCAAACATTCCTAAAGCCACTCGAGCGCGAACTAGGCAAGGGGTCGAGTTATTCTGTAGGCATGAGTCACGCTGTTGCCCCAGATGGTCAATACGCGAGGCGCATCGATGCGATTAATTTTGCGCTTGATAACGACGACGGTGCTCGCATCCGCTACTACGATCAGGCCGATTTGATTTTGGTTGGGGTTTCACGTTCGGGAAAGACACCGACAAGTCTATATTTGGCTATGCAGTATGGCCTAAACATTGCAAACTATCCGTTGACTGAAGATGATATCGGTGACGATCAATTACCGGATTCTTTACGAAAATACAAAACCAAGCTTTTCGGACTAACAATAGATCCCGAGCGACTTCAAGCAATCCGTGAAATGCGGAGACCAGATTCACGCTATGCTTCACTCAAACAGTGCCAGTATGAGGTCAACGAGGTGGAGGCCCTATACCGTCGTCATGCGGTTCCATTTTTATCGACCACCGAGCGTTCAGTAGAAGAAATCAGTGCTCGTATTCTCCAAGTCACAGGTAAACGTAGGTCCGTGTCCTAACGCCAAAAGTGCCGTAAAACTGGTGAAGCGTATAGACTAGGCTTTTGCTAAGACAACGCGTGATTTACCCGGGAGACCGCGCGATAGGTTGAATCATCCCTCGAATCGGAAAACATCTGAAGCAGCGTATGTATTGGGCCAGCACTCTTCGGCCCGATCAGACTCAAAACGCGAGGCGCTGCATCAATAAGCGCCTGTCTATCTAAATTCTCGGCTGCTTCATTAATCACTATTAGTGAATAGGCCACCCCGTCGGCCTGACTCACTAACCGCTTAATTGTCGTCCGCTCGACTCGTGGATAAGTTGACCGGTTAGGCATAACCAAATCGAAAAGTGGACCGTTCTTCTAAAATCATCAATCTTAAGTAAAGCGTAATTGGATGGATTAGCTGGTCGTTAAAGTGTTGGAATTTCGATCGATTCGAAGATCTTTTTCGCCTCGCCCCGGCCTTGGCTTTCCATAAAAGCACTAATTACCTTCTGGGATAGATGAGGCGCAAATAAATTAACAAACCGATACATGTAGCCCCTCAGAAATGTTCCGCGACGAAATGCTATCGAGGTGATACTTGGTTTGAACAAATGACCCGCGCTAATCGCGACAAGATCTCTGTCGGTCTCGGGGTCATGGGCCATATCAGCCACAATCCCAACCCCTAACCCCAGCCTCACATAGGTCTTAATCACATCAGCGTCCGCTGCTGTAAACACCACTTTTGGCGTTAAACCCTCTTGTGCAAATGCCTCGTCTAGTCTCGAACGGCCGGTAAAACCAAAAACGTAAGTCACGATCGAGTACTCTGAGAGTTCATACAACGACAGTGGCCTGTCAATCTGCGTGAGTGGATGATCCTTAGGAACAATAATCGCCCGGTTCCATTGATAACACGGCATTAGCAAAAGATTAGAGAAATGCTCCAGTCCTTCCGTTGCAATCGCGAAGTCAACATTCCCAGAAGCCGCCATTTCTGCTATCTGAGACGGAGTGCCTTGCTGCATTTGTAATGATACGTCTGGGTAGTCACGCATGAACTCATTAATTGTTGATGGCAACACATAGCGTGCTTGCGTGTGCGTGGTCGCAATCGAAAGCACACCTTTGGTCTCATTCGCGAACTCTTGTGAGATCTGTTTAATTGTCTCTACCTTGTGCAAGATCTCATTCGCTACATGGAGCACCTCCTCACCGGCTGGGGTGATGGAAACCAAATGTTTTCCGTTCCGCGCAAAGATCTGGATTCCCAGTTCGTCCTCTAGCAAACGAATTTGTTTTGAGATGCCCGGCTGTGACGTGAACAAGCTTTGAGCCGTGGTGGAAACGTTCAGTTCGTGTTTGGCGACTTCACAGATATATCGAAGTTGTTGCAATTTCATCTTTTTTAGGCTGTACGTACCCTATTTACCCAAATGGAACGAAAGGTTGTCTATCCATTCCGAACTAAAAAGTCTATTTATAATAACCAAATTTATACTCTAAGCAGTATTTTTTAGAATGAATACGCGCTACGGACAGTGCACATCAGGGTCTCGAACTAGATTCGCCGCTTAGGTTCAATCTCCCCAGTCTATCCCGATCCCTTGCTACTCCCCAATGGCTTTTGGCTGTTGCTACTATAATCATTTAGTTCAAGAAGCTGAGGTCCTACATTTGGCATTTGTACCCAAGGGTTCAATTCAGCCTCGGCCAATAATTCCTGAATTTCAGATGCGTCACTATTCAAGGGATTATCGCGACGATAAGTTAGGAGTTCTTCAGGTTTAGGACTGTCAAAGCTATTCAACTTGTTATCCATCAAATGCGACGGCACAACGTTCTGCAGTCCGCGAAATAAGTTATCGACGCGCCCCGGATACTGTTTCTCCCATTCTGAGATCATGGCCTTGATCTCACTACGTTTAAGATTCGGTTGCGATCCACAAAGATTACAAGGAATGATGGGGTAATTTCGATCAACCGCAAATTGCGCCAGATCCGCTTCTTTACAATACGCAAGCGGACGAATCACCACATAGCGACTATCATCTGATACCAACTTAGGTGGCATCGTTTTCAGTTTTGAGCCAAAGAATAAATTAAGAAATAGCGTTTCTAGAATATCATCGCGATGGTGTCCCAGAGCGATTTTAGTTACACCATTGGCTTCCGCGAAACCATAGAGGGTTCCGCGCCGTAACCGAGAGCATAACGCACAGGTAGTCTTACCCTCTGGAACCAAGCGCTTCACCGTCGAAAAAGTATCTCGCTCGATCACATAAAAGGGTACATCTTTTTCGGCCATGTAGGTCGGTAACACATCTTCCGGAAAGCCAGGCTGTTTTTGATCGAGATTTACGGCGATGAGATCGAAAGAGATGGGCGCCGATTTGCGCAATAGGATCAACATATCGAGTAGCGCGTAACTATCTTTCCCACCTGAAAGACACACCATCACTTTATCGCCCTCTTCAATCATGTGATAGTTACTGATCGCCTGCCCTACCAACCGTCGCAGTCGTTGCAGTCGTCTCGCGCGCTCGAGCCCCTGCTTGTCATTGGCCCTAGTCATTAAATCCACCTCCATTCGGATCAGGAAATTTCCACATTATCGTTCCCCGTTAAATACCGCCGGGAGTTGTTCCGGCATCGGCGAGTCAAGATGATTGAGTCTCTTATTACCCTGATAGCGAAATAGTGTGACCCACCGATCAAAAACTATTTCTCGGTATTCATACGCAAACCTTTTGATCAGATATAGACTACCAAAGTCCCGGTAGAGTCTGGTTTAGCTATCTGAAAATCTAATTTGCAGTAATATCTGATCGAAGGATAAGGCGGATACAGCTAGATTCAATCGCATAGCCAGTCAAAAACACGGTTTCGGACAACCTTTTTCAAGCAGGTTTTTCAAAATGGAGGGTATTTGTGTCCATTAGTTGGCAGCTAATAATGCTCTCACTAGCATACGTGAGCGTGCTTTTTATCATTGCGTGGCATGGCGATCGGAACACAGCATCCTTCGGCGGAAATCGGGCAGCTCGCTGGGTCTACCCTCTATCGATTGGTGTTTATGCGACGAGCTGGACGTATTATGGAGCCGTCGGTTCTGCTGCTAATCATGGCTGGGAATTTCTACCCATATACCTCGGTCCAATGTTAGTTTTTATTTTTGGATGGCCCGTCCTATCTAAGTTTAATGCCGTAGTGAAGACACATCGTATCGGATCGCTGGCAGACTTCATGTCCGCTCGCTACGGCCGATCGCAACCACTGGCTATTTTAACTACTCTGGTAGCTCTTCTTGGTACGATCCCATACATCGCATTACAACTCAAAGCCGTCGGTCAAACCTTCAACATCATGGCAGGGGCTCCGACCGCAACTGATCCCACCATCTTTGATACCGCATTTTTCGCTGCACTGTTTCTGACGGTATTTGCGATATTATTTGGAACTCGCCTACCTGGCCGACGCAGGGATAGTAATCGAGGGATGATGATCGCAATTGCATTTGAATCCGTGGTCAAGCTCGTGGCGTTCGTACTGGTTGGTTTTTTCTGCACCTTCGAACTATACGACGGGTTCGATAATCTCTTCACACTAGCTAAGCAAGACCCTCAAGTCGCCACCGTATTTAGTACAAACTTCTCACAGTGGGGTCTCATAACACAACTCATCCTCGCGAGCTTGGCCATCATTTGTCTACCTCGACAATTCCACGTAACGTTCGTTGAGTCGCCCGATGAGGAGGGTTATCGCGACAATGCCCGCTGGTTCTTTCCCCTCTACCTCCTCGGCTTTGTCATTTTCGTCATACCCATCGCTGCGGCTGGCCTATTGAAATTTGGAGGGCTCGCACCTCCAGACGCATTTGTACTTCTACTGCCAATGACATTCGATAACGAACCGCTAGCGGCGCTCGCATTTCTTGGAGGATTATCTGCTGCAACAGGCATGATTCTCGTGTCGACTTTAGCCCTAGCGATCATGGTAGCCAACGAGATGTTACTCCCCCTCATGTTCAGATCGTCATCTAATGAGTTGAGACAGCGCCAAGACCTATCCTGGATCATGTTAATGGTGCGTCGTCTGTGCATCATCGGCATCATGGCACTAGCCTGGCTCTACTATCAATCCGCAACCAATGAGCGCTCCCTGGCATCGATTGGCCTCGTTGCATTCGTAGCGGCAGCCCAATTTTCACCCGCCCTTCTTGGTGGCCTGTATTGGCGGCACGGAAACCGCTACGGTGCGCTGGCGGGTATGCTGATCGGCCTAGTTAGCTGGTCTTTTATGCTACTACTACCAGCAATAGACACTGACCAAACTGAAGTCGTCCAACAAATAGTTCTAATTCCATTTGATCCACTCACAAATGGTGTTCTGGTTTCTCTGGGACTCAATCTACTCACTTATATTTTAGTTTCATTATCGACCACCTCCCGTCTCGTGGATCGCGTGCAGGCAGCCACATTCGTGGACGTAACATCGCCAACCTCAAAGTCTGGTCGGTATTTCAAAGAAGACTTGCGTATTGATGACCTGACCACCCTTGCATCCCGCTTTATAGGAACTGATCGAGTCCAAGCCGTGGTTAATAACTACGCGTCTGAGCGTCAAATACAACAACTTAATGAGAAAGATCCCGCGCCCGCAGAGCTTATTGGATCTGTTGAATCAATTCTTGCCCAAGAAATTGGCTATACTTCAGCGCGGTTGATGATTCGCTCGGCATCTCGTAGCCGCCGCATTCACCTGGGCGAACTCGTCTCGTTGGTTGACGAGGCATCAACACTCGCTAAACAGAATCAGGAGCTCTTGCGTAAGGCCATCGAACACCTTTCGCAAGGGATCAGTGTCGTAGACCAAAATCAGAACCTCGTTGCGTGGAACCGTCGGTACCAAGAACTTTTCGACTACCCGGATGAACTCTTGACTGTCGGACGACCCGTCGCCGACTTGTTCCGGCACAACGCTGCAAACGGTATCGTTGGTAACTTTTCAACCCATGAGCATATCGAACAAGCTGTCCAGAAACGTCTCGATCACCTGAATCGGGGTAGCGCCTACCGACGCGAGTCAGTTCTGTCCAGCGGTATTACGCTCGAGATTATCGGCGAACCCATGCCTAACGGTGGCTATGTCACTAGTTACTCAGACATCTCGTCGTATAAGGAGGCTGAAACAGCACTCCGTGAATCAGAACAGGCCATCAGAGTCTATACCGACAATGTGCCCGCAATGATTGCGTACGTCGATCGAGAATATCGACTTCAGTTCATCAATAAAGCATTCGAGCGAACCATGCGTGTCTGGAGAGACCAAGTCATCGGACGACCCAATAAGGATATCTTCACCGAAGCCGAGTATGAAGCTCGAATTCCCTTTCTCAAACGCGCGTTTGAAGGACGTCGCCAAAGGTTTGAGGTTTCGGTTGATCGCGCCGGTGAGCATCGTGAATTCGAGGCACTCTATGTTCCACACCGAACGGAGAACGGCGAAATTCAGGGTATTTTTGTTTTATATCAGGATGTAAGTGATCGTAACGAGGCCAAGCGTGCACTCGAGACTGCCAATGAAACACTGGAGGCGCGAGTGGGTGAACGGACGGAGGAATTGCAGGCGGTTAACGATGCTTTAGAGGCCGAAAACCACCGTCGGGCCGCTACAGAAAAAGCCCTGACAAACGCAATGAAAGCCACCGAGGAGGCAAATTTGTCCAAGACCCGCTTCCTCGCTGCGGCATCTCATGATCTTCTTCAGCCACTAAATGCAGCAAGGCTGTTCACAACCTCGCTCGCCGAACGATCGAATAATGAAGAAGTCAGAGAATTAACGAACCATCTTGAGGGAGCATTAAGCTCTGCCGAAAACCTCATATCTACACTACTAGAGATTTCAAAATTGGACGCAGGTGCGCTACGGGCGGAACCGCAACCGTTTAGGTTATCAGAGTTGTTTGGGCAACTTTCGCAAGAATTCCAATTACTTGCTGAGCAACGCAATATCCGATTCAAGGCCAAATCACGCGACGTTATCGTCGATACAGACCCCAAATTATTACGTCGCGTACTGCAGAATTTCCTATCCAACGCACTTCGTTATACCGGTCATAATGGTCGCGTCCTCTTTTCTGTTAGAACTTTCGGAGGAGATATTAGAATCGAAGTTTGGGATACGGGAATTGGAATACACCCAGATGATTTACCTTCTATTTTTGATGAGTTTAAACGACTATCTGAAGGCGTTCAGACCGAACAGAAAGGTCTTGGACTTGGTCTCTCAATTTCGAAACGAATTTGTGACCTACTAGGGCTCAAGTTAGATGTACATTCCACTCCCGGTATGGGCTCCTGCTTCTCAGTTACCCTTACGCGTTCAACATCTAAACCGGAACCACTCACCAAGCGCAAAGTAAAGCGCGGTGATTCGTTAGTACAGCCATTAACCGGGCGAACGATTTTGGTTGTCGATAATGATAAAGATATTTTACTGGGAATGAGGAGTCTCCTTAGCGGCTGGGGAGCAACTGTCATAACCAGTGCTTCAATCGAGGACGCCAAAAAATCCATCCGTGCGAACCCAAGCATCCAGATCGCTTTGGTAGACTATCACCTAGACGACGAAGCGCTTGGTGTCGATGTGATAGCGATTATTCGTGCGCTCCGCGGGGACATCGCTTGTGCCCTCATTACAGCAGACAGAGGCGATTTAATGAAAAGCCAGGCTAAAGAGCTGGGAACGACGGTATTTTATAAGCCCCTAAAGCCTGCACCTTTGCGCTCATGGATTACTCAGAAGATTCGGGGGAAGCCTCTTCCACCATAGGTTTAAGCTCGCCGGATTGATACATCTCCAGCACAATATCGCACCCACCAATCAACTCACTATTGATCCAAAGCTGTGGGAACGTGGGCCATTCGGCGTACTTGGGTAGTTCGGCCCGGATATCGGGATGATCAAGGATGTTCACAAAAGAAAACGGACGACCGCAGGCCATCAAGGCCTGCACAGTTTGTGAGGAAAATCCACACTGTGGTTGTTCTGGCGTTCCTTTCATATATAAAAGTACAGGATTTTCCTTGATTTGTGACTTAATTGTTTCAATTGTGCTCATCTCATCCTCTCTGTGCTCGCTTGGGTCGACCCGCGATGCTACACTGCGTCGCTTTTCCGGAATACGGTTATGGCTAAAACAAACTTCCTTACGCTCAATGATTTGTCCCCGCGAGCACTTTTTAAAGTGCTAGAGCGAGCGCATGCGTTAAAAAACTCATATCAAGCGAAGGAATTCAGTCAGACCCTCAAGCAACATGTACTAGCGATGATCTTTGAGAAGTCATCCACCCGCACCCGTGTTAGTTTTGAGGCTGGTATGACGCAGCTCGGTGGCTCGGCAATCTTTTTATCCCCTACAGATACGCAGCTCGGGCGAGGTGAGCCGTTGGAGGACACTGCACGTGTTTTGTCAGAGATGGTCAGTGCAGTCATGATCCGAACTGATGATCACAATAAACTCGAGCGCTTCGCCGAGGCCGCAACAATTCCGGTGATCAATGGTTTATCTGATAGTTGCCATCCATGCCAACTTCTGGCTGACGTACAAACAATGCAAGAACGATTCGGTGACGTTAGGAATCTACGTGTCACATGGATCGGCGACGGCAACAACGTATGTCACAGCTATCTCGAGGCCGCGAATATATTCGAATTTAATCTTACCGTCGCGGTTCCATCGAGCTATAAACCAGCACCAGAGTGGGTCGAGAAGGCAAATGGACGGGTTACGTTCATCGATAGTCCGGAAGAGGCAGTGAAGGGCGCACAGGTGGTAACCACCGACGTGTGGACAAGTATGGGCCAAGAGAACGAAATCAAAGATCGTCTGCGAGCATTCAATGGATATCAGATCACTCCCGCGCTCCTCGATTTCGCGGCAAAAGATGTCTGCTTCCTTCATTGTTTACCCGCCCACAAGGGCGAGGAGATCTCCGAAAACTTATTTGCTGATAGCCGGACTAACTCAGTCTGGGCTCAGGCCGGCAATCGCCTGCATGCGCAGAAAGCATTACTCGAGCACCTCATTAACGGGTGATTCCATTTTGGCTTGGATACTGATAATTTATACAGTATGAGTGAAATTAAACTTACCAAGGCCCAGACGCGTGTCCTTGGAGTGATTCAGCAATCAATTCGCGATGAGGGACGTCCACCGACTCGCGCAGAGATAGCCGAAGCCCTCGGATTTCGATCTATTAACGCGTCGGAATCACATCTTCGTGCACTGGAGCGGCGCGGAGCTATCCGGCTTCAAAGCGGTGCTAGTCGTGGGATTCAGTGCCTAATCTCGCTAGATGATCAATCAAACGAAGCCGTTGGATTACCTGTAGTTGGCAGGGTGGCTGCCGGCGTGCCTATCGATTCAGTAGCTCACATCGAAAAAATGGTTCCGATCCAAGCCGAACTCTTTTCAGCCGCACCAGACTTCTTACTGCGAGTTCAGGGTGAATCAATGATTGATGTTGGGATCTTTGATGGCGATCTACTCGCGGTCCGAAAATCAAACACCGCGAAACACGGGGAGATTGTCGTTGCGCGGATCGATGGTGAAGTCACGGTAAAACGATTGGACAAAAGCGATAAAGGCATCAGACTGCTCGCAGAAAATCAGCTATTCGAGCCCATTGTGATCGAGCCAGAGAGCGAATTTTTCATCGAAGGACTCGCGGTAGGTGTTATACGAACGGTTCTCTAAGACTCATCGAACCTTACCTGGAACTCTGCCACTAAATCGGAGAGTTCCTCGACCCATTCGCTGTATCGCTCATTTTTAAGTCGATCGACGCCTGCGGTGTCTGTCAACGGAATTCGGTCAGTATCGGCTGTTCCTGACGCATCATCAGGGCAACTAACGTTGGCGCAATGTGTTCGAAACGCGCTCCACCAACCCTCTGGATCTGTGACCAATGTCTGCATCCTCTGAACTTCAAGCGACACTAGATCACGCTGCAATAATTGGGCGATTAGGTCATCAAGACTGCCAATTTGTTCGGGCTTAAATCCATGTGCATCACCAACCTGCCGGACTAAGGCAAGAAAAGTTGCATCAATTTGGTGAAGTACGGCTTCGCAAAGTGCGTGATGCTGCAAACGATTCTCAACTTTGACCGCAACGAGCGCTTTGGCCTTTGCCAACGACTCAAGAACACGTCGACGCGTTCTTACCGGACGCATCAACTAGCCGTCCAGCGCTCGTTGTCAAAGGTTGCTTTCCACTTGGTTGATTTCCCTTCCGACTCACTCATAACGTACTGTGCTTTCTCTTTCCTGGAAAATCTAACCTGGGCCGGATTTCCGTCAGGATCTGTAACCGGAGCCGTCAGTATGAAGTGGTATTTCGGATCCAATTGGTCTTTCACTTTGAGTAACTCAGACACTAACGGGGCGCGAGTCTCTCTATTTTTTGGAAACCCACTGGCGGCAAGGAATAAACCACTCGCCCCATCACGCAATACATACGTGTCGTCCACTTTCAAACATTTCAGCCAAGGCATCGGAATTGGATCCATTTTTGGTGGTGCGGGCTGTCCGTTCTTCAATAGCTTTCGAGTATTTTTACACGCGGAATTGGTGCAACCAAAGAACTTCCCAAAGCGGCCAGTCTTCAACTGCATTTCATTTCCACATTTGTCACACTGAATCGATGGTCCCTCATAACCTTTGATCTTGAACCGCCCTACCTCGATAGTGTGCCCCGAGCAGTCAGGATTATTACCACAAATGTGGATCTTGCGCGTCTCATCGATAAGATATGAGCTCATCGCTGTTTGACAGAGGGGACAGCGTTCCTTCTCCATCAATGCAAGCGTCTCAGCGTCATCACCGTCTTGGATCGCCTCGTCTCCTGGCCCCAGATTTATCGTAGTCTTACACCGTTCCTTCGGCGGCAGTTGATAACCCGAACAACCTAGAAACACCCCGGTTGTTGCGGTCCGAATCATCATAGGTCGGTCACATGTCGGACAAGGTATATCGGTCTCGGTGGGACTATTCGGTCGCATTCCCTCTGGACTAGCCGCCGAATCAAGCTGCTGTTTAAACTGGGCATAGAAATCGTCAAGTAGACCAATCCAGTCTTTACGGCCTTTAGCTACATTATCCAGTGAATCCTCCATGCTTGCAGTAAAATCGTAGTTCATTAAATCACTGAAATTCTCAATCAGCCGGTCGGTAACGATCTCGCCTATCTTGGTAGCGAACAATCGTCGGCCATCCATCTCGACATACCCTCGGTCTTGCACCGTGGAAATGATCGCCGCATAGGTTGAAGGACGTCCGATCCCCTGCTTCTCGAGCTCACGAACTAATGATGCTTCGTTGTATCGTGCGGGTGGTGAAGTAAATTTTTGTTGTGGATCGAGAGTAATCAAGTCCAATTGATCACCCACGTGCACATCGGGGAGCTCCGCATCGTCGCCTTTACCGCCAATCGGAAGGACAGCCTGATAACCGGCAAAAGTTGTGACTTTTCCTCTAGCTTTTAGTCCATAGCTGTCTGCTTGAACCTTGATCGTGGTCGACAAGTACTCGGCTGCAGTCATCTGACAGGCAACAAACTGACGCCAAATGAGTTCGTATAGTCTTTGCGCATCTCGTTCAATCGAATGAAGATCCGCACCCCTTTTGCGGACATCTGACGGCCTTATCGCCTCATGAGCCTCTTGAGCGTTGTCCCGGCTCGCGTAAAAATTTGGCGTCTCGGGCAGGTAATTAGACCCAAACTCAGAACCTACTAACGCCCTAACTGCGTGAATTGCATCTTTGGAGAGGTAAGTGGAATCGGTTCGCATGTAGGTAATTAGACCAGCCTCATACAATCGTTGAGCTAGCGTCATAGTCTTTTTAACTCCAAATCCAAGACGCTGACTCGCGGCCTGTTGAAGAGTTGACGTGATAAATGGCGCAGGTGGACGCGTTTTGCCGGGCTTACTCTCTCGCTCAACAACGTGATAGGTCGCAGTATTTAATGCATCGGTGGCCGACTTAGCCTGATCGCCATTTACCGGTTTGAAGGCCTTACGTTGGTATTCGACGACCTGAAAGCGTGACTCACTGCTCTGATGCGACAGGTCTGCAAAAATCTCCCAGTACTCCTCTGGTACGAACGCCCGGATTGCACGCTCACGCTCAACGACTAATCGAACCGCAACAGATTGTACCCTTCCAGCAGAGAGGCCGCGGGCAATCTTAGCCCACAACAATGGTGAGACCATATATCCCACTATACGATCCAAGAAGCGTCGTGCTTGCTGTGCGTTAACGCGATCAACGTCGACATTTGATGGGCTATCGAAGGCTGCCTCGATGGCTGTTTTGGTGATTTCAGAAAACGTAACCCGCTGGTATTTGTCAGCATCGCCGCCAATGGTCTCTTGCAAGTGCCAGGCGATGGCCTCCCCCTCTCTATCCAAGTCAGTCGCAAGGTAAATACGGTCTGCTTGATCCGCTAGCTTCTTGAGCTCGGAAACTACTTTCTCTTTGCCCGGTAAGATTTCATAACGCGCAGTCCAGCCATGCTCAGGATCAACGCCCATGCGGCGTATCAACTGCCTTTTCGCTTTTTCCTCTTTTGATAGGCTCGACGTCTTGGCAGTTTTTTCTGCCGATATAGTCCCGGCGGTCGGGAGGTCCCGGATATGACCTACACTCGATTTCACAACGAAGTTTGAACCAAGGTACTTGTTGATAGTCTTGGCCTTGGCCGGAGACTCTACGATAACCAGCGATTTTCCCATGGAATTTCTGAATACTCTCTCTGCGGTCGTTTGATCAAGTAGCGCATTGAAAAGCCAAAACACTCTCCGATGCAAGCGTCTCTTTCTTTTTTAGAGATACGGTAGAACGAATACAGACTCAAGCCCCACAAAAAATAAAAAAGCTATCATTGCGTCAGCAATGCTAAAACCTCTTCTAAAAGGCGCTTAATCGCTCTAGGCTCAATATTGGACCTTGCATCATCCAATGCAACCCAGACATAACCGTTTTCCGAGCCGATCCCGATTATATCTGGTGGGAGGTTTTTAAGAATGACTGAGAAATCGCCCGATAGTAAGTCCCAACTCCCTGAGCCCGGTGGAGACGCCCAGGCATCATCACGGCCTGGGATCCGCCAGAAAGAAGTTGGTCGCGGCTTCTGATCGCTCCAAATAAGATACTGAGATGACCTATCGATATTCAGCCGCGCCTTGACCCAATCGTCCACGATCAAGATCTTTACTTTCATACCAAGCCTTAATGCCTCCATCCGACGTTCGCCCTGACGTCGCTCAATAGGCGATGGGAGGATCCAGGTAATCGATCCCATTACGGCTAGTAATCCGAGTACAATCCAGAACCATGCCATCGATGAGCGTCTCCTTATGAAACAAGATGCCTTGATATCCGCTGTATTACATGTGTGCCAGCGAGTGCTCCCCACACTTCATATTCAGGGTGGAGCGTCGGAGCCCTTCTATCAAGCACCAAAAGGAAATCGACCTGCAATCCTTTTTTTCCGGGAAGACTTTGTTAGAAGTTTGTTTCACGAACTGGCACATTACAGCCTCGCGGAAGACATGCGACGGCAAATTGATGATTTTGGCTACTGGTACTCGCCCTGCGGCAGGTCATCGCGGGAACAAGAGCAATTTGAGCAGGTTGAGGCGAGGCCACAGGGACTTGAGAAATTATTTTGTGAGATTTGGGCGGTTCCATTCTCACCGAGTCTCGATGATTTTTCTGGGAGGCAAGCTTCGACTGGGTTTCTTGAGAAATTGGAAAATGCATACATTGAAATGAAAACAACCCCACCAAATACATCGCAGCGAGTCCTGGAGGGCATGCGCTATTTTATCTCGAATATTTCCACTTATCGCTATTTTTCTAGCAGGCTGTAACGAGCTAGAGCGGTCGATTACTCCGAGCCAAAGCGATCTAGATCGAGTTGCAGGGATTCTAGGCCAACCGCCGGAAAAAATGGTTACCAATCCATTTTCGAGGGTTGGTCCACCCCAGATACGACTTAGCGAGACCCGAATTCGTTTCGCGAACGCACTTGAGCTAGCTGAGTGCGGTCTTCTCCCACTAATCGCAGAGCGTAATTCCGGTCTCGGTAAGCAAAAACAGGAATCGAGCCGACTTATTTATGAGTGGAAGGTTCGAGCAGGCTTATCCAAATGTTTGGAATTACAAGACAAAGAGTGGTTCCAACTTGCGTTAAATGCCAAGCAACATGACGTGGAGGCGGCTGTTATCGAACTCCTAACTAACAGCGAAGAGGCAGATCGAATCCACACAAAGGTATCCCCCCCGTTCAAGACTCTGAACGAGAGCACGTCCGTATACACCAGGACAACAGTAAATATTCTGCGGACACTCAGTAGGGCGCTATCCAACGCCGACACTGCCGATGAATCGACAATCAGTGATTTCGAGGAATCCTTAAAGGAGTGGGGCGGGACCCAGCACCATGGAACACTCCATAAGGCTATCGGTCAGACCCTTTCTTGGATCTCGAGGGCCAACCGTATCCAAGAAACGGCCATCAAATCAGGTAGGCTTTGCCCTATGGGCACACCAACCGAGCATGGCCGTAATCTCCAAGCCTTCATGCAAGGGTTCTTCAAAAATACTCTACAACCAAAAATATCCTCACTATCGCGAGGACTGAAGTCACTTGAGCGGCAATGGTCAGTACTTCCACTTACGCTCATCTCACATGACGAACTGATTGACGCCTTGCTACGACTGCCCACGGGCACACGAAACGAGTTGAGTCTCGCGATCAAGTTACACGTCGACCAGTGGCAACTCTTGCTTCAAGGTTGCAATTTGGCGCCGCGTGCAGAAACCACGAATTCAAAAAAACCCTCGCGTTCTTCTTGAGACACCAACTCGTGGTGCATGAATCGACACATTGTCGGAACATCACGTAGTGTCGAAGGATCAGTCGCGATCAGTTTGAGACAGGTACCTTTGTCTGCCTTACGCAGGGCGTTTCGGAGCATCATGACAGGCTCAGGACACTTCAAACCGGAGGCGTCGACAGTCTCCGCGACTATTTTTTTGTCACTGCAAAGTTTCATGAGAGGCACAATACGTATCGTTTCCTGTACCATATCGCACCGATTTTTTTTATCCAAGGATTTTAATTTCATGTCTAAACGAACCGCACTAGTAACCGGCGGTACCGGTGGTATCGGAACAGCAATCTGCCGAGAGCTTTTTACTGAAGGGTTTACTGTCATTGCCGGCTACAATTCCGGGGGTAACCATGACAAAGCCAGAGCGTGGCAAGAGGATCAGCGAGCCGCCGGCTATGAGTTTGATATCGCCTATGGTGACGTCTCAGACTCCGAGTCGTCCCGCCAATGTATCGACGGGATTGTGGAGACGCACGGGAATATTCATTGCCTGGTCAATAACGCAGGGATCACTCGCGACTCGACCTTCCGTAAGATGACACTAGAGCAATGGGATCAAGTGATGCACGCAAACCTTCGCTCTGTTTTCAACATGACCAAACTTGTTATCAACGGCATGCTGGAGGAAAGGTGGGGACGCGTGATAAACATCAGCTCGGTAAACGGGCAGAAAGGCCAGTTCGGACAAGCAAACTATGCAGCAGCAAAGGCAGGAATGCACGGCTTTACTAAATCTCTCGCTCAAGAGGTGGCATCGAAAGGGGTAACCGTAAACACAATCAGCCCCGGCTACATCATGACGGCCATGGTCGCGGCTATTGGCGATGAAATCCTCGAGAAGATCGCATCAACCATCCCCGTCGGGCGTCTCGGTAACCCTGACGAGGTCGCTTATTCAGTCGCCTTCCTAGCTTCAGATCGCGCGGCCTTTGTGACAGGCTCGAACCTCGCTATCAATGGTGGTCAACATATGTTCTAACGCCCTTAAATTCCTGTGTGGGTAGCAAAAGACTCCTCGCAGGCTTTCGTTTTGTTGCGATGCACAATAAACTGTCAACATTAAATCGATGAGGATACTGGCTTGAGTACTGAGAACCCAAAAGCACCAGAGAAACTGTTCGAATCCATAAACGCAGAAAGCAAACGCCTAATGCAAGGCATGATTCGCTCTGAAGACACCGCGGAGATTGCAAGTAATCTCGCCAGTCTCTGGTCTCAGTTAGTTATGCATTCTTGGACCAATCCTCAAAGTTGGTTAGAGATGGTAAACCAATACCAGAAGGATCAATTCAAACTATGGAATGATCTTATACACGGGACGGTGGATTCCCGACCACCCAAAGATCGTCGTTTCGACTCTGATGAGTGGTCAAAACTGCCAGTGTTTGACTTTATTAAACAATCATACTTGTTGACAGCCGACGCACTCAGTAAGTCAACAGACGCAATCCCACTGGACGAAAAAGAAAAGAAGAGAGTGAAGTTCTACACGCAGTATTTCATTGATGCCATGAGTCCCTCGAATTTCGTCAACTTAAATCCCGACGTCATCACAGAGGCTATGAGGACTAATGGCCAAAGTCTGATCGATGGAATGCAGAATCTGATGTCTGATCTCGAAAAAGGTCGGATCACTATGACCGACGAGTCAGCCTTCACGTTAGGTGAAAATATAGGAGTGTCCGAGGGTTCTGTCGTCTTCAGGAACCATTTGTTCGAGTTGGTACAATATGAACCGACAACCGAAACCGTCCATCAACGACCACTACTAATCGTCCCGCCATGCATAAACAAATTTTATATTCTTGACCTTCAGCCACAAAATTCCTACGTGAAGTGGTGTGTCGACCAAGGGAACACGGTGTTCCTAATTTCTTGGGCAAATACAACCCCAGAATATAGTCACATCGGTTGGGACGATTACGTTCAGGACGGTATTTTTGAGGCGATACGCGTTGTGAAAGAAATCACAAGCGAGAAAAAATTAAATGCGGTAGCTTGGTGTATTGGCGGTACGATTTTGGCATCAGCGCTGGCGGTCATGCAGAAAAAGCGAGACTCAAGTATCGGCTCTACGACCCTCTTGACGACGCTTCTCGATTTCTCTGAGCCGGGTGATCTGGGTGTATTTCTCAACGAGGAAGAAGTCAATATGCGGGCTGTCCAGATTGAAAAAGATGGGGTGATGTCAGGGAAAAATCTCTCCTTAGGGTTTAACTTGATTCGCTCTAATGATCTCATCTGGTCATATGTTGTAAACAACTACCTCAAGGGGAAAACACCCCCACCCTTCGACCTGCTTTATTGGAATTCAGACCCGACGAACCTTCCAGCAACTATGTACAACACCTACGTGAGCGAGATGTATGTAAAAAATAATCTCGCAAAGCCTCGTGGCTTCATTTGTTGCGGGAGTCCCGTGGAATTGAACAAAATCAAAACCCCGATGTATTTCTTATCGGCAATCGACGATCACATCGCTCCCTGGAAATCCACATTCTCAGGAACTGAACTTGTGGGAGGGCACCTAGAATTCGTGTTGGGTGGATCCGGTCATATCGCTGGCGTTATCAACCCACCCGAGAAAAACAAGCGCAACTATTGGACCTCCGGTGAATTAGGCCACGGGCCTGATCATTGGCTTGAAAGCGCAACTAATAACCTTGGGTCTTGGTGGACCCACTGGCATAAGTGGCTCGAGGGGCAGAATGCTCGTCAGGTCCCTGCTCGTCAAATCGAGACCGTTGGCGACTATAAAGAAATCGTTCCTGCTCCGGGCGACTATGTACGCGTTCGTCTCTAACCAGGATAAAAGAAAAAAATATGGTCTGGTTATTAAACCGACCTGTATCTTTTGGTGCCATTAATTCGTTCATTAGCGTCTAGAGCTGCTATCTCTTCAACTGGCGTCAATAACTCCTCTTCAAGAGATGCTCTCTAAAAACATACACACTTGGTTGAATTTTACTCTTCATTTGAAACTAGTTTCAAATGAAGAGTGTTTTCAATTTCGCTCTAATTTCGGTCATCTTGGGGTTTCTAATTAGCTAAATGAGATTCGAAGCGTGTACTAGGCACTTAAAGATCAGCTTCTACAACGTTAGCCTACGGTATGGACCATTGTGTTGCGCCGCGATGATCAAAAACTTGACCGCTAAAATTTTGAGTGTCAAGTCGTGACCAGAAGGCCTATAAACAGCGGGTCACAAAGTCGGGAAGATCCGACTACTTAACCTTTAATCTTACACAGGAGATTTTATGATGAGACTAATAAATCTAAAAGTTGCGTCTTTAGTAATTTCCACGATGTTTATCGGAGGCTCAGTTACTGCCGACACTATCCGGTTTTGGACAATCGAGGACAAACCGCCACGCCTCGCGAAACAGCAAGCCATGGCTGACGATTTCAAAGCACTAACCGGCCACGAGGTTGAAGTAATACCAATCGACGAAAAAGATCTGGGCAAACGCGCGACAGCAGCATTCGCCGCCGGTGACCTGCCAGATGTGATCTACCATACGTTGCAATACGTACTGCCGTGGGCAGAAGCGGGGATTCTCGACGTAGAGACCAACACTGATATCGTCGATTCGTTACGAAAGAGCACGTTTGCTCCGGGCTCTATCTCGATGGCGCAGTTCGACGGAATGACAGCCGCTGTTCCAGTCGACGGTTGGACACAAATGGTGGTCTACCGTAAAGACCTTTTCAAAGCCGCGGGGCTTGAAGCACCTACAAGCTTTGCCGCTATCGAGGCCGCCATTGACAAGCTACATAACCCTCCCTCCATGTACGGTTTTGTTGCGCCGAATAAGGTCGATGAAAATTTCATGAGCCAGGTCTTAGAGCATGTCTTCCTAGCGAACGGTCTATCACCAGTGGGTTCCGATGGATTCGCTTCACTTGATAAACAAAAGACCGTAGAGGTTTTAGATTTTTACAAAAAGATCGCAACCGCGTCGCCTCCGGGTGAATTGTTTTGGAAGCAGTCGAGGGAAGTATATTTCGCGGGTAAGGCTGCGATGATTATCTGGTCACCCTTCATCCTTGACGAACTCGCCGGTCTGAGGGACTCAGCGCCACCAACAATTAACGATGATCCCACCTCAACAGAGTTAGCCTCTAAAACTGGTATCGTCACTACCTTCGGTGGGCCATCAAACCCGTCAGGTGCGGCTTGGGCTGATATTCGTTACTTTGGTGTAACAAGCGATGCCAACACAGATGTTGCTACACAGTTCGTGGAATATTCAATGAAAGATGGTTACACAGCAACACTGTCGATCGCCCCCGAGGGCAAGTTTCCTGTTCGACGAGGAGAGGTCACTGACACGGCAAAATACATAAAAGCGTGGTCAAAATTACCTGTCGGTGTTGATCGAAAAGCGCCTCTCTCGGACGTTTATGATTCGAGAACTATACGCCGTATCGTTGAGGGCCTAGAGACCGCTGACCGTTGGGGTGTCAAAGAGGGTCAATTAACCCTAGCCTCCAAGATGATAAACTCTCAGGTGATCAACCGAGTAGTTCGCGGGTATATAGACGGTGAAATCGGTGCTGATGACGCTGTTGCCAGACTTAACAGTGAGTTGAAAGCAATCGAATAGTCTCGTCCCAGGCAATCATCTACGGATGATTGCCTTAGGCCGCTTACAGACGAAAATTAGAAAACGGCGAAAGAATGGGTTCGGTGGATAAGCGTCAAGGAGCGTTAGCGCGCAGGGAAAAAAGGCTCGCCTACCTCCTTCTTTTGCCGACATTCCTACTCGTTTTCTCGATCGTATTATTCCCCTTGATCGCTAACTTCTGGATCTCAGTAAAACCAGTAACACTCTCGGACCTGAGGCCGCCCACTCTTGTTGTCAAAGAAAGGCTTCGTGGGAACTTAACCAATGCCAGTGATAACGTAAAGATTGAGTATCGTTTCCGCAACTCATCGGTCAAATATCCACTCTCTTCGGCTTCCTTTTCTGATTCTTTGCCTCTTGGAATAGAGGTCACGCGTTTAGACCCCGCTTGCTCACTCACGGGTGATGGGATAATACTTCGATGTGACCTTGGCGATCTTGAACCAAAGGCCCGAGGAAAGATAAGAATCGAAGTCGCCTCAGCAGATAACTTTTCTGGTTCGAAAGAGATATTTCGAGCAAGCGAGCCTCAACTAGAATTTACTTCCTATAACATCCTCACATCTTTCGATTTCACCTTTGCCAATTTTAGCAAGATCTTTTCGGCCGCAGAGTTTTGGGATGTGCTAAAAGTATCCATTTACTACACCGTTTTTGGCACTGCTGGGGCGTTAATCGTTGGTTTGTTCGCTGCACAGATCATGAAAAGATCGTTCCCGGGGCGATCTTTAGTAAGAGGTCTGCTGTTATTCCCATACGTGGCGCCGGTGATTGCCGTTGCGTTTAGCTGGGTCGTTCTCTTCGACCCATTTTCAGGCATCGTAAATGCGATGTTGATCCAAACAAATATTACAGATAATCCAATAAATTTTTTTGGTCAGAGGAGTATCGTTGTCGATTTTTTTGGATTTAGTTTCGGTTTGCCGCTCGCTCTGACCATGGTCATCATCTTCGAGATATGGCGTTATTTCCCTTTAGCTTTTTTATTCATCCTCGCACGCATGCAATCTATCCCGTCAGACATATACGAAGCCGCTGAGATCGACGGTGCCACGCCTCTGCAGCAGTTCTGGTTTCTTTCCATGCCCTTTATTGCTGGTATTCTGGCCATACTTTTTCTGCTCCGCTTTATTTGGACGTTCAACAAGTTTGACGATATTTTTCTTTTGACGGGTGGTAACGCCGGAACCCGAACCCTGACGGTCAGTGTCTACGAACAGGCCTTTGCAATTTCGAACCTTGGCGCTGGTGCTGCTGTGGCAGTGGTCATCTTTGTCCTTTTACTCATCTTCGCGATCATTTTCATTCGGTTCGCACCAAAGGACACCACCCAATGAAAATCTGGATGCACGGTATCTTCGGTGCAATCCTAGCGGGAAGCTTGTGGACCTGTTTTTGGCAAATAATTGTGACCACGATACTCGTGATATCAACCGGAGCGGCGATCTCAATACAGACGGGACCATCTGTCTTGGCGGGTGCCACACTGGGTCTGATTGCAATCCTTCTACGTGCCAAAAGGTGCATGTCGCATCATTTCTTGGGATGCACAACAATGGCTGCGTTTCTTTGGGCCTTTTCATTAGCGACGCCATTTGATCCGAGTGGATTACTACCAGACTGGCAGAGCTGGGTCTCACTCTTAATAGTCGCGGTATTGTCCTGGTTCTGCTTCACGTCGGTCCTAAAAAATATCTCGCCAACGGTGCAGAATAGATATGTTTCTGAGCAATTTTATCTCAGACTTTTCTGGGGGCTTGGTTTAGTCATCTTCATTTTAATTGTGATAGCCCCGTTCTATGTGATGGTAATGACCAGCCTGAAGAGTCAGCAGAGTTTGCTGGCTAATCCGCTCGACCTATCAATCAATATGGATGCCGGCGTTACAGTTCTGTTTCGTTCATATATCGAATTATTCACAGAATACAATTTCGGCTTATTGTTAATGAACTCGTCCTTGGTGTCGGTATCTACCGTTCTGATAACCCTCTTATTCTCAATCCCTGGTGCCTACGCCGTAGCCAAGCTTCAGTTCCCGGGTCGGAATTTACTTTCCGGTTCCGTTCTATTGATCTATCTGATTCCTGCAATAATTTTGGTGATTCCACTTTATGCGGTTTTTAGTCAACTGGGCTTGAGGAATTCACTGATCGGTTTATGTATGGTCTACCCGGCAACCACCATTCCAGTTGCGCTCTATATGTTCCAAGGATATTTTGCGGGACTCCCATCCGAGCTCGACGATGCAGGTTTAATGGATGGACTGACACGATGGCAAATCATTTTAAAAATCGCTGTGCCATTGTCAAAGCCAGCGATCGCCTCGGTCGCGCTCTATGTATTTATGATTGCCTGGAACGAGTTTCTCTTTGCTTTTATGTTTTTGGACGACATTAAACTTTTTACATTGTCTAGAGGAATCGTCTCGCTGAACTCATCTGAGGTCCCCCGGGAGCACTTGATGGCTGGGGCTGTCATAGCGACTATTCCAGTTTTGCTTCTTTTCCTTTGGTTTGAAAAATTTCTTGTGGCTGGGCTGACTTCAGGCAGTGTGAAAGGATAGAAAGTGTCAACACTGTTTAGAGCATTTCCCACAATCAACGAAATATCCATATTTGTGACCGGACCTCATCAGATCGGTTCCGCATCTACAAACCAGTCCAGAATCCAGCAAGTTGATAATAGATACAGTCAAAAATATCTCTTGGATGATTCAGGGGCAAAAAATTTGAGATACATAGAGACGTTACGTCTTACGAATTGGAATTTAAGATTGACAGTGTCAGAAGGGATAACTGTGTGACAAGATATTTTGACGCGAAAGCTGGCCGAACTTTTTATTCAATTGATTTCGCTTGGTCTCAAGCAAATTGTCTGTTTTGCAATCCCACCGCAGTAACGGTGACAAACGAGCGAGGAAACTAATAACAAGATGGCTTCAATCCAGCTTAAATATATTCAGAAATCGTTCAGTGACCTACAGGTCATCAAGGGCATCGACCTCGACATAAGGGAAGGCGAGCTCGTAGTGTTAGTTGGCCCGTCAGGATGCGGTAAATCCACACTCCTAAGAATTTTAGCTGGTCTCGAGGATGCTGACTCTGGTTCGGTTTTTATAGATGGCGCAGATGTAACGGACCGGTTGCCGTCAGAACGTGGCCTTTCGATGGTATTCCAATCATATGCTCTATACCCGCATATGACTGTGAGTGAAAATATAGGTTTTGCATTAAAAACGGCTGGTATGGCCCAGCATGTGATTTCTAGGCGCGTCCGGCAAGTGGCCAAGATTTTACAATTAGAGCCAGAATTGGACCGACTGCCAAAACAGTTATCAGGAGGACAACGACAACGGGTGGCAATAGGCAGAGCTATAGTTCGAGAGCCAAATGGTTTTTTGTTTGATGAGCCGCTTTCTAACTTGGACGCGGCACTACGCGCCAACATGCGTTTGGAAATATCGCGACTGCAGAAACAGTTGGGAGTCACAACCGTTTACGTTACCCACGACCAAGTTGAAGCAATGACGTTGGCTGATCGAATCGTAGTACTGAACGAGGGCACCATAATGCAAGCGGGTAGCCCGCGCGAATTATATACAGCCCCTCGAAATAAGTTCGTTGCTGAATTCATTGGCAGCCCTAAAATGAACATCGCCCGTTGCGAGGTAAACAATACATCCGTGTCGCTATTAGGGACTGGGACAATACTTAAGAATTTGTTGACAGAAAAAGCTGAAGCAGTTTGGCTCGGTGTAAGACCAGAACATATTCAAGTCTGTGATACGGCCAGTGCCTCACTATGCGGCACGGTCGCGGTCGTCGAGTACTTGGGTTCAGAACAGTTCGCATATGTCGATTGTGGTCTCGATGAAATGATCACGGTGAGCGCCGATCCGAGCAGTGAAATAATTCTTGGCGCGGAGGTAGGGATAAGCCTGGATCCAAATCAAATACATTTTTTTGATCGGAAAGAAAGGCGAATTTAGTTTGCCAACTTCAACCTAGCCGAGATCTCTTCATCTGCAACATCTTGCTACAGCTTTTCTTATTTTCGAACCATCTTAAACTACTTTTTCAGCAGACAGCTCTCGTGGTTTATGGATAATCAGCACGCCGTCCTGTCCTGTAAGGTGAGATCCATTGATAAATTAATCATCGCTATTCAGTACCCAAAAAAGACGAGCGGTCTGCTAGCATCTTTGAGGATCTTGTCCGGAGGAGAAAGGCTATGGTTCCGATTTGGGTGCCCACAGCAGAAAGGGTGGCAAACGCGGCAGTGACTGATTTGATGGCTCACTTCAATGCGAAGCTCGGCCGCTCCATTCACGATTATGCTGGACTGCACAAATTCAGTGTGCATGAACCCGAAGAATTCTGGGATGGCATCTGGGAACATGCGAGACTCATTGGCATAAAAAAAGGGCCGACAATGGTCCGTCGCACAGAAATGCCGGGAGCACAGTTTTATCCCGAATCCCTCATTAATTTTGCTGAAAATTGTCTGGCTCATAATGCCCCAGAAAATGAGATTGCGATCATCTCATACACCGAGACCGGAGCTCGCGCGGAGCTAACGTGGAAGGAACTCAGACAACGGGTCGCGAATTTCAGGTACACGTTGATCGAGTTAGGTGTGCAATCTGAGGATGTGGTGGCCGGGTTCGTCAGTAACGGATCGGAGGCGATCGTAGCATCGTTGGCAACACTGTCACTCGGAGCCATATGGACCAGTTGCTCTCCTGACTTCGGAGTTCAGGGTGTACTTGACCGGTTCGGCCAAACAAATCCGAAAGTATTGGTCGCCGCCCATAGCGCCCAGTACAACAACAAATCGATCGATTTAACCGATCGCGTTAACGATCTCCTCTCAGAACTTCCATCGATCACCGCGAGTATAGTTTTCCTCGGCGCTTGCCCGGATGAAATCTCGGGCCTGATTTATCGTCCAGGTTGCCGCGTTGTTGATTTCGACACGGCAATAACCGGTAACCATCCTCTGGAGTTCGTGGCTACACCCTTCAACCACCCGGGTTTTATACTTTACAGTTCAGGAACAACCGGCGTACCCAAGTGCATCGTTCACAGCCAAGGCGGGGCTCTCATTCAACTTGTCAAAGAGCACCGCTACCACGTCGATGTCAAGGCTTCTGAACGGGTTTTCTATTACACCACCTGTGGCTGGATGATGTGGAACTGGTTGCTCGCCTCTCTGGCGTCAAAAGCTTGTGTGGTTACCTTTGATGGTTCTCCTTTTGTGAGAGGCGCCAAGACTCTTTGGACACTATGTGATCAGGATCAGTGGCATGTCTTTGGCACCAGCGCCAAATATATAGCTGCGATTGATAAACATGGTTATCAACCGCGTGAAAAACACCAGATGAAATCTCTGAAAGTGATCTTATCGACCGGCTCGCCATTAGCACACGAATCCTTCGATTATGTGTATCGAGATATTAAAAAGGACGTGCTGTTAGGATCCATATCGGGCGGTACGGACATTGTTTCGTGCTTCTGTCTCTCGTGCCCGATTCTTCCTGTTTACCGTGGTGAATTGCAGTGCGCTGGGCTAGGGCTCGCCGTCGATGTGGTGGATGAAGCGGGTCAGTCTGTCATCGATGAGAAGGGTGAGTTGGTTTGTGGACAGCCGTTCCCCGTGATGCCGGTTCGTTTCTTAGGTGACGCTGATGGTAGTATGTACCGCTCTGCCTACTTTGAGCGATTCACCGGTATATGGGCACACGGTGACTTCGCCGAGCGGACCGTGCGTGATAGTTTCATCATCCACGGCCGTGCTGATGCGACTCTCAACCCGGGCGGGGTTAGGATTGGCACTGCTGAAATATACCGACAGGTGGAATCTGTCCCTGCCGTGCTCGAGTCACTCGCAATAGGTCAAACTGTCGGTGACGATGTCCGGATTGTTTTATTTGTGGTACTGCGGGAGGAGGTAACACTTGATGACGATCTTCGAAAAACGATCAAAAACCAGATCCGCAAAAATACGACACCACGCCATGTTCCCGAGATTATTGCGCAGGTACCTGACCTCCCTCGGACCGTAAGTGGTAAGATTGTCGAACTAGCCGTGCGCGACACAGTACACGGCCACATTGTAAAAAACATTGAGGCGCTTGCGAATCCAGATGCATTGGACTACTTCAAAAATCACCCGGACGTTTGTATTTAGTGTTCTAGCGAACCTCATCTCTCTAGTATCTGCGACGCCCGGGATGACTAGCCCCGCCGATGTTCGAGTATTGGTAGACGTCTCTGGTTCTATGAAGAACGCCGATCCCAAGGCCGTTCGTGGGCCCGCGACCGCACTTTTAGCAGCACTGCTCCCCGACCGGTCGAAGGGAGGTATTTGGCTTTTCGGGTCAGATGTGAGAGAACTCGTTCCCTATGGACCGGTCGACGCCCGCTGGGATGCATTAGGTAAGCCGATTGAGGCATCCATTGGTTCAACAGATCGTTTTACGCATATGGAAAGCGCTATCAAAACTGGTATACGCGCCGGCGAACAGAAAGTTAGCGGCATCTGTCATGTGATCCTAATAACTGATGGAATTGTCGACGTTAAGGGCGGCAAAGATGCGTCGAGCATATCGCGCGATAGGATTATTAAATCTGTGTTACCAGAGGCGTCTGAACGAAATTGTCGGATCCACACCATCGCACTCTCTGATCAAGCAGACCTACCGCTGCTTCGTCAAATGGCATTAGAGACCGGCGGTCTATTCACTCTCCTTGATCGGCCTGGTGACCTCATCCCAGTAATGCTTGATGCCTTAGAGTTGGCGCTTCGATCTCAACAACTTCCAATCCGCGACCAGCAGATCAATATTGATCCCGATATCCGACAGCTCCGTGTTATCCGACTCGGTAGCGAATCAGATATAGAGCTGAAGACTGACTCAAAAGTCGTTAATTCAACAAGCGAAAATACGGGCGTTGTCTATTATAGGGGTACGGGATATCAGACGTTAATCTGGTCAAATCCTGCATCTGGTCGTTACACGTTAACATCTGGCCTCGGGCCAACAGATCGAATCTTAATAGACTCTGATGTTCGTCTAGAGCTCACTGAACTTCCTCCCACCATCAGCTCCGATCAAACACTCGGATTAAGTGCCTCGGTAAGAAATAAGAGTGGTCAGATCACTGCTCTTGATCGCGAGTTCCGAGTCGCGTTCGGTAATCATGTCGACCCAGTCCGTTCGAAAGGAAACGAACTATCCATGCAAATTGATAGCCCGACAATAGGCCGTTCAATCCTGACAGTACAAAGCTTTGATGAAAAATATGAACGCCAAATACAGCGCGCCTTCGAGGTGTTGGAGACACAACCCGCGCTCGAAATTGCTACAGACTCACCGAAAGGGGTGGGGCAGATCGCATCAATCGTTAAACCGAAGGCTCAAGCCGCTGATAATAGAGTAAAAACGTTTGAAGGTCAGACCTTGTTACCGGAGATCGTAAAAGAACAATTACCCGAAGATATACGTAACTGGCCATTGTGGCAGCTCGCTGTGAGCGCTCTGGCCGCTATTGGGGTTGTGGCGCTTGTCGTTGGTTTAGTTCTTCGTCCGAAACATCACTTGCCGGAATAATTATGCGCTATCTACCCCACAGCCTCAGCGCAAAAATTTTAGTTTTTCTGGTGGTGGTATATCCATCAAACCTAAGAACTAACCAAACTTGTCTAATCCGCTGGTTCCGTTTTTTTGATTCAGGATTCAACAGGAATAATCACTTAATACTGCGATGAACCGTAAACCGATACAGCATCGAAAGCATGTTAATTAACTTCATTGGTGACATTCATGGACACGCCAATGAACTCAAAACACTACTCGCGAAATTGGGCTACCGAAAATCACCGCGGGGTGGCTGGTCTTTTGGTGAAGGCACCATCGTTTTTCTGGGTGATCTGATCGATCGTGGTCCCCACCAAAAACAGACTGTTGATATTGTTAGGGAGCTCTGCGAGCTTGGGCAAGCAACTTGTCTCAGTGGCAACCACGAGTTTAATGCGGTGGGATTCGTGACGGAGCGTACGGACGAGCCCGGTAAATATGTTCGCAGTCATACTGACAACCACATCCGACAACACCAAGCTTTCTTAGACGCGTTCGCGAATGATGCCCATGGCTACCGAGAGACTCTTGCTTGGTTCCAGACATTACCGATTTGGTTCGATAACTCAGAGGCTCGGGCTGTTCACGCGTGTTGGAACGCCGTCGCACAAAACGATCTTGCGTCTCTCCTAAATGATGATCATAGCCCCCGTAGCCGAACTTTTTACGAGCAAACAGGGATATACGGATCCAGAGCGTGGGAGGCACGTGAGACCTTGTTAAATGGGCTCGAGGTCAAACTTCCAAATGATGTGTTCTTCAGGGATTACTATGGTGTAAAACGTTATCGGATCCGACTTAATTGGTGGCAATCTCAGCAAACAACCTTTCGAGAGGCAGCGGTCATCGATGACAGTCAACGGACCACCATTCCTGAGCTTCCCCTGCCGAGAAAATCACCAGCCTACGACGGGCCACTCTGCTTCTTTGGCCACTACTGGATGAGAGGTACACCACAAATAAACCACCCGCAGGCGGTTTGTCTCGATTACAGCATCGCGCTGCACGACGGCATTTTGTGCGCTTACCAGTTCAGAGGAGAAACAAAAGCCCACCAGGATCACCTAGTTTGGGTTAAAAAGTCGGTTACGGCCAATAAGTAGTCAATGTTCCCTCTGAATTAAAGGGCTAATCGATTACCTTAAGCGTCTTAACCGACATCTTTCCGTTACGACCTTCAGCCAAATCAAATTCAACGCGTTGGTTATCCTCCAAACGTTCGATGCCATTTTCTTTTACGGCCGTGATATGGACAAAAGCGTCGTCGCCGCCTTCATCAGGGACAATGAATCCGAAACCCTTGGTCTCGTTAAACCACTTTACTTTACCAGTTTGCATGCGTTTTCCTTCGCAACTGCCCGGAGGCCCGACGCTCCGTGCGTTTCACTTAAAATGCCAGTCAGTGTTGCGGTGAGGCGGACACATGCTAAGCATTCGAGCATATAAAGCCTCGCAGGTTCTCGCGTAAAGTCAATGACGAATCGACGATTATCTGATCGAGATGCTCAAATATTTAAATCCATCGCCTGACCGTTTGCTTGTATTGCAGGTAGAGATCGCCAAATTTTTCAGCTAATACCCGTTCTTCCGGTACGATCTGAAAGCGAGTGAGGTACCACAATACACCCAGCAATCCAAACGGACTAAACGGGGTTGGTTGCAAGAGATAATAGGCACTAAGTAGTAGCATGAGACCAAGATACATAGGGTTTCGCGTAAACCGGTACACACCACTAGTTACTAACACCTCGGTCTCATGAGGTTTCCGAGGATGAATAGTGGTCCCGCGTTGAATACAGGCCAACATACCACCGATCCCGAGTATTCCCGACAAGACACCTAGAGCTGAGATCAAAGCCCAAGGCGGCTCAAACAGTGCCGCGCTGTATGTGGTTAATCCTAAGTTTAGAATCCCTACCAAGATGACAATGATTGGGGGCGGTATTTTACACTCAAGCCAAATCATAAAGGAGCCGTCTCTACTCAATTCCGACTTGGTCGGGACGGCAGGATTTGAACCTGCGACCCCTTGCACCCCATGCAAGTGCGCTACCAGGCTGCGCCACGCCCCGAGTGCGGAAAAGTATACAGCGTCTTAATCAGACAGCAACCGACGGACTTGCTCGAGATCTCGAACGACCTCGCGCAGAGCCATTCCCTTCGAGTCATCCTGAGTTGCGGCAAAACGAGCCTCGTCTTCCTCCTGAATCCGGAGCTTTGCTCCAGAAAGCGTAAATCCCTGCTGATGCACCAGTGCACGAATACGACGGATCATTATCAGGTCTTGATATCGATAGTAACGGCGGTTTCCGCGGCGCTTGTCGGGTTGGAGTTCTGCGAACTCTTGCTCCCAATATCTCAGGACGTGTGGTTTAACTCCACATAAACGACTCGCCTCTCCAATAGTAAAATAGACCCGATCAGGAATCTGTGGGAGATCGTCATCGAAGAGATCCACAGTACTCACTCGTTATCCAGCGGGTGATAGAGCTCAACCTGCGAACGTAGTTTTTGTCCCGCCCTGAACGTTACAACCCGACGAGCGCTCACTGGAACCCTCTCTCCAGTTTTTGGGTTACGGCCTGGTCTCTCGTTTTTATCACGCAACTCAAAATTCCCAAATCCCGACAAACGCACGGGGTCTCCATCGATCAGCGAAACACTCAATTCCTCGAAAAGAAGTTCAACCATTTCTTTAGCTTCGCGTTTATTTAGACCAACTACATCGTTCAAGTGCTCTGACAAATCTGCTTTAGTAAGCGCTGGCATTGTATTTATCCTCTCAATTCTGCATCAGCATTCTTTCGAAGAACGCAAACAATCTGATCAACTAATTCCTGAATCGCTTGATCGTCAAGCGTTCCATGCGGGTCCTGCAAGCTGACCGAGAGTGCCAGACTCTGCCGCCCGTCCGGGACACCCGGTCCACGATACACATCAAATAATTCAACAGACTGTATGCGGTCATCTGATAGGGTTGCCACCGCGTCCACAATCTGCTGCCATTTGACCATGTCATCAACGACTATTGCCAAGTCGCGAACGACTTTAGGGTAACGCGAAATCGCTTTAAAAGCAGTAACTTGTCCTCGCAAAAGTGGATCTAACTTTAAGTCCGCCAGGAATAGGGGCTTCGGTAAATCTAGCTGACGAGCCAATTTCGGGTGTAATCGACCGACGATACCCAGAACCTCCCCATCCAAACTCACGCTAGCTGTCTGACCTGACGCGAACGATTGATGCTCTGAAGGAGACCAGATTAACTCACCACCACCGTTGATCATGCTAAGACCATTCAAGATACCCTTCAGGTCAAAGAAATCCACCAATCGATCAATACTGAAGTGCAGAGGAGTACTTTGGCCATAAATTGCCACACCGATCCGCTCTGATTGATCTAACTCATCGATCTGTGGAATAAAACACTGTCCTGTCTCAAATAATCGCACCCGTGGGGCTTGACGGTTCACGTTATGACGAACAGCTTCAACAAGACCCGGCATCAGAGAACGGCGCATTTCAGCGAGATTCGACGCAATCGGGTTCGCGAGACGAACTCCGGCAGTCCCGTCGCCCAAGATTGCCTGTATCTCGGGATCGACAAAGGAGTAAGTGATCACCTCTTGGATATCTTGGTCCACGAGATAATGCTTCAAACGCATCACTGGTGTCTCAGCCTCTGAGATAGAGGCCATACCCAAGGCCTGTGCTGGTAATGATATCGGTAGGTTGTTGTATCCGTAGATACGGGCAATTTCCTCAATTAAATCCTGCTCAATCGAGATATCAAATCGCCAACTCGGGACGACACAACGAAACCCTGCATCAACCGTCTCTACATCGAATCCAAGAGCTCCAAGCATCTGTTGAACCGATGCCGATGGAAGGGAAATCCTAAGCTGCTGCTCGATCCGGGAATGTGAAAGCTCAACCGTCTGTGTTTTGGGCATGGCATGGTCATCGTCGGTGACAACCACTGGCCCCGGAGTTCCTCCACAAATTTCGAGTATAAGATTTGTCGCACGTTCGCTTGCTCGCTCAGCCAATCGCCAATCAACCCCGCGCTCAAAACGCGCTGATGCATCCGTGTGGAGGCCAAAACGACGAGCCTTCCCTGCGACAGTAATAGGATTAAAATATGCGCTCTCAAGGAAGACAGTTGTTGTTTTCTCAGAAATTCCAGACCGCTCACCCCCCATAATTCCTGCCAGAGCCAGCGGCGCTTCCTGATCGGCGATTACCAGTACATCTTCAGTCAGGGTCAGTTTTTTTCCATCGAGCAGGACTAACTCTTCACCATTCCTAGCCATCCGGACATCGACCGCACCAACTAATTGTTCGCGATCAAATGCATGCATCGGTTGCCCGAGTTCGATCATGACGTAATTAGTGATGTCGACGACTGCATCAATCGACCGAATGCCAGAGCGGCGCAGTCGCTCAGTCATCCATAACGGGGTCGGCCTCGTAACATCAATATTTTCGATTACACGACCGACATAACGAGGACAACCCTCTGGCGCATGTAAATTAACATCATGCGTTTGACTGGACCCGGGATCGATGCTGTCGCAACTGACGGATTGCACCGGCGTTTGACTTAAAACGCTAAGTTCCCGTGCTAGGCCCGTGATAGATAGGCAGTCGCCACGATTCGGCGTAAGGTCAACCTCAATTAAGTCGTCCGGAAGCGCTAGGATTTCCATAAAATCAGCCCCGGTCGGAGTGGAGTCAGGTAATTCCATCAACCCAACACGCTCATCAGATAGTCCGAGTTCATCGGCACCACACAACATACCACTAGACTCAACGCCACGAATATTAGCTCGCTGAACCTTGAAATCATCACCTAACACGGCGCCAACGCGCGCGAAGGGTACTTTCATGCCGGGTCGGGCGTTAGCGGCCCCACAGACCACCTGATGTATCGCAACACCATCACTGACTTCACATACTTTCAGCTTGTCAGCATCAGCGTGCGGACTCGCGGAGATAACTTCTCCTACGACCACGTGCGTAAATGACTTCGCCGCGGTCTCAACTCCGTCCACCTCAAGTCCCGCCATAGTTAGGCAGCTGACAATTTCATCGACTGATAATTCAGTCGGGCATAAGCTTTTAAGCCAGGAGATACTTGCTTTCATGTCTACCCGTGAAACTGGTTGAGAAACTGCAGGTCGTTTTCGTAAAACAGACGAAGATCACCGATCCCATATCGGAGCATCGCCAACCTCTCGATACCCATGCCGAACGCGAATCCTGTGTAAACGGCGGTATCAACACCTGTATGCTCAAAAACTTTAGGATGTACCATCCCACAACCCATTACCTCGAGCCATCCGGTATGCGAGCACACACGACAGCCTGAGCCCTCACACATCACACACTGCACGTCCACCTCTGCAGATGGTTCGGTGAATGGGAAATAGCTTGGCCTGAAACGAACATCCAAGTCTGCTTCAAAAAATCTATTCAGGAATGTGATGATGGTCCCCTTCAAATCAGAAAAACTGATGTCCTTGTCCACAACCAACCCCTCAATCTGATGGAACATTGGCGTGTGTGTCAGGTCACTATCACAACGGTACACACGGCCGGGTGCGACAATGCGTATGGGGGGCTCCTCACTAACCATCGTACGAATTTGCACCGGGGACGTGTGCGTCCTCAAGACGCGCCCATCATCAAAATAAAACGTATCATGCATAGCGCGAGCCGGGTGATGTGATGGAATATTCAGGGCTTCAAAATTATGCCAGTCATCTTCGATTTCGGGGCCCGTGGCGACTGCGTAACCCATTGACGCAAAGAGGCGATTCAGACGGCTAAGTGTTCGGGTAACCGGGTGCAGTCCCCCGATCTTTTGTGGACGGCCCGGCATGGTTACGTCGACCGAATCACGCATTAAATCTTGCGTTTCGGCCTCAACCTCGAGAGCGGATCTCTTCGCTTCAAGTGCATCAGTAACGCAGTCACGCACTTCGTTAATCTTCGAGCCTGCTGAAGGCCGTTCTTGGGCAGATAATTTACCGAGCGTCTTCATTTGCCCGCTGATCAATCCTTTTTTTCCAAGGAATTTCACGCGAACGTCGTCCAGCTGAGCCAATGAATCTGAGGATTCAATTAACGCCAATGCGTCGTCTTTAATACTCTCTAAATCATCCATTTGGGGTCCAAAAGCATAAAAAAGGCCGCAAGGAATGTGTCCAGGCGGCCTTCCCTTCACTCAACAATGAAGGGTCCTATATTAAGCGCTCGCCTGTTCGAGTGCTTGCTTGGCTTGCTCTGCGAGTGCTGCAAAAGCAACCTTCTCGTGCATAGCCAGATCCGCAAGTACGCGACGATCCATCTCAATATTGGCCTTCTTCAAGCCGTTAATAAAGCGACTGTAGCTTAGACCACACTCGCGTGCACCAGCATTAATCCGAGCGATCCAGAGCGCACGGAATTGCCGCTTTTTTTGGCGACGGTCGCGGTACGCGTACTGGCCTGCTTTGATAACTGCTTGCTTGGCGACACGAAACACTCGAGAACGGGCGCCATAATAACCTTTCGCCTGCTTTAGAACCTTCTTGTGACTGGCACGCGCGGTCACACCGCGTTTCACTCGTGGCATAGGTCTCTCCTCTTACCGTAATCCTGGGAGCATTCGATGGACCAGCTTGACATCTGAAGCTGCTACCATCAACGTACCGCGCAGATGGCGTTTACGCTTCGTGCTCTTCTTGGTTAGTATGTGGCTACGGAAAGACTGCTTGTGCTTAAAGCCCTTCGCTGTGGGTTTAAAACGCTTAAGAGCGCCTGAGTTACTTTTAATTTTTGGCATATTTCCTTTTCACTCCGCATTAGAGCGTGCTGCTCTCACTTCTTTT
>CAJWIY010000006.1 GCA_913042205.1 uncultured Gammaproteobacteria bacterium
GCCGTGTCTCAGTCCCAATGTGGCTGATCGTCCTCTCAGACCAGCTAAAGATCGTCGCCTTGGTGAGCCATTACCTCACCAACAAGCTAATCTTACGCAGGCTCATCTAACAGCGAGAGCTTCAAAGAGAGGCCCCCTTTCATCCTTAGATCGTATGCGGTATTACCCAAAGTTTCCCTTGGCTATCCCCCACTACTAGGTAGATTCCTACGCGTTACTCACCCGTCCGCCACTCGTCGCCCACCAGCAAGCTAGTGTCGTTACCGTTCGACTTGCATGTCTTAGGCCTGCCGCCAGCGTTCAATCTGAGCCATGATCAAACTCTTCAGTTAAGAGTACCTGAGTAACCCAGGTGATATTTTTTGCTCAGACAGTCGCAAAACTGCTAAATAAATTTATACAGGTATGCTTGTCTGAAAATTTTGTCGACTTTCAGCTCAAGCACCCACACGCATTGCTTGATCAACTTTTAAAAAACGCCTCAGAGGACCTCTCTGAGGTGGACGCGAATTCTATCGAACCCTGCGTCTTTTGCAACTACTTTTTCTAACGTTTGCAGCTACCTTTAGGCCAAAAGCCTGAGTTTGAGTCAGCATGATTACTCAGATTGACTCGAGCTACAAATTTCCAGAAATCCGTCGGGGGAGCGAGGATATTTGCCCTCGCCCCTGTGAGGAGCGCGCATAGTACAGTGTTTAATTCGCCTTGCAAGCAGTTTTCGTAATTATTTTTTGCTAAAACAGACTTTCAAAGATGCATTAAAAACACACACGGTAGTTTTACCACATTCGCTGTGCGCACAGATAACCGTTAGTCGGAGACAGTCACCCGAACAAAACGTTTCTTACCACATTGGAATACGTGCGTTTCCCCGGAATTAACCCTGTATTGAAGATCGGTTTCGAGGTCACCATTAATCCGAACCGCGCCTTGTGAAATGAAGCTCCTTGCCTCAGAAGAACTTTTTGCCAATCCCGTCTCACGGAGTAATACCGCCAGTGGTATCCCACCCTCGGCATCTCCTTGTACCGACATTTCAGGCATTTGATCCGGAATATCGCCAGCTTTAAACTTATTACCCGCACTCTTCGAAGCCCGCTCAGCCGCCTCAGGATTGTGAAAGCGCGCTATCAATTCTTTCGCTAAATCAGCTTTCGCAACATTAGGGGCTACTAATCCATCAGCGACAGAAACCCGCAAAGTTGCGAGTTCCGCGTTACTTTTGAAGCTCAACAATTCGTAGTAACGCCACATCAGTTCGTCAGAAATCCCCATAAGCTTTCCGAACATGTCCCCTGGTTCATCGTTCAAACCAACATAATTGTCCAATGACTTCGACATCTTTTTCTCACCGTCCAAACCTTCAAGGATAGGCATCATCACAATGGTCTGAGGTTCCTGGCCAGCATCTCTCTGCAACTCTCGCCCCATCAGGAGGTTGAAACGTTGATCAGTTCCACCCAGTTCAACATCTGCCTCGAGTACGACAGAATCGTATCCTTGCATTAGAGGATAAAGAAACTCATGGATGGAAATTGGTTGCTCAGATTTGAACCGTTTATTGAAGTCGTCACGCTCAAGCATCCGAGCAACAGTAAGTTTTGCTGCTAACCGAATAAACTCCTGCGGCTTCAATTTCGCCATCCAACGACTATTGTATTCAACGCGCGTCTTCTTCTTATCCAAAATTTTGAAGACCTGAGATGCGTAAGTCTCGGCATTTCGCCTCAACTTTTCCTCAGTTAATGGTTGCCGTGTTTGATTCTTCCCGGTTGGATCTCCGATCAGTCCTGTAAAATCACCAATCAGAAAAATAACTTCATGGCCAAGCTGCTGAAACTGCCGCAACTTGTTAATTAAAACTGTATGGCCCAAGTGCAAGTCTGGTGCAGTTGGATCAAAGCCAGCTTTTATAGTTAGCGGTCTGCCACTATTCAACCTCTGGCTTAATTCGTCTAGAGGAAGAATTTCTTCCGCGCCCCGCGAAATCAGATCTATCGCCTCCCTCAGACTACGTCCGTCCACTGTTGCCATACCCACTCTCAGTTCAATATTTAAAACACCATAGTGTACATAACCTCTATTTTTTGTGTGCAATACTCAATTGGATTGTGTACACTCCGTTAAACCGCTACGTAGGATACGAATGCGCAACCTTATCAATCGCTTAGACGCGATATGTCATCCTTTTCCAGGAATACATGTTCTTGTTCTAGTCGGGTCCCTCTTATTTATCAGCGCGTTGGTTGCATGGCCGGCGGTCGGAGGGACGGCCGACCGAACCGGTGGGTCAATGCCTATCCCCGCGCTTTCAATGTGGACAGAGCGGACAAAAGATCATGTAGAACCGAAACCACGATTCGAAACTCGAACTGAACGTGTACAAGAGGGTGACTCATTGTCCCGACTTTTTTCTCGCCAGAATTTGGAGACGCAAGTGCTCCACTCGCTCACACAGGCGGAAAACAGTCAAGCTCAGATCTCACAGCTTAAGCCCGGCCAATCTGTGGAATTTCGATATAACAGTGATAACACTCTTAAGGAACTTGCTGTTGTCCACTCACCGTTTCATCAAACCATTGCAGCTCAAAGTGACGGCAGTTGGACAATTAGCCAACGATACCGAGAGGCTGAAATTTATATCGAGCACGCCCGAGCAACCATTGACAGCTCACTTTTTCTGGCAGGTGCACATGCCGGACTCTCCGATAACCTGATTATGGAGTTGGCGGACATATATGGGCACGTAATCGATTTCGTCCACGAAATCCGAAAAGGTGACCAATTCGTAGTCACATTTGAGAAGCGATACCTTGACGGCGAATTCGTGGAATATGGGAACATTTTGGCCGCGGAGTTTATTAACTCTGGGGAGTCATTCATAGCGGTTCGTTACGAAGACATTAAAGGCGATATAGGCTATTACGATCAAAATGGGGTTAGCTTGAGGAAAGCCTTTTTGCGAGCACCCCTCAATTTTCGCCGAATTAGTTCAAATTTTAGCCACTCCCGAAAGCATCCAGTTACAGGTGTTCGACGCCCCCATAGAGGAACTGATTACGCGGCACCGACAGGAACCCCGGTATATGCAGCCGGAGACGGTAAGATCGTACACCGGGGAACCAAAGGAGGTTATGGAAAGACCATCGTTATGAAGCATGGCAGTAGCGTGACTACCCTCTATGCCCATCTGTCTCGATATGGAAAATTTAGGACTGGCCAAAAAGTTAAGCAACGGCAGGTAATAGGTTATGTTGGTTCAACAGGGTTATCGACTGGGCCACACTTACACTATGAGTTTATATTCAACGGTGTGCATCGAAATCCTCGGACGATCCTAAATAAACTTCCAAAAGCGAAGTCGTTACCAAAATCCGAAATCGCACGCTACAGGCGCATCGCAGGCACATTAATAGCGTCACTCGACGCGCAAAGAAGCCATGATGAACTGGCTTTCCAAAGCATTACCAACCCCTAAAACGTCCCGATCTGCGATTGGGCTGATGAGCGGCACGAGCCTTGATGGGCTGGACGCCTGCATCGTCAAAGAGAATAAAAAGAATCACCGCATAGAGGTCGTCAATACCCATCGATCTGAACTACCAATTCAGGCTCGTGATGGTCTTCAAAAAATCATCGAATCCGGTGAGGTGAACCTCGATACCCTGTTGCATATCGAGCACCAATATACAGAAGCCGTGATCGAACAATGCAAAATGCTTATAGGGTCCAGTGATGACACAATTTCAGTCATAGGCTTTCATGGTCAAACACTGTGGCATGCCCCACATCTGGGCTCTACGTTACAAATCGGTTTTGCTGAACGTCTCGCCGAGGCCACGCTCACTCCAGTCGCACACCAATTTCGACGCGGCGATATGGCACGAGGCGGTCAAGGGGCGCCACTTGCACCATTGTTCCATGCATCCCAATTCAGTCGTGATACTGAAAATGTGGCCGTCCTCAACCTCGGCGGAATTGCAAATCTCTCTCTATTAGTTTCAGGAAAGCCAATCAAAGGATGGGATTTGGGACCCGCCAATACTCTGTCAGACATATGGCACCAGATGCATCAGGATAAGCCTTTTGATTATGAGGGGAAGTACGCCGCATCCGGTTGCGTGGATGACGATCTTTTGACGGCCCTCCTCAACGACCCATACTTTAAACAATCACCACCAAAAAGCACTGGACGGGAATATTTTTCGTCGGCCTGGCTCTTAGCAATTGTGGATCAATTTCCATTTATCGAGCCAGCTGACGTACAGGCAACGCTAAATCGCCTCACAGCGGTCCTTGCAGACAGAGCACTGTCCAGTGACATCGACATCTTAGTTGTTTGCGGGGGCGGTATACACAACGCCCACCTAATGGACCAGATCGACAATACGGTGCAGCCACTCGTGGTGACTTCTGAGGCATTTTCTGTCGACCCAGACTTTGTTGAGGCTGCTTGCTTTGGTTGGCTCGGGCTTAAGTGCTTAGATCAACAGATCATGGAAACTAGCTCGATCACTGGGTCGAGAGTCGCTGGTGTCCTTGGCTCTTTGGTGTTTCCAACGTTATAGACTGAAACTCGCGCCGCAACCACATGTACTAGTGGCATTCGGATTCTCGACAACAAACTGCGATCCAGTCAGTGACTCGGAATAGTCCACCGTCGAACCAACTAGGTACTGATATGACATACCGTCCACGACCACTTTAACTCCATCTTTCACAATTTCAGTGTCGTCTTCTTGAAGCTCATCATCAAAACTGAAACCGTACTGGAATCCAGAGCACCCTCCACCGGTCACGAAAACACGCAGATGAAGACTAGGATTACCCTCACCATCAATCAGTTCTTTCGCCTTTGAAACAGCTCTATCAGTCAAATTGATCGGAGTCGGAATAAATACTTCAGCCATGTGTCTTACGGACTCAATGCATCCATCGGAATTGCGTCAAATTCATTGAATCCAAGCATCAAGTTCATGTTTTGGATTGCCTGACCTGCCGCACCTTTTACTAAGTTATCTATGACACTCGAAATGATCAACTGTCCGGGCCGCTGCTGATAAAGTCCAATAACACAACGATTGGATCCCCGAACCCATCGTGTCTCAGGATACTCGCCAGTATCGGCCAAGGAAACTAGGGGCTCTTCACTATAGCGTTCTTGGAAAAGTTGCCTTGCGTCATCACCGCTGAGTAACGTGGAGACATATACCGTGACTTCAATCCCCCTAATCATCGGCAGCAGATGGGGAACGAACGTTACGCTTACGTCCTGCCCCATTTTTGAGATTTGATGAGCCATTTCTGGCTCATGGCGATGACCCTCGGCAGCGTAAGCATGGAAATTATCAGATGCCTCAGCAACAATAAGATCTGCACGGGCTGAGCGTCCTGCACCCGACGCCCCACTCTTACCGTCGACGATGACGTTTGATTCTCTCAGAGCCTTTGCCTCAACAAGCGGCATCAGTGCCAACGCAGTCGCTGTCGGATAACACCCTGGATTTCCGACAATTCGGGCCCTCGCAATCTGATCACGATACTTTTCAGGGAGACCGTAGACAGCCTCATGAAGTAAGTCAGGCGCGCCGTGTTGACCCCCATACGTAGCCTCCCAGAGCGACACATCGCCAAACCTAAAATCTGCAGCAAGATCGATCACGCGGACACCGCGGTCAAGAAGAGCCCGTGTCTCCGTCATCGCAATCTTATTCGGGGTCGCATAGAACACGAGATCACACGACGACAGTGCGTCAAGTGAAGGCTCTTCAAAACTAAGGTCAGCTGCATGCGACAGCCAAGGATATAAAGAGGCGACTGTTTTACCCGCTTCTGACCTAGATGTGAGATAACTGATCTCAACCCCTTGATGTGAAACTAACATACGAAGGAGTTCTACACCCGTGTAACCCGTTCCGCCAACAATTCCGATTTGTTTCAAACGTGATTTCCATCCATTCACAAATTGAGCGCATAATACGTTAATCCGCGGCTAAAACGTACAAAAACGGGGAAGTCTATGCAGAGTCAAGTCAAGGACACTGGCGCAGAACTGATTGTAGATTTTGTCATAGGCGGCCTCGTCGGGGTCATAGTAGCAACCGCGTCAAAGGCGTTTGTGTCGGGGGTGAACTTCTTCACTGCCCTCCGAGAAAATCAGACACTTATGGAAGTCGTCATTTTTGGGAGACAAATAGAACTTACAAGTTTAGTTTTTCTCTGGTCTGCGGCTGGACTGCTAATTTTGATGCGCCGAGTATTTAAGATAACTCGATGGCACGGTCCCGCAGACTCAATCTACCATGCACACCAGTCAAAAGAGCCGCTTGATGAAAAACATGGGCTGGTCTCAACTCTAGCCGCCTTTACAAGTGCCGCAGGCGGTGGATCGGTGGGGCAATATGGACCGTTAGTGCATTTCGGTGCCACGATCGGTATCATTTTCAAACGATTCTTTAAGTCACGACTTTCAAACGAAATATATCTCGGGTGTGGAGTCGCGGCAGCCATTTCCGCAGGTTTTGGTGCCCCAATCGCGGGTATCGTGTTTGCTCACGAGGCAGTTCTGAGACATCTTTCAGTCCGAGCAATGGCACCGATATCTATCGCCTCCGTAACCGCAGCTGCGTTTAGTCAGGCTTTCTTTAAAAATACAACTCCGTACGCAATTTCAGCGCACTCTCCAGATCTAGCAACGCTGATCCCAATTTTGATTATTGCGGGCCCTGTTGTTGCTGCGACGGCAATCACCTTTATGCAAGGACTTAGGTATTCCGCGAAGTTTGCTCGGGAGTCAGGTTGGTCAGCCGAGCAATTAATTGTCATCGCTGCGACTATTTGTGGAACCGTGGGTATCTGGGTGCCCGAAATTCTGGGAGTGGGCCTCGGTACCGTTAATGCGATGCTCGACGGACAGTACCAGATCCCTATGCTTCTCGTCTTGCTCGTTCTGAAGATATCTATGACAGCGGTCTGCATCGGTTTTGGTTTATTCGGAGGAGTATTCTCACCGGCACTTTTTATCGGTGTTGCGGTTGGCGGACTGGTGGCACAGATATCAATCGCTGCGGGCGTTCAGGGTTTGACGGAGGCCATCAGTATCGCCGCGATGGCCTCCGTTGCCGCAACTGTGATAGGGGCCCCAATTACAGCAGTTCTAATTGTGCTCGAACTCACGCAATCCTATGCATATGCTGTGGCCGCCCTCATGGCCGTGATGACCTCGATGCTATTAACGCATCGATTATTTGGCCATTCCTTTTTTGATCGCCAATTGATCGACCGAGGTATCGATCTATCACTCGGCAGGGAAGGAATAGCCCTGAATCAACATACGTTAGAGGCTCATATAGGTGATGATTGCGTTAACCTCGGTGAGAACAGTACCGGACAAGAGGCTCTTCACGAGATGCGTGCCAAGGAACAAACCGAGGCCTACATAATATCTGCCTCAGGCAACCTATTAGGAAAACTATCTGTACATCAGGCCGTTACGGCTGGCGATAAATTGGTAAAACAATTTTGCGACAAAAATCCTCTCATCCTCAAAAAAGACGATTCGTTGCAACATGCTATGTATGTTGTAAGTGATTTTGTTGGTGAATCGATACCGATCGTTGATGGAGACGATCGAGTCTTTTTAGGCGCGGTTACGGAGGGAGACTTATTCACAGCGGTAATTGAGGTACAAAATAAGGTTCGAAATCAGGAACGAGGATAGCCTTGTCTTTCAATTGGATACTTGGTGTACTCCTATGTGCAGGAAAGGAGAGATCATGTTTCTTTGGATTAAAGCATTTCATTTAATCGCAGTCGTGACCTGGTTCGCGGCATTGTTTTATCTTCCCAGATTATTCGTATATCACGCAATGACTGACACAAGCGATATCACCGGGACAGAGCGTTTCAAAGTCATGGAAAGAAAACTCTTGAACGGGATAATGACCCCTTCAATGATCGTTGCCATCGCTCTCGGTATCTGGATGATCGTGCTGGTACCCGACTATATGACTCAAGGGTGGATGCATGCCAAACTCACATTTGTGATCTTGTTGATTGGGTACCATCACTGGTGTATGAAAATCGTCAAAACATTCAAAAACGATTCCAACACGAGGAGTCACACATGGTATCGCTGGTTCAACGAAGTACCGGTGATCGGCCTTGTCGCAATTTCTATCTTGGTGATCGTTAAACCATTCTGATGCAAGGTTTGTATGTCATCACCGATGCTTCGGTAACTCATCCTGAGCAACTCTACAGGCAGATACAAGAAACAATTGAGGGTGGCGCCGCTTACATTCAGATGCGCCACAAAGGCGATGATCTGGGCCTCCTCGAAGCACTGGCTGAAGCCGCTATCGATATCTGTCGCACAAAGCGGACACCATGCATCATTAACGATCATGTAATGGTTTGTCGAGACCTTGGAGCGGAGGGGGTACATCTTGGTCAAAACGACGAATCGCTAGCCAGTACACGTGAGGCTCTAGGTCCCAGCGCCATTATCGGTCGTACGTGTCATGACTCGACCAAACTTATGGAACGTGCTGTTCGAGAGGGCGCCACCTATTGCGCATTCGGTCGATTATTTAAGTCAGAGACCAAACCAACCGCGAGTGAACTGTCCCTCGCCAAACTGAGTCAACTCGTAGTCGCATGCCCAGTCCCAGTAGTCGCAATCGGTGGCATCAACGCAGATAACGCAACCCGAGTTTTAGATACAGGAGTCTCGATGCTTGCAGTCTCTGGGGCCGTGTTCAAATCTAAAGATATCGGGGAGGCGGCACGCCGTCTTTCTGAATTATTTTAAGGAAAAAGAATGTTTAAATCTGAACAACTCTACCAAAGAGCTAGCCAATCCATAGCTGGCGGCGTTAACTCGCCCGTTCGAGCGTTTCGTGCCGTAGGCGGGACACCTATTTTCTTTAGTAAAGCTAAAGGACCCTACCTCTATGATGCTGATGGCAAGCGGTATATCGACTATATTGGCAGTTGGGGGCCAATGATAGCGGGACATGCTAATCCCACGATATTAAAAGCCGTGGGAGACGCGATCACAAACGGACTATCTTTTGGAGCGCCGACAGCTATCGAGACAGAGATGGCTGAACTCGTGAAATCTTTTTTCCCATCAATGGCAAAGCTCAGGTTCTGCTCAAGCGGGACCGAGGCAACCATGAGCGCGATTCGACTCGCAAGGGGTTTCACTGGTCGCGACACCATCGTTAAATTTGAAGGATGCTATCACGGACACTCCGACAGCTTGTTGGTTAAGGCTGGATCAGGCGCTCTCACATTCGGCATCCCCAGTTCGCCTGGTGTGCCGCTAGAACTGGCCAAACAAACGCTAAACCTTCCATTTAATGACTTAGAGGCGGCTACCGAGTTGCTCCGTCAACGAGGTGACTCGATCGCATGTATTATCATCGAACCAATCACCGGTAATATGAACATGATTGTTCCGAAATCTGGCTATCTCGAAGGTTTGCGGGAGTTATGTGATCAATATGGTGTGATTTTAATCTTCGATGAGGTGATGACAGGGTTTCGTGTCGCCGAAGACGGTGCTCAAGGGTTATTAAACATCATCCCAGATCTGACCTGCCTCGGAAAAATTATTGGGGGCGGTATGCCGGTAGGTGCTTTTGGCGGTCGCCAAGATGTCATGGATATGCTGGCCCCGGATGGTCCTGTCTATCAGGCAGGCACTTTATCCGGAAACCCGGTCGCCATGGCGGCGGGCATTGCCACACTTTCAGAATTATCGACCCCCGGTTTCTTTGAGCAACTAAACGCGACCACTGAACGCTTTATCTCTGGCGTATTACGAGCCGCTGAGGAGGCTGGGGTAGCAATGCAGGGCGTCAGTCGTGGCGGAATGTTTGGCTTATTTTTCGCCGAACAACCAGTGACCACTTTCGATGAGGTTACCGCCTGTAATGAAAACTTGTTTAAGCGCTTCTTTCATTTGATGCTGGACCGTGGTGTATATCTAGCCCCATCTATGTACGAGGCAGGGTTTGTCTCATCAACACACAGCGACCAAGTGATCAATGACACAGTCGCAGCGGCAAGAGAGTCCCTAAAGGCGCTTTAAGAGCCAGACGCGCGTGCCAAACGTCGCGCTTCGCTTGCGCCAGATGCGTCACCAAGAGCATCCTTCGCTCGGGCAATGACCGTATACAGGTCACGCTTCATAGCTTGATCAGCACCCGACAGGTCGACGCCCTGAACCGCTATGTTTACAGCATCTTCGAGACTGCCTTGTTCAAGTCTCAAGCTGGATAGCTGGAAATATACTTCTGGTTCTGTTGGAGCGATCCTCTGTGCGCGCTCCAATCGCGCAGATGCCCCTTCAAAATCTCCCGCAGTTCGAAGCTGATCTGCCTCTTCCAATAAGGAAAGGACAGGAGGAGCAATCTCGCGTACTTCTTTTGGTTGATCAACCGGTTCAATTTTAGCAATGGATTCAATCGGAGTTGCCTTGTTGCTCTCGTCGTTTTGGGTTTTACCACCGAGAGATACTTTCGGAACAACGCGCTTCGAGGAGACTACACGATCGTCCTCATTGGCGCGCCATGACGCGTCAACTACTGGGGGACGCGACACGGGCGCCTGAACACAACCCACCAAAAGTGCCACACACGTTAAACTCAATCCAAGTCGCATTGTTATCCTCCAAACCAATCTTTAAGCCAATGACCATCCACCGACCTTGCGGGATTTGATCCACAATCGTCCGACTTCGCATTCACATATTCTATCGGTAATGGTCGTTTTTCAGCACCTTGACACCTTTGATCCACCACTTGCCCCGATTTATTTAACCAGGCGTGCTCTAATCCCTCAGGTAAGTTATTTGACCGGTGGGTTCTCCGGACATATTGAAACGCATCAGAAATTATGGGGAGCGCTGCCACCGAACCGATTAACCCCGCCTTACGATTATCGTCAAACCCAACCCACACGGTGCCTAGACGGCGACCATCCGCGCCCACAAACCAAGCATCGCGACCATCATCAGTGGTCCCAGTCTTCGAAGCCATAACCTCCGTATAACGCTGACCGAACGCACGTCCGGTCCCCACTCTCGCGCCGACTCGCATCATATGATCAACTTGAACCGCAGCGCGTGCTGTCATCAACCGAGTGGATTGAAAAGGTCTTCGCGTCAATACTGAACCCGCATTATCCACAACAGTCCTAACTGCTTTAAGCGGTGCTTGATGGCCTTGGTTAAGCAAGACCTGATAACGCTGAGCCACTCGATATGGGGACATTTCAGAAACCCCAAGTAATGTAGCAGGCGGTCTAGTTGGCCCTACCGGGATACCAAGATCATCCAACCGATCTAAAATTCGGTTGAGGCCGAGTCCTAAAGCGAGATGCACAGTCGCCTGATTAATACTATTCGCTATCACACTCTCCAATCGAACAATACCAAGCTCTTTCTCATCGTAATTTTTAGGAGTCCACACATTACCCCTTTCGTCCTCGATAGAAATAGTCTCGTCACGGACCAGAGTCCCAGCATGTAATCTCGGATCTTGCTCGATAGCGGCTGCAACCACAAAAGGTTTGACTAAGGATCCAATCTGTCGTCTTGCATCAAGTACTCGATGAAAACCCAACCGTTGATCACGACCTGCGAGAACAGCTTGGATCTCACCCGTCGGTATATCAACCATGATCGCCCCTAACTGGACCTCACCCTGCGAATCAAGGCCGGTGGCTTTTAATCGGGTGAGTGCATTTTTTCGACCCTGATCTAAGCCCCGGTGTATTTGGGGATCGAATGCCGTGTAGACGCTTAAACCATCGGCCGTCAGTTGTTCACTGGTATAATCTTGCGCTAACTCTCTCCGCACAATCGCAACATAACCCGGGAAACGACCAATACGATCAGCTGGTTGCTTTGGAACAGACAACGCGGCACTCGAGGCCATGACTTTTTGCTGCTCAGAAATAACACCCAACGACGCTGACAACTGTAAAACAAGATTTCGACGCTCCAGGGCCCGTTCGGGGAAGCGTCTTGGATCGAATACACTTGGCCCCTTGATCAACCCGATCAACAGTGCTTGTTGGCTGTTAGATAACTCGCTTATCGGTTTGCCAAAGTAAAATTGTGCTGCCGTTCCGAATCCATGAATAGCACGATTACCCCACTGTCCGAGAAATACTTCATTGACGTAGGCTGCAAGGATACGGTCTTTGGAAAACCGCGCATCGAGTAAAATTGCGTAGACCGCTTCGATTGCTTTTCGCGTCAGTGTGCGCTCCCGCGTTAAATACAGATTCTTAACTAACTGCTGCGTTAATGTACTGCCACCCTGTGAGAAACGACCAGCCACAATATTGTTAATAATGGCTCGCGAAATACCTGTGATCGATATCCCCGCATGATCGAAAAAATTCCGATCTTCAACTGCGACCAGCATCTGAATAAATTCTTTCGGAAAGTCACTCAAACGAACAATATCTCGGTCTGCATGTTTACCCGATAGTTGTGCCAACACCAAGGGCTCAAAACGGATTATCTCAAGGGGCTTCGCGTCAACATTTCTGACCGCCTCAACTAGATCTTTAGAAAAATTAATCTGAACCACGCGGTCTGGTTCCTCGCCATCCGGATAATTGTGGCCACGCATACCGACCCAAAGTGAGTTACCGTCGATAAGATATTGGCCCTGAACCGGCGATCCTTGGACCAGTTGATACTTTAAAAGGTCAAGCTCGAATCGTACCTGTTCCTGCGTAAACATCGCGCCCTGATAAAGCTCAAGAGGTCGTGCAAAAATTTTCGCTCCGACCGCCCAAGACAGCGATTCAAACTGTCGTATTAGATTCGCATTGAGATAGACTAAACCCATCCCCACTGCTACGAGTAGGGTTAGGAAAATTTTAAGTAACAAATGCCACTGTCGATCCATAGCGACAGTATACAGGGAGGACCAGTTGAGCGAGAGGGTGATTGATGCATTGCGCCACGCATCATGTTTTCGTCACGAAGTCGAAACGATTGAAGTGATCGAGTCTGATCTCGCATGGGTCGTCCTCACTGGGCCGTATGCTTATAAAATCAAAAAACCACTTGATTTATACTTCCTTGACGCGAGCACGCTAGAGTTACGTGAACAACTCTGCCAGAGCGAATTCACTCTTAACCAACGAAGTTTTGCCGATCTTTACCTAGGTGTGGTAGGTATCTATGACGATAATCAAGAGATTAAGGTAGAGGATGGTGCCGGGAGGCTGATTGAATATGCAGTTAAAATGCGACAGTTTGATCCCACTAAAACGTTGGACCGGATACACGACCGAGAGGGACTGAACCACTCCCGACTTGAGCAGCTTTGTCAGGAAGTGTTTGAACTGCATGCCAAAGCGCCCGTTTCTGGAATCGAAACGCCATTCGGAGAACCAAACTCCCTCTATGTTCCCGCCCAACTTAATTTCGACCAAGTCAGACCCCATCTCACAGAGGCCAAAGATCTAGCGCAGTTATTGCAACTCGAGGCGTGGGCGCATGAATATTTAAAGCGTCTGTGGCCGCGGTTCGCCGAGCGCAAAGACCTAGGAATGATTCGTGAGTGTCATGGGGACCTGCACTTAGGAAACGTCTTGGAAACGGAGTCTGGCGATATCCGTCTTTTTGATTGTATCGAGTACCGATCCGAATTCCGATGGATTGACGTGATCAGTGAGATCGCTTTCTTGACGGTTGACTTAGAGGCGCGACATGACTTCGCATCCGCATGGCACCTCTTAAATCGGTACCTCGAATTAAGTGGTGATTATCATGCACTCTGGGTTTTGCAGGGATACCAAGCATACCGAGCGATGGTTCGCGCAAAAGAGTGCTTGTTGGGCCTCAACGCACCCATACTTCCAACAGAGACTGACGCCTCGCCTCTGGCAAGATACCGAAGTTATGCTGTTATGGCCGAACATGCGACGATGATTCGACCCCGAGTTTTATTGATCACCCTTCGGCTAGATATTGCCACGAGGCAGTCGCTCACTCATCAGTTGATCGATGATTTCGGTATGATCAGACTACAGTCTGACCTTGAGCGGCAGAGGCTTTATGGGGATCAAGAAAATACCATACCGAAAACCTATCGACACCTTATAGAGCTCGCCGAACTGACTCTCCGAGCGGGTTTCCCGGTTGTAGTATCGGGCGACTTTGAAAATCCAGATGATAGAGAACGTTTCAGACGGTTAGCCGAATCGCATGGGCTTCTGTTTGGCATACTGACGGATGAAAGTAGCGCAGACCAAGCAAACCTCAATCAGGAAGAATTAGCCTCGACACATGTGTTGAGGCTCGACGACGCTGAACGGATGGTACGGGAGGTAAGGGATCTAGGACAATCCTTTGGGATGCATTTAGGAGTCCACCGATGAATACAGTCGATCAGTTAATTCATGGTTTCGACGGCTTGCTGCGAACAGTGGCTCGGGTTAAACCACAAGCGCAAAACCGGTCCCCCGCAGAGGGAGCATTGGATGAACCGCTGACTACCGATGAAAGAAAACTCTCGGGAAACCTAATGCGTGTCAACCACACCGGCGAGATATGCGCCCAAGGTTTATATAACGGGCAGGCAGTATTTGCTTCAAATCAGGCTACCTATCAAGCGCTTATCAAGTCAGCAGCGGAAGAACTGGATCACCTATCTTGGTGTAGAGACCGCCTCAATGATCTGGGAACGAACCCAAGTATTTTGGATCCTTTATGGTATGTAGCATCTTTCAGTCTCGGGGCAGGGACGGCCCTAATTTCAGATAACGTATCACTGGGATTTGTCCACGCAACGGAAGAAAACGTTGGACATCACCTACGGGAGCATCTGGACCGACTACCCACAAAAGACCACGCTTCGCGGCGGATTCTTGAAAAAATGCTCGATGAGGAGATTCAACATGGCCAAACGGCACTCGAACAGGGCGGCAAAAAACTCCCCCGAGCAATTCGTAGGATTATGTGGGAGAGTGCTAAGCTCATGACTAAAACAGCAGAGCGATTTTGATAATAGTGCATTAGTTGTCTAACATTCTTAGGTTCTGCGACTTCGCAAACACACTACTAAGCAGGTTTCCCTCCATTTAGCAGATTAACCGGCGGCATTTAAACAAAAGAAACCCGATGACTGAGCGCAACGCCGGCTTCTTCGAGCATCTTAGACACCGAACAATATTTTTCAGCAGAGAGAGCAACAGCTCGCTCAACTTTATTTTCATCCAAATTATTACCTGAAATCTGAAAATTTATCGTTATTTTGGTAAAGACAGATGGAACAGAATCGGCACGCTCAGCCTCAAGGGTACATTCACAGAAAGCAACTTCTTGTCGTTGCTTTTTCAAGATTGCGATTACGTCGAAACTCGCACAACTCCCGAGCCCCATCAGTATAAGCTCCATCGGCCGCGGCCCAATATTACGCCCACCATGCTCGGGCGCACCATCAACAACCATCGCATGCCCTGAACCACTCTCAGCTAGAAAACTCACGTCCCGATGCCAACAAATACTTGCTTTCATTTATCCAACCACTCCTTTAACAGCTCGAGCTCCGATTTGAGTTCAGCTTCATGGATTTGTAACAACTGTCGCCTTACCGCATCGTGCTCACGACGTGTCGAAAAATCCATCTGCTGACGCGCTTCGCCAAAAGGCATCGATAAGATCACATCGCTAATTTCGTCAAATCTAACAAGCTTTGGTCTGGATGACCTCTCAATATAATGAGCATCAAGTAGCACACGAATGCGCAACAGACACTCAGATCGGTCTACTTGCTCATCCAAATAGGAATCAACGAGGATCTGAACCCCTAGAAGCGCATCTCGTTTTGATTGTTCGCGCTTCCTCTCTATTGTCTTCAGCTTCCTGATTAAAGACAAGGCATACCAACCTAACGTCACCAGAACAATAAGAGCAACGCTTATAAGCCAAAACATCAAGAAAGATCCTGAAATAGTCCCGCTAATGCTACCCCAGGATCCGGTTGACGCATGAAAGCCTCACCAACCAAGAATCCATAAACCCCATGTTCGTGCATAAGTTCAACGTCTTTGGTCTGCAAAATACCGGACTCAGTAATCAAGAGTCGATCGTCAGGAATCTGATCTAATAAATCGAGCGTTACCTCAAGCTTCGTCTCAAATGTATGCAGGTTGCGGTTATTAATCCCGATTAATCGGCTGTCAAGATCAAGTGCACGATGAAGTTCTCTTTCGTTATGGACTTCGATCAATACATCAAGTGCAACCGAGCGCGCAGTTTCGTAAAGTTCTTCCAATGTGTCCTCATTCAAAGCCGATACAATCAATAGAATGCAATCAGCACCCAATGCTCGTGATTCAATAATTTGATAAGGATCAATCATAAAATCCTTTCGGATCACAGGCAGCGTACACGCTTCACGAGCAGCTTTTAGATCTGTATCAGATCCTTGAAAAAAATCTTGGTCGGTGAGTACCGATAAGCATGTCGCGCCAGCCATTTCATACTGACTCGCATGCAAGCCTGGTTGAAAATCAGACCGAAGCAATCCTTTCGAAGGCGACGCCCTCTTTATTTCAGCAATGACTGCAGATTTCTTAGATTCTATCTGGGAAACCAAACTATTAGAGAATCCTCGAGGCAGGTCCTGCTCGGCGACTAATGCCTCTAAAACTTCAACTGGATAGTCAGCTTTTCGGTCGGCCACCTCTGCGCGCTTTCGTTCAATAATCCGATCTAGAATTGTTGCTGAGCAACCCATTAATCATGTGCCCTTGAGTGTTTGTGTAAGCTCAGCCAGAGCTTCCAATTTATGCATCGCCTCACCAGATTCCATCACGTCCCAAGCGGCCTCAACACCATCTTGAATCGAGTGAGCGCAACCTGCAGCGTAAATGGCAGCCCCCGCATTCAGCGCTACAATATCAGACGCAGGATGATCGCCCGCCGTTAGTGCTATCTTTACCATTTCGAGAGATTCTTCCGAATTCTCAACGATCAAATCATCACGATCGCTAAGATCTAACTTAAAATCTTGTGGCTTGATACGGTACTCACGAATTCGACCATCTTTCAGTTCAGCCACTCGACTAGCAGCCGACACACTAAGTTCATCTAAACCATCTTCAGAGCAAACAACAAGCACGTGGTTTGAACCCAAGCGACGCAAAACTTCAGCCAGCGGTGTCAAAAGTGTTTCATCAAAAACACCTAACACCTGATTAGGAGCACTTGCAGGATTAGTCAGTGGTCCAAGTACATTGAAGATAGTCCGCATCCCTAACTCTTTTCTTGGTCCTATTGCGTAGCGCATCGCCGAGTGATGCGCTGGTGCAAACATAAACCCAACACCCAGAGTCTCTATACAATTTGCCACTTGACTCACATCCAAATCTAAACAGACGCCCGAGGCCTCCAAAACATCTGCGGAGCCTGACTTCGATGAGACAGACCGATTACCATGCTTTGCAACCCGACCACCAGCTGCGGCAACCACGAAGGCAGACGCAGTTGAAACATTAAAGATGTTGGCGCCATCACCCCCCGTCCCACAGGTATCAACCAAAAAATCTTTGGGAACATCCACTTTCTGGGAGAGTTCTCGCATAACACTCGCCGCGCCAACGATCTCATCAATGGTCTCTCCTTTCATGCGCAGCCCCATCAAAAATGCACCTATCTGAGCATCTGTTGCCTCACCAGTCATTATAGTACGCATGACAGAAATCATTTCGTTGGCATACAGATCTTGCCTCGAACACACAGCTGCAATCGCTTCTTGGATATTCATGACCACTTACCTCCTCTAAGGGCCACAAAGTTTCGCAACAACTCATGGCCTTGTTGACTAGCAATCGATTCAGGATGAAACTGAACACCCTCTACCGTCAAAGTTTTGTGCCGAATACCCATGATCGCCTCAGATTCTCCAAGATCATCTCGACTCCATGCTGTGACTTCTAGACACGCAGGCACGGCGTTAGCATCGATTACAAGCGAGTGATATCGCGTTTGCACTAAAGGCTGATCAAGACCCAGATACAGCCTCTGTCCATCGTGGTGAATCTCACTGGTTTTACCATGCATTACTTTCTGAGCACGTATGATTTTTCCACCGAATGCCTGACCAATTGCTTGATGCCCGAGACACACTCCCAATAGCGGTACTTTTCCAGCGAAGTATTCGATGGCCTTTAAACTTATTCCAGCCTGGTCGGGATCACATGGACCGGGACTTATGACCACATGATCGGGTTTCAATTCAATCAAGTCATCAAGTGTCGTCTGATCATTGCGAATCGTTGTAACATCTTTACCTAATTCGCCAAAATACTGCACAAGGTTATAGGTAAAGCTGTCGTAGTTATCGATCATCAGTAACATTTTTTTTAATCTCGTATCAACGGACCCGTGATATCTTTAAAACCGACCAAAGCCGCATTTGCAGCTCGAATAACAGCATGTCCCTTATTCAACGTTTCGATCCATTCCGATTGCGGAATAGAATCGGCAACAATCCCAGCACCTGCCTGAATGTGCATCATGCCGTCCTTGATGATGGCGGTTCGGATTGCTATAGCAGTATCCATATTGCCTGACCAACCAAGATAACCGACAGCTCCGCCGTATATCCCTCGTCGAATAGGTTCAAACTGACTAATTAACTCCATCGCGCGAACTTTTGGCGCGCCGGAGAGGGTCCCAGCGGGCAAACATGCCCTCAATACGTCTAGTGCGCTTATTTCTTGCCGAACATTACCCTCAACGTGACTAACGATATGCATCACATGAGAGTATCGCTCAACGAGCATATTTTCGGTTAGGTCAACCGAACCAATTTCAGCAACTCGACCAACATCGTTCCGTCCCAAGTCAATCAGCATCAAATGTTCTGATATCTCTTTCGGATCAGCCAATAAATCCTCTTCAAGAGCAATATCTTCATCATGTGTCCTTCCGCGTGGACGTGTGCCAGCTATTGGCCTAACCGAAACCTTTCCATCTTCGAGTCGGGCGAGAATCTCAGGCGATGACCCAACGATGTGCGTATCATCTAGGTTCAAGAAATACATATAAGGCGACGGGTTTAAAACCCGAAGTGCGCGATACAATGACAGAGGACTCTCCGCGAAAGGAACTGTGATCCGCTGACTTAATACCGCCTGCATCACATCGCCGGCCTGAATATATTCCTTAACCTCTCCAACTGCTTGTTCAAATGCCGCCTTCTCGAGACTGTACCGATAATCAGCTCCTGTTATTAATTTGTGCCCCGATGGACAAAATGCAGACGGATCCATGGCTAAAGCCAAATCGTCAAGCATGTCATCCAGTCGCTCGTATGCCGCCTCGAACGCACCAGCCTCTTGAGGATTAGCATGCGTTATTAGAGTCAGCATCCCTGATAAATTATCGAATACGACCACATCATCAGAACGCATCAATAAAATATCAGAAGATCCAATGGGGTCATTTTCAGGAAGCGTTTTTGCAATACGTGGCTCCACGTACTGAATCGTATCGTATCCGAAGTACCCGACGAGACCACCGGTGAACTTTGGCAGATCCAATTCTTGAATGACCCATGACGGGGTTTCACCCATCCGTAGCTGGTAATTAGAGATCCACGAAAGTGGGTCGTTGGACTCAATAATTTCAACGACTTCGTCGCGCTCAAAGCGAGTAATCCTTGCACCGATTACTTCGATTCGCTCACAAGAAGGCAAACCAATACAAGAATAGCGACCCCAAGTTTCACCGCCGGTAACAGATTCCAATAAATACGACCACGGCCGATTAGCGAGTTTTAGATAGCATGATAAAGGGGTTTCCATATCCGCAAGTCGCTTTACAGCTATTGGAACACGGGTCAAATCCATTTCCTGATATCGTTGGAATTGTTCAGGCGTCATTACTTACTAGTTCCATTAAATGATTTATCACACGATCTGCTCCGCAATCGTGTACTTTGAGATCCCCCGCGTATCCAAAACTCACTAGGATCGACTTGACGCCTGCAGCCTTAGCTGCACCCAAATCAGCTTTACTGTCACCAATAAGACACGCTGACGCCGGGGTAGTGCCCATATCTGCCAACGCTTTGTATACCATATCAGGCGCCGGCTTTTTCGTTAGCAGATCGTCACCAGCAACTATGCTGTCAAAAACATTATGGAGATTAAGTGCTGGCAACATTAGATTAACAAATCGTCTGGGTTTATTAGTGACCAATCCGACCTGCTTACCCTGATCTTTCAACGTCGTAATGACGTCGATCGCGCCCGGATATAGTTTTGACGTTTCCGCGCATACGATTTCATATTCCTCGAGGAAGACCGACAAAAGCAGGCGGCAAAATGGGTCTTCCATCGTCATAGTGATATCCTGCGTAACATGGCATAAAGCATACTCAACCAGTTTCCCAGCGCCCTGGCCGACCATTTTTGTACCAAGCTCAAGACCCACACCCGGAAGGCCAGCACGTGCCAATGCAGAATCTAACGCGCGGACTAAATCAGGCGCGCTATCCACCAAAGTACCATCAAAATCAAAAAGGAATGCCTCCATACCTGCAGTTCCAACCTGTGAAAAGTGCGAAAACATAGCATTGTTTATTCCGGCAAGCACCCTTAGCCCTAGGCAACAAGTGGCTGACTCCTCTATGATCTGGTTTGAGTAATGAAAGTGAATCTATGAATCAGCTAACAATTCTGCGGTCTGTCATCCTTAGTCTAATGATGTTAAGCATAAGTCTCGGACACGCAACCGAACAAACCGCAGCATCTATTGACTGGGTTGTCGACACGTCGGACAGATATCTATGCCAAGGTTATTACAGCCCCCCATTGATAGAAAAGTCATCGGAAAACGATCTCAATGCAACAGCTGATAACACGGAATATGACGGTAACGATCGGATCATTTTAACTGGCAACACTTTGATAACAGGTAACAATTTTCAGCTTCAAGCCGACCGTTTGTCTTTTCTAAACTCAACAGGAGATGGTAACGCCAACCGTAACGTTAGAATCCGCCGACCCAACTCACTATTCACTGGTGATGCAGCATCAGTAAATCTGCGAACCAACGCATTCGACTTGAAAAATTCATCCTTCGTCACCTACAAAAATAAGCTCCGTGGTGAATCAGAACAACTGATTGGCGCCCCGAATGGCGATATTCGTATAATCAATGGAGTCATTACTTTCTGCTCACCCGATGTGAACACCTGGGATCTTCAAGCTGATCACGTCTACCTGAATCGGTCGTCAGGTCGTGGTTGGGCGGATGATGTAACCATTCGTATACAGAAAATTCCAGTATTGTACACACCATTAATCGGGTTTCCTCTGGATAACAGACGACTCACCGGCTTTTTAATTCCAAATATCTCGGTAGGTTCGACTTCGGGTACAACTATCGTCACGCCTTTTTACTGGAGCCCAGCGGACAATTATGATCTTTTACTGCGGCCACGGTTTACAACAGCGCGCGGCACTGCGCTTGGACTGCACGGGCGGTACTTGTTTAAAGATTTCAGTCTTCTCGAACTGAAGACCGAACAACTTCCTGGAGATAAGATAACCGGAGCAGATCGACATATCTCTAAACTGACCTTCTCAAGCGACACCTCCAAGGCCCTCACTTGGGATATGACGTATGAGGATGCCTCTGACGGAACCTATCAGGATGATCTCGATAACTTCGCCGATCTTTCCGATAAAAAACAACTGACAACCTCGATCGGTGCGACCCTTCGCAACCATAGCTGGAGCGCTGGCTGGATCTTTGATCGTGTTGATGTTATCGATCCAACTGTAGATGGATCTTCTGTGAAATTTGCTCGCCAGCCACAGTTGGTTGCCTCATGGACGCATTACGGCGACGACTGGGATATATTTGCCGAGGGTGATGCGACTGAATTCACCCGAAATACAACAGGTTTGTTAGAGTCGGAGCCATCAAGAGGGCGTCGATTATCGTCTGATTTGAAAGCGGAATACCCGACATCTGTTGATTTCGGATCACTCACTCCGGCAGCCCTTGGTTTTGTAAGGTGGTCTGATGCGACCACAGGATTGACGACTCAAGATAACTCTTATCTCACTTACGGAGCGTCCCTGGAGGGTAGTTTGTATTTCGATAAATCAAGCGACAACGGATTTGTCCATGAAATCATTCCAAGGGCAAAGATGATGATCCGTGAGCCAGATAAAGAACCCACATTGATAAAATTCGATACCCCCGATATCGCGAACGATACAGTTACCGTTAGTCAAATCTTTTTAGATAATCCCATTTCAGGTGGAGATTTCGTTGGCGATACGCGTGAACTTGCGCTTGCTTTAACGTCACGCGGTGTCAACCTCGAGGGAGTCCAAGCCTATCGGATAGCCGCGGGTAGAACTTTTTTCTTTCAGGACCGGGGAGTCACATTATCCGGCACACCAGAGACCACAGATCAGGGACCATTTATCTTCGAATCGACAGTGAGTCCTACAAAATCCTTCGAGTGGAATATTCGGTTTTCGTCCGTAGCTGATGGCGAAACTATGGACAGGGCGACGAACGAAATAAAGTATAAGCCCTCTGATTTCAATTATCTCACACAGCGAACTGTCTGGAATAATGAAGACTTGAGTCGTACAGATTTTTATTTATCTAGGCAGATCAATAGAAAATGGCGACTTCTTACGGGGGTTCAGTGGGAGCCAAGTACAGAAGAACGGATCAACCAAGTTGTCGGGGCAGAGTATGCGAGCTGCTGCTGGCGTGCGGCGATGATTCATGCTTACGAGCGTGATCGAGTGACCTCCACCGAGGGAGGTCACTATGTCAAATTACAATTTGAACTAAAGGGACTTGGTGTTCTCGGGCGCAGAGTTTCTTCAATTATGGATAGTTTATTGGAAGGTTATGACTTCTCTGAAGCCCGCTTTTAAATTTGTGCTATTTGCTCTGATTTTCAGTGGCCTAATTGAGATTATTGACGCGCGAGTAATCGATAAAATAATTGCGGTCGTTGATTCAGGAGTGGTACTCGCGAGTGATGTCGAGACCCGTTTACAGGATCTCAAAACTCGCGCAGAGGCCCAAGGCAATACGATTGAGATTAACGCTGATTTACGCAAACAGGTTCTTGAACGACTTATCCTCGAACAAGCACAAATTGAAATAGCTAAACGCCAAGGACTTGAAATTGATGATGCGCGATTAAACGAATCACTGCTTAAAGCCGCGAAAGGTCGCGAAACCGACTTACTCGGATTAAAAAATGTCGTCGAATCAGAGGGAAAAAGTTTCGAAGTTTTTCGTGAACAGATTCGCAGAGAATTACTAATCGACGCTGTCCGCGACCGTGAAGTGCGGAGGCGCATCCGAATAAGTGAATCAGAGCTAGAACGTTTTTTAGAGACCACGGGTGGTCAAATCAGCACCGCACCTGAGCTCCTTTTAAGTCAAATTGTTATTGGATTACCTGATATTCCCAGCTCAGAAGCAATTAAAAAAGCCGAAAAAAAAGCCGTCCAAATTCGCGATGCATTACTGAAGGGTGCGCCCTTCGCTCAAATGGCTGTTCGCTACTCTGATGCTCCAGAGGCAAGTCAAGGTGGCGCTCTCGGCTGGAGAAGTGTCTTGGAATTAAATTCTATCTTTGCAAAACCACTCGCAACGGCGAAAAAGAACACATTGATTGGACCAATTCGCTCCCCTGGGGGCTTTCACTTGATCGCTGTTCGTGATCGTCGAGGTGATCAGTCTGTGGTTATAACAGAGTATAAAGTCCGTCATATTTTGATAAAGCCTGATACCATCCGTTCAGTAGCAAAAGCGAGGGAAATTGCTGGCAATGTCCGGCGAGAGATAGAGAATGGTTCTGATTTTGCTGCATTAGCAAGGCGTTTCTCTGATGATCCGTTAAGTGCCGCTAAAGGCGGTGATTTAGGGTGGGTTAGAGCCGATCAACTGGTATCAGGGTTTGCAGACGTGATGACAAATCTTCCATTTAATACGGTAAGTGATGTCAGCCGTAGCAAATTTGGTTTTCACTTAATTGAAGTACTAGATACTCGAGAATTGGATATTTCCAAAGAACAAATAAAAAACCGTGCACGGCGAATTCTTATTGAACGTAAGTTTTTGCGAGAGCTTGAATCTTGGTTACGTCAGGTTCGCGCAGATGCGTTTGTAGAACTAAAGCCATGACTACGCTTGCAATTACACCGGGTGATCCTGGCGGTATCGGCCCAGATCTTTGCATACAGGCCGCGATTGAAGGAGACCTAGATGGAATCGTGATCGCGGATCCCGAAATCATTAAGCGACGAGCGGATATTCTAGGTCTTCCAGTCAGCATCATGCATGCCGATGATTTTGATCCGGATCGCACGCGGGGAGTAGTCTATGTTGATCCGGTGGCGTCTTCCAACCCGACTAACCCTCCGGGAATTTCAGATCCGGTCAATGCTGGCTATTGTTTACAATCCATCGAATATGCTCTGCACGGTATCGAAGCCCGGCGGTTCCGTGCACTCGTAACCGGACCCGTTAACAAAGCTACAATTCGAGACGGGGGCTTCGGATCATTTACGGGGCACACTGAATTTTTACGAGACTTTTTTGGTATGCCTGAAGTCGTGATGATGCTGGCATCTGCTGATTGTCGAGTCGCCCTCGCTACTACTCACCTCCCGCTATCGGAGATACCAAAAGCAATTACCCCTGAGCGTATTGAGACCATTACCACAATTGTCATCGACGCCTTCCAGCAAGATTTTCAAATTCCTCATCCACGCATTCATGTTCTCGGGCTCAATCCTCACGCTGGCGAAGGTGGACATCTCGGTCGCGAGGAAATAGAAATTATACTACCCACCCTCGAGGTGTTACGTAAACGCCACCCCGATATTCATCTAGAAGGCCCACTTCCGGCTGATACAGCGTTCACTCCCGCGATACGAAGCCAGGCAGATTGTAATATTGCAATGTACCATGATCAGGGACTTCCAGTGGTGAAATACCACGGATTTGGGGACTCGATAAACATCACCCTTGGATTGCCAATTGTCAGGACAAGCGTTGATCACGGAACTGCACTAAATCTAGCAGGAAAAGGACTTGCAAGTACCGGTGGACTAGTAGCGGCGATCCGGGAAGCCAAACGACTCACCACACAAATTGCGTAAAGCCTCACTGGGTCAGGTACAATCGGGTTTTGATTGGAATACGCCGTGTCGAGACAACTCGCACAATCAGCTCGTAAACGCTTTGGTCAAAATTTTTTAGTCGATGGTCGCGTGATTGACGCCATAGTAGCGTCAATCAATTCATCACCGAATGATTCTGTTGTCGAGATCGGGCCCGGACATGGTGCAATCACAAGTGGATTGTATTCTTCAGGCTGTGATTTGACACTGATCGAACTCGACCGAGATCTCGTTCCAAATCTATTGGCTAGTTTTGTGAGCAAAAGTCCCAACCGTTGTCGATTAATCAATCAGGATGCTTTGACAGTTGACTTTGGTAGGCTCGGGACCCAACTCAGGATCGTCGGAAATCTGCCATACAATATTGGGACACCTCTACTGTTTAGGCTGTTGGAAAATGTTGGGCAAATCAAGGACATCCACGTTATGTTGCAGAAGGAAGTTGTAAATCGAATCGCGGCTGCTCCCGGAAACTCAGCCTATGGACGATTAAGCGTTATGATTCAGGCAACTTCGTCAGTCAAACCTCTTTTTGACGTATCTCCGGAGAGCTTTACACCAGCCCCAAAAGTGGAATCGTGTGTAATCCGGATTATTCCGAATATGAGCAAACGTATCAGAATCCAATGTATGGATACCCTGACAGACTTGGTTAGGCAGTCCTTTGGCCAACGTCGCAAAACATTACGCAATAACCTAAAAGGCATTATCAGTCTTGAGGAATTTGATTATCTAGAAATTAACCCACAGGGTCGACCGGAACAACTGTCTGTGGATACTTATATTGAACTTGGTAACTATATAGCGCGGCAAAGAGGTACAGTCTGATGCAGGATTTGAGATACCAAGTAAAGGTCGATGCTGAGGCAAATTTTATAGAAGGCCAGTCAAATCCCGCCGAGGGCCGATTTGTCTTTACATACACAGTCAAAATCGCCAACAACGGAACATTGCCAGCACAATTACTACATCGTTACTGGAAAATTACGGACGGCGGAGGAGCAATACGCGAGGTACATGGCGATGGAGTTGTAGGAGAGCAGCCCACCATCGTTCCTGGCGACGAATTCACCTACACGTCTGGCGCTATACTGGAAACAGCGGTAGGCACCATGGAAGGTTACTTCGAAATGATCGCGGCAGATGGTGAAATCTTTAAAGCCAAAATTCCTATGTTTACTCTCTCCAACCCCGGAGCACTGCACTGATGGCCACTTACGTGGTGGGCGACGTTCAGGGTTGTTATCAAACCTTCAAGAAGCTGATCACGAAATTCCAATTTGATCCTCAAAATGATCATCTAGTCTTTGCTGGAGATTTAATTGCGCGCGGTCCGGATTCACTAGCGGTCACTCAGTGGGTGCTCGAGCATAGAGATTCTTGCTCGGCAGTCCTCGGAAATCACGACCTCAACTTCCTTGCAGTAACTTGTGGTCTGAGAGAACCAAAAACAGAGGACCGAATACAACCGCTTCTTGAATCATCGATTAGTGGGGCTCTAGTTGATTGGTATCGCCAATGCCCACTCGCTATTGATCTCGCAAAATATGGGGTGCTAGTAGTGCATGCCGGAGTTTGGCCTGGTTTTGATCGCGAAACCTTGATGTCAGAGCTCGATTTGGTGCATCAAGTACTGCTCTCAAGCACATGGGTTAACTCACTTGCTTCAATGTATGGGAATACTCCAGCACACTATAATGAGGCGGTAATCAATGATGATCGGGTACGTTTCTTGATCAACGCCTGTACCCGAATGCGATTTATCGATACCTCCTCACTGGCCCTCGATTTTGATTGCAAGGAGTCTCCTGATATGGCGCCGCCTCATCTCACCGCATGGATGGACATAGCCCAACGTGTCGCCATCGACCGCACCATCGTTTTCGGGCACTGGGCGAAGCTAAACGGTTCCAGACACAATGAACAATGTATCGCACTGGATACAGGTTGCGTATGGGGTGGTCACTTAACAGCGCTTCGTCTCGAGGATCGCCGCCGGATTCAAGTGCCAGCCAGTGGCTAATTTGAATCATTTATTTACTCCGTTAGAGGGCGTCGATCTCGCAAATATTCAGGTCTACGCGGTCGGTGGCGCGGTCCGCGATGCATTGCTCGGGCTCTCACCGCAAGATGTCGATTTTGTAGCAGTTGGAACAACCCCAAAAATCCTTTTGGACTTAGGTTTTCGCCTAGTTGGTAAAGATTTCCCTGTATTTTTGCATCCCAAAAGTCATGCCGAGGTGGCGCTTGCACGTACAGAGCGAAAGATCAAGAAAGGACATACCGGGTTCGTTGTACACGCCGATCCCTCAGTAACTCTCGAGACCGACCTTCGACGAAGAGACTTCACTATCAATGCGATGGCTCTGTCGCGTGATGGTCTTCTAATTGACCCTTACGGGGGGCAAGATGATCTCAATGAAAGGGTGCTTCGCCACGTCTCCCCAGCATTTTCAGAAGATCCCCTCCGCGTTCTGCGCTGTGTTCGTTTTTTGGCACAGCTGAGCGCCTACAAATTCAAAATCTCAGCGGAGACTGTTGATCTCATAACCTCGATGTCGGCCTCACTGCGTGAACTCTCAGTCGAACGGATCATTGTCGAACTCGACAAAACGCTTAGCTCTGCTAACCCAGCCGCTGGGTTAGCAAATCTTCCTTTTCTTAAAATTACAGAAACCTTGATTCCTGACCTTAAAGTTGTGCCTGATCGATTCACGTGTCAATCGGTTGATGCACGTCTCGGAGAATGGATCCTTTGGAATCAGCCAACACCCGCCTGCATTGAACACTATGGTAAGCAGTTCCGTCTAACAAACAAGCGTGTGGATTTTCTGACCGCGTTGATCAAATTAAAGAACACAAATATCAACGATGTAGCGTCATGTTTAGAACTCATGAATCAACTGGGTTGGTTGAGAGGAAATGCCCCTGACCCGAGGCTTGATCAATTACTCGTCGAATTCGACCAAACCCAATTCATAGAGTTACCCATCACCCGTTTATTCGAAATGCGCGATAAGGTTCGTGAGATCACCGCTGCCCAATTCACCAAAAAAGGTATCTCCGGAAAAGCACTTGGAGAGGCTATTCATGCCGAGCGCCTTAGAGTTCTCTCAACAGAAATTTCCGCTCCCGGCACAGCCCCTGGCTTATAGAGACGACCTGTTACTTCATATACTCGAGGGTCCCAAAAAACAATCTCCAGCAGATCGTTTAATCGTCTTTCAATTAAATTACAATGATCTGCCGCGGCAGCGGTCTGAAGATTGTGACATAAAGTGGAGTAGTCAAGCGTATCGCCAAGATCATCTGACTCGGCAGCTTGTTTGAGAGAGATCTTGATCTCTAAATCCAAATACAACGGCTGAGGATTTTCTTTTTCGTTTAAATACACCCCCACCAATGAGAGCAGTGGAAGTCTCGAAACATAAATCGAATCCATTACGAAACCCTCGGCAACTCACTCAATGGCCAACGTGGGCGGATCGTGATTGCAAGCGACGCATCTTTTTGTCCATGACTCAGTCGCGTCAATCCAGCAAAGGCAATCATCGCTCCGTTATCGGTACAAAATTCAGGAGCAGGATACGCAACCTGCACACCATCCAATTCCAATGATTTCACCGAGGCTCTCAATAATTGATTTGAACTAACACCTCCTGATATCACAAGAGCCTTTGCGTCTGTGCGTTCGAGAGCGCGTTGGCACTTCAACACCAAAGTATCTACAACCGCTTGCTGGAAGCTTGCAGCCAAGTCCGCCTTTCCTTGTTCGTCCAAGTTTCCACTTTTAAATAAGTGGCGAGCCTCCATCAACACCTGTGTCTTCAATCCCGAAAAGCTGAAATCACACCCCGGACGATCGGTCATAGGGCGAGCAAATGCAAACCGTTTTGGGTCACCAAGATCAGCAAGTGCGGCAATTCTGGGACCGCCAGGGTATCCGAGTTCCAATAACTTAGCAGTTTTATCGAACGCCTCCCCCGCCGCATCATCCAGCGTGGTGCCTAACAACACATAGTCTCCAATTGCACGAACTAAAACCAGTTGGGAATGCCCACCACTGACCAGTAGCGCAACAAATGGCAACGGTAAATCCGGGTTCTCCATCAATGGAGCAAGTAAGTGGCCCTCCATATGATGCACACCCAGCGCCGGACAGTTAATCGAAAATGCGAGTGTTTTCGCAAATGTCGAACCGACCAATAATGCGCCCAGAAGACCTGGCCCCGTTGTGTAAGCCACAGCATCAAGCTCTGCTAACGACACACCGGAGGCTTCAATCGTCTCGTCAACTAGAGGACGCAGATATCTTACATGATCTCTCGATGCAAGCTCGGGAACGACGCCACCATAGATGGCATGCACATCAATCTGGCTGTGAACCCGGTGAGCAAGAAGCCCTTCCTCGCTCGAATAAACTGCGATCCCAGTCTCATCGCACGAGGTTTCGATGCCTAAGACACGCATGCGGTTCCCTTTTCCATTAGACGCTGATATTATCTCCCGCCCTAGCAGAAATACCAAACGCGTATCGAATTAAATTTAAAATAGGTGCAGTTTAATGCCTGCAGTAAAAATCAAAGACAACGAGCCATTTGACGTTGCACTTCGTAGATTCAAGCGCGCCTGCGAGAAAGCTGGCGTTTTATCAGAAGTCCGCCGTCGCGAATGTTACGAAAAGCCAACAACTCTGCGCAAGCGTGCAGCCGCTGCGGCCGTGAAGCGGCACCTAAAAAAGGTGTCTCGCGAAACTAAAAAGTTTGAGCGCCTCTACTGAGCGCTGACCCATTCGCGTGAATACGCTCAAGGACACACTTACCGAAGCCATGAAAGACGCCATGCGAGCGAAAGAGAAATTTCGTTTGGGCGTCATTCGCATGGCACTTGCTGAAATAAAACGTGTTGAAGTAGATGAACGAATTGATGTTGATGACGCACGATGCCTCGCGATTATCGACAAAATGTCCAAGCAGCGACGTGACGCCGCCAAACAATTCACCGACGGCGGACGACAAGATTTAGCGGATATAGAACTCGCCGAACTGGAGCTGTTGAAAGAATTTCTTCCTGCACAATTGTCAGAAATTGACATAATAACACTGGTTGACCAAGTGATTGCTGCAACAGCCGCTTCGGGGCCGCAGGGTATGGGGGTAGTCATGGGGCAATTGAAACCCCAAGTGCAAGGTCGAGCTGACATGCAGGTTGTCAGCAATCTCGTCAGAAGTCGTCTAGTCAAATCCTAAGTCAAATTTTCAGATACACTCTGAAAACAAACCCCTTTTTGGATTAAATGTGGCAGGACGAATTCCGGATTCTTTTATCGAGACCTTAAATGACCGCGTCAATATTGTTGATGTGATCAGCGCCCGAGTACCCCTAAAAAAATCAGGACGCGAGTACCATGGAAAGTGTCCTTTTCACGACGATTCATCGCCCTCATTTTCTGTTAACCCTGACAAACAGGTCTATCACTGCTTTGGCTGTGGCGCTTCCGGCGGTCTCATTACGTTCGTAATGGAATTTGATAAAATTGATTTCGTCAGTGCGATAGAAAGTTTAGCGTCTCTCGCAGGCCTCGAGGTACCAACAGAAAGGATGGATCAAGAGGCCGGTCATCGCCAAGCTCTGTATGCACTGATCAAAGACGCCGATCTTGCATTTCGAAAAGCTCTGAAATCTCACCCAGGTCGTGAAAAAGCAGTAAATTATCTAAAAGCACGCGGGCTTACTGGCACCATCGCACACCGCTTTGGGCTCGGCTATGCGCCCAGGGGTTGGAGTTTTTTAATCGATCACTTGGGGGGCAATACAACAGCCAAAAAGCAATTGCTCGAATGTGGCCTAACAGCGTCTAACCAACAAGGTCGAGAATATGATCGATTTCGCGAACGTGTCATGTTTCCGATCCGGGACATCAGGGGCCGTACGATAGCCTTTGGCGGGCGTGTTTTAGACGACAGTAAGCCCAAATACCTAAACAGCCCTGAAACCAAACTATTCCATAAAAGTGAAACGCTATACGGTCTCTATGAGGCTCGACAGGCATGTCGCTCTCTCGATCGCGTACTAGTCGTTGAGGGTTATATGGATGTTGTCGCCTTGGCCCAATATGGCATTGATTTCGCGGTCGCTACACTTGGCACTGCGCTTACCGGACGACACCTGGATCGACTTAGCAGGCAGACAGGGCAGGTCATTGTGTGCTTTGATGGCGATCAAGCCGGGCGGACAGCTGCCAAAAGAGCCATCGATACGATGCTTCCTTTTTTGAGTGATGATTTCAGTATCCGCTTCTTATTTCTGCCTGATGGCCATGACCCTGATTCCTTAGTCCGAAACGAGGGAACTGACGCCTTCCTCACTCGATTAACAGATGCCCTTCCAGCGTCTGAGGCTCTGATTGGATTATTGTCTGATGACGTTGATCTCACAAAGCTTGATGGGCGTGCACGCCTTACCGCACTTACCCTTCCTAAAATTTTAAAAATCCCAACCAGTATTTACAGGTCGCTTATGCTGGATACGTTGAGCAAATTATCGGGAACAAGACGATCCGACCTTGATGCGCGGTTGCACGATCTGCTTCTGCAACAGCCCTCAGACACGCAAATACCTGAAAACATCATAGATGTAAACAGATCAGATGAATCAAAATTGGCCAAGTTTAAATCCTTAGGTTCCGATACAAAACCGGATGATCAGGAATTTAGAGACCACGTAAATGCCCCGATCAATTTTGAAGAGCCACAGCCTGATAGTGCGTCTGTAGAGTTTCCTGACCCAAGTAAACCCGAACCTCTTAGTAACCGGCTACTGTGGCTACTTTTACAAAAGCCAGATTTGTACTCTGAAACTATCGAAATTCCTGAACGAAGCCAATTAAAAAATATCCAAGCCTTGGCACAAGTTATTAATTGGATAAGTGATAAAAATTGTCCGACTACTGCTAGTTTGATGGGTCACTTCACTGGAACCGACATTGGTCGATTACTATCCACGTTATTGAGTCGTTCGGCACTATTCAGCGAGAGTTCTTATAACTCGGAATTTGCAGACGGTGTCACTCAACTAAAGAAACAACTGATCACCGAATCCATGCAGCTTTTAGCCGAAGATGCCAAACAAGGAAAAATTTCTGCCAGCGATCTGCACGAGGCTCTCTCAGCACACAAAAAATAGTGAAAGGTAAGATCAAATACGTGTATACTCCACCACCTTTTTCACATTACATTCCTTAGGTCATTTGATGGCAGAAAAATCGTTAGATCAAGAACTTACACAAATCGAACAGCGTCAATCACGGCTGAAAGATCTAATAGCCAAAGGTAAAGAACAGGGTTATCTGACCTACGCTGAAGTCAACGACCACCTCCCAGAAGAAATTGCGGATCCCGATCAGGTTGAAGACATTATCCGCATGATCGGCGATATGGGAATCTCCGTCGGTGAGGAAGCACCTGATGATGATCAACTTCTCCTTGGCGAAAATTCAAATCCCACGGACGACTCAGCTGCAGAAGAGGCAGCGGCCGCGCTTGCGTCTGTCGAAAACGATGTTGGAAGGACAACTGACCCTGTTCGGATGTATATGCGGGAAATGGGTACTGTCGAATTACTGACGCGCGAAGGCGAAATAATTATTGCTAAGCGGATCGAAGAAGGTATCCGCGAAGTCATGCAAGCCATGGCCTACTATCCCGGAATTGTCGAATCGGTTCTCGCCACCTACGACCGTATCGAGGCAGAGGAAGGTCGAATATCTGACCTATTGGCAGGATTCTTGGACCCCGATCCAGAAGATGAAACAACAGATACAGCAGGCTCAACGGAGGAATTGAGTGATAGGGACTTTGAGGATTCTAACGCTGAAGCCGGCGAAGATGATTCAGACGATGAAGAGGAAGGAGACACAGGCCCAGATCCTGAAGAAGTGAAAGCGCGATTCGAAACTCTTCGTGTTTACCTCGCTAAAGCTGAAAAGGTGATCACCAAAAAGGGACGTGACTCGAGAGAAGGCAAAGACGCGCTGTCGGCAATTGGTGACGTTTTTTCTTCATTAAAACTTACACCAAGGTTATTTGATGAACTCTGTATTGAGTTCCGCACTGTACTCGATTCTATTCGAAATCAAGAGCGCGAAATTCTGCGGCTGTGTACCAAACAAGGGAAGCTCGATCGGAAAATCTTTATTAAAGAATGGCATGGTAACGAGACTAATTTTGAATGGATTCCCGGGCTCGCGAGTAAAAAGAAATCCGAAAGATTAGAAGCAGTCATCCCAGAAGTACAACGTTGCCAAGCAAGGCTCCAGTCGGTTGCTGAAGGCGTTGGCATAACAATATCCGAGCTACGCGACATCAATCGTCGTCTTTCTATGGGCGAAGCAAAGGCACGCCGTGCTAAGAAAGATATGGTTGAGGCGAACTTACGACTAGTAATATCGATTGCAAAAAAATACACAAATCGAGGCTTGCAGTTCTTGGATCTCATTCAGGAAGGAAATATTGGGTTAATGAAAGCAGTCGACAAATTTGAATATCGTCGTGGTTACAAGTTTTCGACCTACGCGACCTGGTGGATTCGTCAGGCGATAACCCGGTCTATTGCCGATCAAGCTCGCACGATTCGTATCCCGGTTCATATGATTGAGACGATCAATAAGCTGAACCGTATCAGCCGTCAAATGCTTCAGGAAATGGGGCGAGAACCGACTCCTGAAGAGCTTGGTGAACGTATGGAAATGCCCGAGGATAAAGTCCGCAAAGTGCTTAAAATTGCGAAAGAGCCAATCTCAATGGAAACCCCAATCGGTGATGATGAGGATAGCTCGCTAGGTGACTTTATTGAAGACATGACAATCTCATCACCTGTCGACTCTGCCACGGTTGAGGGGTTAACGGAGTCAACACGTCAAGTTTTGGCAAGTCTGACCGCTAGGGAAGCAAAAGTATTGAGAATGCGTTTTGGTATTGATATGAATACCGACCACACCCTTGAGGAGGTAGGCAAACAATTTGACGTCACCCGAGAGCGGATCCGTCAGATTGAGGCCAAAGCACTTCGCAAACTCAGACACCCAAGTCGTTCCGATCACTTGCGATCATTCCTCGACGAATAATTTGTGTCCAAACCTTTGGATTTCTGCCTCATGCAAATCTGCTATTTGCTAGGTAGAAATTCGAGGTTGAATGTCCTCGAAAACCATAGCTTTATCTCACCGGTTTACAGGTGAAAAGGGACCAGGAACATGCAAAAATTTCTAGCAAGCGATGTCTTAGAACTGGCGTTTCTCGGTGCAGGATCTACTTTTGCGGATACCTCATGCGCAAAACAAAAGGTCGTATACCACGTCAACTACTGTGATGTTAAAAAAATCTATTGGCGCAATGCGTAACGCTCAAAATCATATAAATGCACTGGGTGAAGAAATCACGAGAATCGTTTCGTGCTTCACGGTAATGAAGTTGAGTTACTGGGAAAAGTTACTCAAGAGAGCCCGGATGCGGCAGACCATATTGATTTCTTGAGGAGCCAGCGCGTGAAATTCAATACCCGCGCAAATACCCTAAAGGGACGGAAGATTGCTTTTGACGATCTCCATTTTGCTGAAGAGGGTGATATTGTTCCCTCCGGTGTTGTGGAAATTGGCAAACTTCAGCAATACGGGTGTGTCTATCTCAGACCCTAAAACTAAAAATGGTCAGATACCTGAGTAACGGGTGCTTACACAAAACTGTCAGCATATTCGTCCCGTAACAAATTTTTCTGGACCTTACCCATGGTGTTTCTTGGCAGGGCTTCCAGCTGAACCCACCGGCGAGGGACCTTAAAGCCTGCTAGCTTCTTTCGACATCTAATCTCAAGGGCACCCATATCAAGTGTGCCCTCACCCACCAATACAGCAACAATACCTTCACCAAAATCGGAGTGTGGAACGCCTACCACAGCGCTCTCCACCACACCCGTCTGATCGTTCAATACATCCTCAATTTCTTTTGGGTAAATATTTAAACCACCTGAGATAATGAGGTCTTTGCCTCGCCCGACGATCGACACGTAGCCGTCTTCAGACAGCGTGGCCATGTCGCCCGTAATGAACCATTCGTCATTGAATTCGGCCGCAGTTTTTTCGGGCAATTTCCAGTAGCCTTTGAAAACATGATCCCCTTTCACCTCCAAAGAGCCAATTGCACCTCGCGATAACTCGGACCCATCCTCGTCTACAATTCTTACTTCAACCCCTGGTAGCGGTGGTCCAACAGAGCCGGGCCTGCGTTCGCCGCGCAAAGGATTAGAGCAACTCATCCCGGTCTCAGTCATCCCGTAGCGCTCAAGGATCCGCTGCCCTGTGCGGTCGAAGAACTCATCTGATGTTTCAACCAACAAAGGCGCAGAACCGGAAATGAATAAGCGCATGTGACCGCAGATCTCTTGATCAAAACGTCGATCGGCTAGTAACCGAGTGTAGTAGGTAGGAACACCCATCATGACAGTTACGTCGGGCAGCACTGAAAGAACAGCGTCCAAATCAAATTTTGGCAACAATACGACAGAGCCGCCATGTATTAGAGCCAGATTCAGTGCCACAAAAAGACCATGCACATGGAATAATGGTAATGCATGCAACAGCACATCGTCGGCGCTGTAAGCCCAAGCTGCAGAAAGCATCGCTGCGTTTGAGATCAAGTTGTTATGAGTAATCATTGCACCTTTAGGCTTGCCAGTCGTTCCCGATGTATAGATTATCGAAGCGAGATCATCCGACCCACGAGGTACAATCGCCTCAACGGTCTTGCCTTCCGAGCTCGCTGCTAAAAATAAATCGAATAAGGAACCGCTTTTATCATCTAAAGTGAGAATTTCAAGCCCAGTCAAACTATGCTTTAAATTCTTCGCATGTCTCGCTCGGTCTCTCGAACATACATGTAACTTTGGCTCAGCATCAGTTAGGAAGTATTCGATCTCCGTATCTGTGTAAGCAGAGTTCAGCGGCAAATACACCGCACCACAGCGCAGTACTGCGAGATAAAGGAGTACATTCATCCAGCCTTTGTCGATCTGCACAGAGACGCGATCGCTCGGCTCGATACCCAAATCAAGCAGTACTGCGGCCAGAATTGCAGACTGGCTATCAAGATCAATTCCACTCAACTTTGCCCCGAAGGGAATAGTCAAAACAATCTGTTCAGCTTGTCGCCTCAAATTAGATTGAATGGAAGCGAACACGTTATGCATCAGAAAGTTCCTTCAAAGGGGATCTAGTTATTTTTTTTAATAATTGTTGGATCTCTTTAGAGGTCGCAATTTGCCCGGATTCCATGAGCTTTTCATGATTACTGACAATGAGATCCAGCTCATAACGATAGTTGGCCATAAAGCCGAAACTTTGCTCGAGACCGCGAGCACTCAGATCCGCCTCCACATTGATCCGCTCGAGTGTTGCACCATTTCCCAAATGAAACTGGGCCACCGGATCTCTCAATTTTGGGCCATCACCGTCGGTAAGATACTGCGCGACAATCGCCTTCAATTCCTGCTTATCGGCAGCCTCCTCGAATTGGCTCAAGAACATTTGACCATCAGACTCAAGCCAACGGCGAAGACCAGGGATAGGGGATAGCGTGACAAAATTCTTCAAGTTTGGATGTTGAGCCTGCAGAACGGATACAACCTGCTTTATGAGAAGATTACCGAAGCTCACGCCGGCGAGGCCCGGCTGGCAGTTGTTAATCGAATAAAATACTGCGGTATCTGCGTCAACTGGTGAAACGGGTAGCGTCTCAAGAAGGGGCGCAATCGCATCAGCCATTCCCTGCACAAGTGCGACTTCGACAAAAATCAGAGGCTCATCAGGAATAACAGGATGAAAATACGCAAAACACAACCTATCTTCGGCGAGTCTTCGCCGTAAATCATCCCAGCCCTGTATCTCATGCACCGATTCGTACTGGATTAGTTTCTCCAACACCGTCGCAGACGTTTGCCAGTTAATCCGTTCCAACTCTAGAAAGCCTTTGTTAAACCAGGACGTAAAAAGATGAATGAAGTCTTGATCAATCGGCCCCAGCTCTGGATGGTCACGTGACAACTTACGTAGTTCTTCTCGCATCAGAATCAGTGTTTGTAGTCCGTTCGGCGCAGAATTTATGCGCCGAAATAGTTCCTGTCGTTTTGGCTCAGCAGCCTGATGCAAGGTCATTATTGCCGGTTCATTCAGAGAGGCCTGATAATCAATAATGGCGCGCTCAAGACGGTCCCGATCGGGACCAAATTCATCAATCAATCGCCTAAAAAATTTCAAGTGATCAGCCCTGTCCAACGCCTGCCACGACGACACCACAGAGCCGGCAAGGGCAAGACCTGTCGCCTCACCTCGCCTCGAAAGTACCGCATGGCAATGAGCTATCAAATCATCGAGCAGAATCCCCTCGGACTTTAAATCTAAAAGATCAAGCGCCTTTTCGGTCACTTGCTGAATCCACTTCTTGATTCCGCCACTCATTACCATTTTCTTATTCAAAGAGTGCGCCAAATCCAGACATATGCGTACCTAAGTCGAGCGCCTCCAGCATTTGATGACCTGTCGCAACAGACGCGGAGAGGGTTGGTATGCCGGTTTTAGCTTGTAGCGCCGAAACTGCAGGTAGAGAGGGCATTTGTACGCAAGCTGATGCGACCAGCGTATCGACGTTAGCCAAATTTAACCTGTCAACTAAGTCAACTGGCGCCATAGGATCTTGCCGTGCAACCTCAAGGTTGTCAGGAATTTCCAGACTAATCGCATCCAAAACCTCAAAACCTTCAGACTCAATATACTGACAGACCAAATCAGTGAGGGGTTTTCGATAAGGGGCTATCACAGCAATCCGCTTCGCATTCAGTGTCGATAGACCCTCAACCAATCCACCGGCAGAGCTAACCACCGGGCAGGGATGACCGTTATCGACTGTTACCTGGCGTAACCGCGCCTGACTATCTCTGTGATACCCGAGGCCCACTGACATTATAGCGACCAGACAGGCGTAGCCCATGACGTCCATAGACGCATCCGATAATTCAAGTACGCATCTGTCACTATCACGGTCCATTGAGGCCAATTCTTCCCTAGTCACCTGCTTCATCCGCATCCGACTAGAGTGGAAGGTGAACCGATCATCATAATGCTTTTCCCTGGCTCGAAATATCTCAGGAATTTCTGTCTCCATCGTCACGTTCGAACTGGGGACGATCTGACCTACTCTGTAGGGTCTGGTCATGTAACCGCGGCCCCCATGAGCGCGTCAGGTAACCAGGTGGCAATTCCGGGGAATAAACAAAGGATCAATATGGCTATTATCATGCACGCTACGTAGGGCAATGAGCCTGTGAGAATCGTCTTTAGAGGTATCTCAGGGGCGATCCCGTTGATAACGTAGAGATTTAAACCAACTGGCGGAGAGATTAATCCGATTTCCATGTTGATGGTGAGCACCACGGCAAACCAATAAGGGTCGAAACCAGCCCCCAAAATAATCGGCATTAGTATGGGCGCCGCCATCAAAATGACGGCAACTGGCGGTAGAAAAAACCCGGCTACTAACAAAAAGATATTGATGTAGAACATCAAAACCCAACGATTTACCTCAAGCGTTCCGATCCAAGCTGCAATTGATTGAGTGATAAAAAGACTAGACAGCATGTAAGAAAATACGCCGGCAGCCGCAATGATAAATAAAATCATTACCGATTCTTTAGTGGAGTCTCTGAGCATGAACCATATAGTCCCTAAATCGGTCATGCGGTAGATCACGATTGCCAAACCTAGACACAAGAGTGCTCCGACAGCGGCTGTCTCTGACGGGGTAGCTACGCCGCCATAGAGCGCGTAAAGAACGCCTAATATAACGAGAAGAAAAGGTACGACCCGAGGTAAGACCTCAAACTTTTCTTTCCAGCTGAAGGTCCTGCCGGCTAGGGCATCTATTCCACCCTGTCTCCACGTGGCAAAGATCGACCAAGCCATGAAAAGGCTAACAAGCAGAAGTCCTGGCAAAACACCCGCGATAAAAAGACGTCCGATTGAGGTCTCTGTGGCAATTCCATAAACGATCATTGTTATCGATGGCGGTATTAAGATCCCAAGCGTCCCTCCTGCCGCAATAGAACCGGCTGCGACTCCATCTGGAAAGTTTCGTTTACGCATTTCAGGGATGCCCATCTTCCCAATAGCCGCACAAGTCGCTGGGGAAGATCCAGACATGGCTGCAAATAAAGCACAAGCGCCAAGGTTTGAAACTACCAAACCCCCTGGGACTCTGGTTAACCATCGATCTAGCGCCTCATACAAATCGGCTCCCGCTCGGGTAGACGCGATCGCGGCACCCATCAAGATAAACATCGGGATCGATAGAAGCGCAAAATTATCAAGCTTCCCAAACAATACCTCGGGAATTAACTCCAATGACCGGAAACCATCGAAGGTTAGCAAAAAGATCGCCGAGACCACCAAAAGCCCGTTCGCTACGGAGATTCCTGAAAACAAAATCAATATCGTGACGGTCGCAACTAACAGTCCTAGCACCAAAGGATCCATCAGTGCGTACTCCCTTCTATGACTATTTTCTCCGCGGGGGTGAGCAAGACTTCAAATAGATCTGAAGTCAGCTGCAAGGCAAATAAACCAAACCCGATCGGCATGGTCAGGTATGGAATCCATAGCGGTGGACCCCATACCGTCTCAGAGGTCCATCCCTTAGTAAATGAAACATAGACTAAATCTGCTGAGTAATACGTCATTATGGCTAGAACCAATATGGCCACCAAGAAACTAATAACCATAAGAAGCTTTCGTGCAGGTGGGGATAGTAACATCGGGACTAACTCAACATTTACATGACCTTTTAACTTTTGAACGTAAGGAAGTCCCAACAGTGTCGCGGCTAATATCAGATACACGACGGCCTCCGTGTGCCAATATGTAGACCCATTCAAGAAATATCTAATGAATATCATCTGACACGTGATAATGACGGCTACTAGCACCATCATTGCGGCGAGCACACCTACCGCGGTAGAAATTCTATTCACGGAGGAAATGAAACCCCTCATATTTCGAACCTTTTGCAAGAGCTCGGTCCTACTGCGGACCGAGCTTGTCGGACTAGTCGACTGCTAACGCGAGGTCAAGAAAACGCTGGCCTTCGGGATAGTCAGCTACAAACTGTTTGTACGAAGTCTTTTTAGCCAAATCTTGCCATGCTTTGAATTCTGAGGACGACATCTCTTTGATTTGCACGCCTGCTTCTTTATAAACTTTGACAGAGTTAGCGTCTTGCTTCTTAGCTTCAGCTAGGTAGTACTCTTCGGCCTTCTTTGAGCCTGCGCGGAGTGCTTTCTTTTGAGCCGCCGTGAGACCGTCAAAGGTTGATTTATTCATCAACAGTGGCTGATACATAAACCAAAGTGCCTGTGCACCTGCTGGGGTGTAACATTTCACCTGCTCGTAGATCCGGTACGAGACGAATGATGATGATGATGTATTTGCCCCATCGAGCACACCTGTCTGCATAGCGTTATATATCTCGGAGGAAGCCATCGACGCGATCGATGCGCCTGCTCCTGCGAGCAACTGATTAAAAGACTTACCAGCCGCCCTCATCTGAAGACCTTTGACATCGTCAGGATGAGACACACATTTTTCTTTGCCCACGAAGCCACCGGCCAAATACCCATGAACCAGAACCATGACATCGTCTTCTGCCATCTTTTCCTGAATTGCATCCATGAACGGTGAATAATTCAGACGCGCAGCGTGGTCGTGGTTCTTCACGAGGCCAGGCATCAGAGTCAAGTTATACGAGGGCTGCTGACCACCGGCGTAAGACAATGGGAGCACGACCATGTCCAACTGGCCCCGCGATAGTGGTTTGTACTGCTCTTTAGGTTTGAAAAGAGACTTGGACGGAAATATCTTTATTTCCAGACCCACGTTAGCGTCTTTTACATGATTGGCGACTATCTCAGCCACTTTATGGCGGACATCTTTCGTTGACCACTGATGCGAGAGACGAAGCTCTGCAGCGTTTGCGAGCGAACTAACAAAAATCGTTGAGACCGCCGCAGTTAAAAGGGTTTTTATTTTCATTACTAGCTCCTGCCGGATGTGGCAAGTTGTTTGAACTTGCGCATTTATGACTTATAACGGCTTGCATATTTCTGTATGCTAGATTGAAATTATCGTATACAAAAATAATATGCAACACGTTTTCCAGTATGAGTAATCGAGCCGCTACCAAAGTCTTTCAAGGGGTCGAAGAACAAATCGCGACTGGCCAATTAAAAGATGGAACAAAATTAGATGAGGCTACGCTAGCTGAAAAATTTCAGGTATCCCGGACCCCTGTGCGAGAAGCGTTACTCCAACTCGTTGGGTCAGGCCTCGCTACCCAAATTCCAAAGCGTGGATGCTTTGTAAACGCACCCTCGTTTAGAGAAGTAATCGAAATGTTTGAAGTTATGAGCGAGCTTGAGGGGATGTGCGCGCGGCTTGCCGCTAGACGCATCAGTGACGAACAGCTCAATGATTTAAAGACAGCGAATGCTGGTTGTGAGGATGCCATCCGATATACCGATAGCGATTTATACTACGACAGAAATGTGGATTTTCATGAGTGCATTTATGTTGCATGCGGGAATCGTTTTCTGGCAAACGAGACCCGCGTGTTACGTCGTCGCCTGCAATCATTTCGACGCCTTCAGCTGCGAGCTCGTGGTCGAATGCCTCAATCCCTGACTGAGCATGTCGAAATCATCGAGGCCATCGAAACCGGAAATGCTGACAAAGCGAATGAGATTTCACGCCAGCACGTTATGATCCAAGGTGAAAGATTTAACGACCTTCTTTCGCACATGGAATATGACCAGTAACGGAAAGAATCCTACCTTTCAATCATTTCGCAATATCACTCATATAGGAATCCCGTCCAATAATTTGAGCTCAGTTGCGAAAAAAGGGTGTCATCCTGCAATCAAATTCCAAAAGAAGAAAGTGACACTCAAATGCCGATGTTAAGAGTTTTCTTTCCGGGACCTAATGCGTTGTTTCAGCTTTTTGTGTACCATTTCGCGACTAGCTTGGGCCCATAGCTCAGTTGGTTAGAGCAGGGGACTCATAATCCCTTGGTCGCAGGTTCGAGTCCTGCTGGGCCCACCATTACAAACGCTTGTCATCTAGAGGTTTGAGTCACTCAGTCTCGAGAAGCCACGTTTGTCGTAAATAGCTTCGCTACGTATTTGCTACGTTCTTTCAAGTAGAGCATATCCTTACGGAAATCATCAAAAGACCCCCTTTGTCCTAGGTTTCTTATAACCAACGAATTACTCCAATTATCCCCGCGGTGGCGTAAAAGAATTGCAACAGCAAAATACCGTAATGTCTGAATAGGTATGCCCAAAGCCCAATCGCGAACGCTGAGATTAAAAGTAGAGTAAAACCTAGTACCTCATTACCAGTATTTGACGCTATCAACAAAGAGTACGATATCGCCGTAATGACACCCAACCACTCCAACATCTTTGTCTTTGCGTCAGCATCTATGAACCTCAAACCAACCTCAATAACTTAGTTAAGTATTAATTCCGAAAGTTCTCGTGGCAGGCTTTGCAACTCCTGGCCATCTTGAAAAAATTTCTCATTGCCGCGTCATAGTCACCCTGATCGAGTTCACTACGAACCATCAATGCAGTTTTTTGATAGTCAAGATTAAGCCGTTCGAACCGTTCGAAATTCTCCCAAATATCGCCACTTGCGTCAGACCCATTCGATATTGAGGCTTCACTTCCTTGCGGGAACATAGCCGGTAGTTTTCGCGACCAAACGATGTGAAAGTCTACAGCATGCAACGCTTCATTCTTATCTTGGCTTTTGATCGAGTCGCGGAGCACTCGCATCCCCTTCTTGGACTCCTTAAATTTAGCCTGACGTTCCTCGACCACACCTAAACTAGACGAAGATACTGGCCAAGAAAGGAAAGTCAGACACAAAATGAGCGTTATGACCCAAGATTTTAAGATTCGACTTTTCTTCACATACCTAGACCATAACTGATGGAATGCTGACGACTAGTTTCTTTAACCATTTTGCGTATCGCACACGTGACACCAAATTCCGTGCAGATTGCCACAATCAAATTTTTTAAATCAAGCACAGACTACTAAGACATCTTTAAATCGCGCCCATCAACACAACATCAAGGAGGAATTAGGTAGAAATAAACCGATGTGTGGCATGAAAGATCTGTTAAACAATTTACTCATCCATAGACGAAAAATTAAGGGTAATTATGGCCGCCGGCCCTTTAGTCTTTGGCTAAAAGTAACGGTGCTCCCCCTTCTGTTGGGCATTTCATCTGCGGTTTCTTATGGTCAGAGTATCCAAACAGAACCAAATTGCTTACACGATAAAATCATATGTTCGTGGACGGGTCGTGTCGTAGGCATCAAAACACCAACAATGACCGCTTCAGGTTTTATGCTGGACAAAAATACTCTGGTCACCAATAAACATGTTGTTGAAGACCATACGTCCGTACGTGTGAAATTTCAGTCAGGTTTTATTACGAAAGCCGAGCCAATCCCAAACGATCATCCAGCCGATTTAGTGATTTTGAATGTCTTTGACGCTGAAGCGAAATTTGAAAACGAAATTAAACTCGCTTCAGAGCAAGATCAAGACCTTCGAGTAGTAGCTTATGATCAGGGTCGAAGAGGCGCTCGTATTTATGCCGAAGGCTCCTATGCCATTCATCCAGACTGGGAGAAAAATCCGCAAGCTCGGATACATTCGGATCTTTTCGCCCTCCCAGGCAACAGTGGTGGCGCTGTTTTGAATAAAGCCGGGGAACTTGTTGGTATTTTGGCGTCTGGTGATGGCAATGTAAATGAAGTTATCCCGGCTTCTCTAATCAAAAATATTAGAGATCGTTCGAGCGAAGAGCATCGAGATGTATTTTTTAAACGAGGCAGAGCAATTAGGCGCTGTGCCGACCTACTTTATGAGTCCGCCTCAATCAACAAAAATCCTCCACCCGATGTCTTAACACAGATAAAAGATTTTTGCCTTCAATCGAATAACAAACAGCTTCTGGACCAGGCCGGTCAACTACTGGGTAAGTGGTGGATGTTCAGCCCATCACAGATGTTTCTGAAAGAGAGTCTCAAATTAGATCCTCAGAGCCCTAACACACTTATGTCGCTCGCAGTTGCGTATCATCTCGACAGAGATTACGTAAATGAAAAGCCCTTGCTACAAAAATACCTAAAGTTAAATCCGAGTGACCCACAGGGGCTCAGACTTGCTGTGCAGGTCGCCGGCATGTTAAGAGATAAAAAATTTGGTCAAGAGGCGCTTGATCTAATGCGCATCCACAACCCAAACGCTGTTGAACTTGCGGAAGAATTTCTAACCTCGAGCTTCGGAGATCAGAAACCATAATCATCACTTGGGTCGGGTATCCAGCCCCAATTGGTTACCTTTGGAACAGTCAGAACTGACCGGAATTTCAGAAAATCTTTGACCTGCTTTACGGTTGAATCAGGATTCTTCTGCAGAAATCGGGAAATCAATGCAGCGACCCGCGGTACAGCGTAACTGCTTCCGCTAGCAGATACTTTGGTTCCTCTATGGTCTATGACGGCAATCCGGGCTGCCGGTACCAAAACATCAACAGATTGCACACCGTAATTCGAGCCTACTCCTAATCGGCCGAACTTATCGCCGGACGTAACTGCTATGATATTAGCTAGATCTAACGCTGCCGGATAAATGCCTGTTTGGTCAATATCAATGCCATCATTACCCGCAGAGACAACGAAAATAGTGTCAGTCATTTTTTTTGCTTTTTTTTCAAAGCAAAGCCAATCATTCTTATCTTTCGAGCCCATTGACATTGCGACCACTTGGGTGCCGTATCGCTCAATATGTTCAAGAACCTTCTCAAACTTACATAGGTCGTTGGCTGGAAATCTGTATATTGAAATGCCTGGGATTCGTAGTTCCCTAGCCAGCACGCTGAATACGGTAGAACCATGGTGAAGTGGATAAAAGGGGTTAGATCGTGGGTCTTTATCAAACGGCCTCGTATCATTATCCCAGAAGTCGTATCCAATGATTTCACCCTCGCTATCAAAGGCGATGGATTTTTGAAATTCTGGCAGCAGATAGTTGACGCCTGTATCTATTAGCGCAACAAGCGCAGGAGACGATTTAATTGCATAACCGTTTGCCTCACTAAACTCGAGCCGAGGATTCTGAGGTTCCGTTGACTTGATCGCCAATGAGACAGGGTCCAGATTTTCAATTTGGACTGGCCGCCCAAAGTTATTATACCGGATTCGGCGGATAGCCCTAATCTCACAGTCTTGAGACATCCTCATTTGTGAATACGGCAATCCAGTTGAGTCGTGGGTTGTAACTGTCAAAAGTCGCCACTTTGCTCTTGTTGGTTTGTAGTCAAGTGAAATTGAGGCTGGCGACTGCCTATCATAAAGACGGATTGATTTTTCTCCTTCTTGGACTTCCCAAGTGGCTAGTGGTGTTTGCTTGAATTTTGAGGAATCGAAGAAATCACAAATCAAGTCTTTTTGATCCGAAATCAATTGAAGGATCGCAGGGGAAGCCTGAGTTGATTGAAAGTTTGTAAGTAGAGAAAAAATCAAAACACCGGTTGAAACAAGGATTCTAATCATTTTGTGTTTCTCGCCCCTCAAGCACATAAAGCAAACATGTGAGGATCTCTTCGCATACCAGCTATATTTGCACTGATTCAGGATATCCTCAGGAGCGGTTAAAATAACAGTCTTTTTCGCGAATTATTCCTCGACCGAAGGCTGATACCCTAGTAACGAAGCAGACACTTACAAAATCCATCCCAGCTCGAAGCGCTGGGGCCAAACCAGACAGTGCGAAGGTGATAACAACGAGAATTTCAATACTCTCTTGAACAGTGGGAAGGAATGTTGGTACTACAGAATCAATAATGAGCCATGAGTCTCATTACAAACCAAATTTGTCGAAATCGGAGGGCATCAGGCAATCCCAAACCATTGAACTCCAAGTGTGTACATCCCGGTTCCAACCAGAATACTTAGCAATGGGTTACCAATACTTAATTGTAATGTCGTTACGGCAGTCAATGCGATAAACGAGAGCCCCAACCGATCAAGTGACTCAATCTGAAGACTGGACAGTCCAAAACATACAAGAATAACCATAATCATTGGTGGCAATGAACGTCCCACACGTGCCAATAGCGGATGGCTTTGAGATCGGGTGAGGGCAACGAATGGAAGAAGACGTGTCATGAAGGTTGCAACTCCCATCACCAGAAAAATACCAAGCAAGTATTGATTATCCATTCAGTAAATCTCGTTTTGGTCGCACTAGAAGGGCTACAAGACACAGACTTATTGCAACCAGTAAAAACTGCTCAGGTACAAGGAAATGGGCGACGAAAACCGCGCATAGCGCTAATATCAGCAACCAACGATCGTTCATTATTTTGGCCTGTTCGATCAATAACACGACGAATAAGGCCACTAGCGCGAACTCAAAACCACGTGGATCAAATTCGAAAAATGACTGAAGACCGGCACCAATTGCGCAACCAGTGATCCAATATGACTGATTGAGCGCTGTGAGGTACAGGTAGTATGTATGACCACTATCTACCCTTGGAGCCTTTGCTGTTATGAGTGAATAGGTTTCATCTGTAAGCCCGAAGATCAAATACCAACGACTAAGACCCCGCTTTGGGTATCGATCTAAAACCGATAATCCGTAAAAAATATGCCGTGAATTGAGCAGTAATGTTGCGATGAACGCCTCGGCATAGGGAACGCCCGAGGCCAATAGCCCAACTGCCATGAATTGAGCGGAACCTGCATAGATTATAAGACCTGCCAGAGGCGCAAACAGCCAATGATAGCCCAGACTCTGAAAGAAAAGACCAAAGGCCATTCCAAGCGGGACATACCCAAGCATGACCGGCGCTGAGTCTCGTAACGCCTCTAATAACTCAGAGGACACTCTTTGACTCAATCAAGCCATCCTCTGAGCTCACGTCTCGCAATATATTCTAGAATTACCATGCCCTCTTCCGACGCGTTCAAGCAATCAAGGGCAACCAATTGATCTCCACCAGCCTGTATGAATGTCTCATTCAAGCCGATCGCTATTTCTTCAAGAGTCTCGACACAATCTGAAAAAAAAGCAGGGCTGACAACAGCAACTCGCTTTACTCCCTCGTGACCCAGCTCCGCAATTAATTCATCAGCATAAGGCTTCAACCATTCTTTCGGTCCAAACCGCGACTGAAACGCGACCCTAAACTGCTCCTCAGGCCATCCAAGCGCCTCCCGCAAAAGCCGTCCGGTCTTTTGACACTGACAGTGATAGGGATCTCCTTTCATCAAATATTCTTTCGGCACCCCGTGAAAACTAGCCACTAACACATCAGGCTCCTCATCGAGCCGCTCAATTTGTTGCTTAACCGATTTCGCCAAGATCTGAATATACTCGGGATCGTCATAGAAAGGCGGAGATACACGAATCGTTGGTTGCCAGCGCATGGCCTTTAATGTGTCACCGATCTTATCGACCACTGAGCCCGTCGTACTTGACGCATACTGCGGGTAGAGAGGAATACACACAATCTTCCAACAACCATCGTCAAACATTTGATTAATGACTGAGGGGATTGACGGGTTACCATAGCGCATCGCAAATTCGACTCGTACGGAATCTCCAAAACGCTTTTGCAGGCTCTCTGTCTGTTCACGAGTAATTGTTCGTAGCGGAGACTCATCGAGTTTATTGTTCCAAATCTGCCGATAGGCAGCCGCCGACTTCTTTGGCCGAAAAGTCAAAATAGGTCCTTGAAGAATAAGCTGCCACAAAATTTTGGGTAACTCTACAACCCGCTTATCACTCAGAAACTCACCTAGATACCTGCGCATTGACCAGTAATCAAGCGCGTCAGGTGTTCCAAGGTTGATGAGAAGTAAGCCAAGCTTAGGTTTCGGCACTGTAGGATGGTCAGGTGGCGTCGGCATTAAACAAGGTCTCTCCTAGTTAATTGAGTCACAAGTTTGAGCATTAGTTCAGGATCCTTGATTCCGCAGGTCTCCCGCGCTGAATGCATCGCAAATTGAGCACACCCTAGATCAACCGTGTCAATACCCAGACGCCCGGCTGTTAACGGGCCAATCGTGCTACCACACCCAAGATCAGCCCTGCCTGAAAAATATTGTAACGGAACATCAGCTCGCTCGGCCGCCTGCTCTATCAATCCTTGGGTGATCGCTGTCGTCGCGTACCGATGGTTTGCGTTTACCTTGACGACCGGACCCTCATTCAAAAGCGGACGATGGGATTCGTCATGTTTCGAAGCGTAGTTAGGATGCACTCCATGTGCGTTGTCGATTGAAATCATTAGGCTATTGGCTCGAACACGCTCAAAATCAATACCCGTGCTCGCACGACGTAAAATAGACTCCAAAAAAGGCCCATCAGCACCGCCGGTCGAGACACTCCCAATTTCCTCATGATCATTTAAAACGATCATAGTTCCTTCACCCGTGTCATTCTGAACCAAAGCCTCAGAAACAATGAAGCAACTCAATAAATTATCGAGTCGTGCGCTGGCTAAGAATTCTCCCTCCAGACCAATAACTTGTGATGCGTCAACCGGATAAGCACAAATATCAAACGCAGAAATTTCAGCTACTGGGCGGCCTAACTCACGCGCTAGTATTTCAGAAAAATCCATGCCAGCATCCGTTTCTGCACGAGACAGTATCAGAGGCAACTCGTCCTGTGGGTTGATTTTCCGGCCTTTATTTGCATCTCGATCAAGGTGTATCGCCAGATTAGGGATTATCCCGACCGGCCGCTCGAAGTCGACCAACTCAGAAAGTACAGCTCCCTCATTTGCGATCGCGACCCTCCCCGCTAATGAAAGATCACGATCGAACCAAGTTGAAAGAAGTACACCACCATAGACCTCCAACCCAAGTTGAAAATATCCATGCTTCTTCACAATGGGATCAGGACGGACTCGCAAGTTTGGGCTATCAGTATGCGCACCAAAAATCGTCCAGCCAACGACGTCTACCGGTTGTCGCCACGCGATCAAGGCCCCACCAGACCGCACCGCAAAGTAGGACGCGCCGGCCTCCAGACACCAAGCCATCCGCTCATCCAATCGAATAAATCCGCTATGTTCGAGATACTCGGAGATATTAGCGATCGTATGCCATGGCGTCGGTGATCGATCGAGAAAGTTTATTAAGCGGTCAACAAAGGGTGACCCATAATTTAAATCCAAGTTGTCCCTCCGGGGTTGCGTTCTAAGGCATAAGGAAGCATAACAGGTTAATTAAGTTTGAATGGGACCAGACGTAAGGTGTTAAAGCAAAGTTGGTTATGTAATATCCCGCTCACAGCATTGGTACTTTCAGGAACAGTCGCTTGGACGTGCTCGACGCAAGCGCTAACGATTAAGCCAACGCACGAGGATAGCATGCTCGCACAAATAATTAGTCGCGAGCTTGAACGACGCCATTTGGCCTCAGATATCGTACTTTCAGAGCGCAAGCCGATGGTTGGTCAGCTGATCCTCAAAGCAATTGATCCCGCTCGCTCACTATTAACACAACAGGACATTAAAAATATTCCTGTCAAATCTTTACCTAATCAAATCGAAAGTGGAAATTTGGAAACCATATATAGGCTGTATGGTCTCTCCCTGACGCGATCAGAGGAACGTCTCGATTTCTGGCTCTCGACCTTGTCAAAAGGTGCGGGCGCTATCGATTTATCTGATATCGAAGAATTACAGGTGCGTGACCAAGGAACACCTTGGGTTAGCGATCTGCCGGCGCTAAAAGATCTGTGGCGAAAACAGCTGGAAAATCAAGCCATAAATCTGTTGCTCGCGGATCGATCCGAGACAGAAATGGTCAAAGCCCTCGTCAGACGCTACAAAAGTCAAAAAAATCGAATCGAGCAAACGCGTCCAGATGACATTTTTTCTGGTGTAATAAATGCCTATGCGAGTGCTTATGACCCACATACCTCCTATTTACCGCCTGCCGATAGCGAGACCTTTAACATCAACATGTCACTGTCACTACAAGGTATTGGTGCTGTCCTCCAATCGGAAGATGAATTCACTAAGATCGTTAACCTAATTCCAGGTGGACCAGCGGACATGGACGGGCGACTAAAACCCGCCGACCGCATCTTGGGCGTAGCGCAGGGTTTGAAGCCCTTTGAAGATGTTGTTGGCTGGAGACTCGACGAAGTAGTCCAACTCATAAGAGGACCTAAGGGGTCGCAGGTACGATTGGAGGTACAGGCAGGTGATGATGCTCCTCATCGTGAGATTGTACTAATCCGTGATCGAGTGCAGCTCGAAGAGCAGTCAGCTAAAAGCTATACGGTCGAAGTTGGTGAAAATAGAAAAAAAATCGGCGTCATAATTATTCCAACATTCTACTCTGACTTTACTGCTAAACAAGCCGGTGATCCGAACTACAGAAGCACAACCCGAGATGTTAAAAAGTTATTAGAAGAACTCCAGCAGCAGAATGTAGACGGTGTCATTGTCGATCTCCGAAACAATGGCGGCGGTTCTCTGCAAGAGGCTTACGAGTTATTTGGATTATTCATCCCCCGAGGACCCGTGGTCCAAATTCAGAGCGCTGGTGGCCGCACTGATGTTCGAGGTGACCGTGATCCGGGCGTTTTCTGGGAGGGCCCTATGGCTGTATTGGTAAACCGCCTGAGCGCATCAGCGAGTGAGATATTCGCTGGGGCTGTCCAGGACTACGGACGAGGCCTGGTCATTGGTTCTCAAACCTTTGGTAAGGGTACCGTCCAAGCGTTACTTCCCGTCAATAAGGGCCAACTGAAACTCACCATCGCTAAATTTTATAGAATCTCAGGGCAATCAACCCAGCACCAAGGCGTGATTCCAGATATTCAGTTTCCATCGGCATTCGATCCCAACGAAATCGGCGAAAGCGCATTGGACACAGCCTTGCCCTGGGATCAGATTCGTTCGCTCCGTTATCGCCCAATAGATAGCCCACAGACTAGAACTTCGCAGCTAATCGATCGCCATCAAGCACGTATCGCAGCAGACCCAAATTTTAAGGCTTTAATAAAGCGAACAGAACAAGCACTGGAATTAAGAGGAGAAAAGGGCACTTCCCTCAACCTTGAAATACGTATCAAGGAGCGCGAAACCAACAAGCAAACACTTCTTGATATCGAAAATACGCGTCGATTGGATCTTGGTTTACCGGCTATAGAAGGCATGAGTGAATTAGAGACTGAGGGAAAGGATTTTGATCCGACCGACGATGCAAGCTTGATGGAATCGGCTCGCATTCTACTTGACGAGATTCAGATCAATCCGCGTCTCGCGGGACTCTAGGTGGAGGAACCATTGAAAGTGAGGCAACCGAACCTTTGCTATCACGAATTCGAGCAGGCCCTAAAACCTCGACTTCGTCGATACGAATAACCGCATGCATTGGTATATAACTGCGTTTTACGCCCTGAAACTCGGTTTTGAGCTTCTCTTCACTCGGATCCACCAGAAGACCGCTCCGTTCACCAAACACAAATTCTTCCACCTCAATAAATCCGTAGAGGTCGCTAGAATAAATTCGTTTAGCAAACACCTCGAACACCTTGTCTTGACTGACAAACTGTACACGGAAAGTTGGTTCAATAGTTTTAGCCATCATGATCCTCAGGTTTGGGGCGCGTAGTCTGTAGGTCTTTGCGGGCCCCGTCAAGAACAGTCGTGCAATTTCAAGCGCTTCAGACTATACTCGCGCGCCCACTCTAAAGGAGATTAAATGACAGCAAAACTCTTCATCAAGACCCACGGTTGTCAGATGAATGAATATGATTCGGACCGAATTGCCGATTTGCTCAGTGCCAGTCATGAACTGACGGTAACCGATAAACCAGACGACGCAGAAGTTATTCTAATAAACACATGTTCCATTCGAGAGAAAGCGCAAGAAAAAGTATTCTCGGAATTGGGGCGCTATAAAGTTTTCAAAGAAATCAATCCGAATTTAATTGTTGGTGTTGGCGGTTGCGTTGCATCGCAAGAGGGTGAGGCAATCCGCCAAAGGGCTCCTTTCGTCGACCTAGTGTTCGGGCCTCAGACCCTGCATCGTTTGCCCGAAATGCTGGAGGCACGGCGCAGAAGCGGCAAAGCACAAGTCGATATTAGTTTTCCAGAGGTCGAAAAGTTTGATCGCTTACCAGAGCCAAGGCTCGAAGGACCAAGTGCATTCATAAGCATCATGGAGGGCTGCAGTAAATATTGTACCTTTTGTGTTGTCCCATATACGCGGGGCGAGGAAGTAAGCCGTCCACTTGAGAGCATACTTCAGGAAGTTCTTGCTAATGTTGATCAGGGTGCGCGGGAAATTCATTTCTTAGGTCAGAATGTAAATGCCTACCGTGTTGACACAGATGACGGTGAAACCGTGGATCTATCAGATCTGATTCGCATCACAGCAGAAGTTCCGGAAATAGAGCGCATCCGTTTCACGACAAGCCACCCTATTGAGTTCTCTGACGCCTTAATCGAATGCTTCAAAGATGTTCCAAAACTTGTTAGTCACCTTCATCTCCCGGTACAGTCTGGCTCTGACAGGATCCTTGCTGCCATGAAACGTGGTCATACAGCACTTGAATACAAAGCCAAAATCCGGAAGATTAGAGAGGCACGTCCGGGGATCAGTTTATCGTCAGATTTTATTGTTGGTTTCCCCGGCGAGACGGTTACAGATTTTGAGAAAACGATGGAGTTAATTGAGTCAGTGGGATTCGATGTGAGCTTTAGTTTTATCTATTCGGCCCGTCCAGGCACTCCTGCATCTGAACTCGATGACCAAACCCACCAAGGCACAAAAAAAATTCGTTTAGCGGCGCTACAAGCCAGAATTTCTCAAAATGCTCAGAAAATTAGTAGGAATATGGTCGGCACTTTGCAGTCAATATTAGTTACCGGCCCTTCGAAACGAGATCCTGGCGAGTTATCGGGTCGTACCGAAAATAATCGCGTTGTGAATTTCCGTTCAGACAAGACCAACCTCATTGGTAAATTCGTAGAATGCGAAATTGTGGAATCTTTTCCTAATTCTTTGCGAGGCCGAGTGACCTCTAGAGATCCTTGGTAATGGACGTCCACCAATTTGTTATCGAACCCAATGATGTCCGCCGCTTGGCATCGCTGTGTGGTCGCCAAGATGCCCACCTGAGGCTTATCGAATCGCGGTTACCCGTGATAATCCGTAACCGCGGAAACGAATTTGAAATTGAGGGTGAAGAGGTCGCGACGAAAACTTGTGCTCGTTTACTTGATCAGTTGTATCGAGAAACCCGGGATTCCGAACTCTCAGATGACGCGGTTCACCTACAACTGCAAGCGGTATCAATTTCTCAGGAGGATACTCACGCAGCAATAGTGATCGATACGCCGAAACTCAAAATCAAACCTCGTGGAGGAAATCAGCTTAGTTACATCGATGCGATAAGATCACATGACGTTAACTTTGGCATTGGCCCAGCGGGCACAGGAAAAACGTGGTTGGGAGTCGCCTGCGCTGTCGAGGCGCTTCGGCTTGACCAAGTTGAACGTATTATCCTTGTCAGGCCAGCAGTTGAAGCTGGAGAACGACTTGGTTTTCTGCCCGGAGATCTAGCTCAAAAGATAGACCCTTATTTAAGACCTCTCTACGACGCGCTATATGAAATGCTCGGATTCGATAAAGTCACCAAGCTTCTCGAGCGCCAAGTCATTGAAATAGCGCCGCTTGCTTACATGCGTGGCCGTACGCTCAATCACAGTTTCATTATCTTGGATGAGAGCCAAAATACCACACGCGAGCAGATGAAAATGTTCCTCACACGACTCGGCTTTGGTTCCACGGCAGTGATCACTGGTGATCCAAGTCAGATTGATTTACCAAGAAAGGCAGACTCGGGACTCATGCATGCGTGCCGCGTACTAGAATCTATCCAAGGAATTTCGATAACGCGTTTTGGCTACAGAGATGTTGTAAGGCATCCATTAGTGGGTCGCATCGTTGATGCTTACGACAAGGCGTCAGATGATCATTGAGTTTGAAGATTCAACTGCAAGTTGTCCTATCGCTTCAGACCAAGTAGTACATTGGGCCAACGTAACGTTATCGTCCGAAACTGACAAGATATGCGAACTAGCGATTCGCGTGGTTGACGCGACTGAAGGCCTACAACTTAATGAAACATTTGTTGGAAAAAGATATCCAACCAACGTGTTATCTTTTCGTGCAGATATTCAATTACCTGAGGGTCCGACAATACTTGGTGACATCGCTGTCTGCTTACCTGTGGTGGAGGAAGAGGCCCATGCGCAGTCGATACCTTTTGAACATCATCTTGCACATATGGTCGTTCATGGGTGTCTGCATTTGATGGGTTATGATCACGTTAATGGCAATGACGCCAATGAGATGGAAGCTAAAGAAATCAGTATTCTTTCAGATCTCGGCTATCCTAATCCGTATCTGGGCAAGGAACAGAAAGATACATGAACGACGGACAACGTCCCGAGAACTTGGATTCCCGCTCCTGGTTCGACCGTTTGGCAAGCGTTATCTCTGGTGAGGCTGAAAATAAACCCGAGTTAATCAACGAACTGCGTGACGCTAACGAGCGGGGTTTATTTAATCAAGAAACCCTTGCGATTCTGGAAGGAGCGCTTGCTGTCAGTGACATGCAAGTTAGAGAAGTCATGATTCCGCGAACTCAAATGATCGCTATCCGGGCAGACGAACGACCTGAAGAATTCTTGCCGCGAATTATTGACTCTGCGCACTCTCGCTTTCCAGTCCTAAACGAGCAACCTAGCGAGGTTGTTGGGATCCTTCTCGCCAAAGACCTACTACCCTTTTTAATTAGTCAGGATCTAGAACAGTTTGAGATTAAAGAAGTTGCCCGCCCGGTGAGGCGCGTACCAGAGAGTAAACGTCTCGATCAGCTTCTAAAAGACTTCCGTGATAACCGAGCTCATATGGCGGTAGTGATTGATGAATATGGTGACGTTGCTGGATTGGTGACCATTGAAGACGTGCTAGAGCAGATCGTCGGTGAAATTGAAGATGAGCACGATCATGAGGAGGACCTCAATATTCGTCACCAGGCCGATGGCACGAGTCTAGTCAAAGCAATGACGGAGATTGAGGACTTTAACGAAGAATTTGGAACGAACTTCTCGGGTGATGAGTTTGATACGATTGGTGGTCTAGTTACACACACTTTCGGTCATCTGCCCACGCGTGGCGAAAAGGCAACTCTTGGTCACCTAAATTTCGTTATTTTAAACGCAGATAGTAGACGGATCCGTCTTCTTGAAGTTCGTCCGCATGGATCTGACGAATCCGTTTAAATATATTTTAGCGCTAGTTGCCGGCGCCCTAGGCACCCTTGCTTTTGCTCCCTTTAATTTTTGGTGGTGCGCAAGTATTAGCATCGCGATCTGGATGTGGCTCTCTATCAAATACTCCGGGTTTTATGTCGGATTCATTTATGGGCTTGGTCTTTTTGGATCTGGAGTCTCTTGGATTTCGATTAGTATGACAGAACATGGAGGCGCATCAATATTACTCGCACTCACCATGACAGCAGTCTTTGTGGCAGGCCTGGCTGTCTTCCCCGGAATTGCTTCGTTGGGTTACACCAAGTGGCATAAACGTTGGTCAACAACGCTGGGCCGAGTTTGCTTACTCACCTCATGTTGGGTAACTATGGAAGCGCTTCGGAGTTGGTTTTTGACCGGTTTTCCATGGCTGCTACTTGGCTACAGCGCGATCGAAACGCCGTTTGAGGGGTATCTATCATGGGTGGGCGTTTTCGGCACAACCGCACTCATCTGTCTTACCAGTGGTTTTCTTTTAGCGAGTCTGATGGATCGAAAGATCAAGCCAATGTTGTTGACGATTATCATATTGGCCGGAGGCTTGGAACTAAATAAACAATTTATTCCTGAAGAAAATCCTGAGAACAGCGCGCATGTCGCACTTTGGCAACCAGTCACTCCGCAAGCCCTAAAATGGAGACCCGAATTTAAAGACCAGATTGTAAGGAATCACATCTCTCGAGGACTTCCGCCTGATGTTGACATAATCATATGGCCAGAGACGGGGCTGCCGATGACTGAATCACGTCTGTATTCGACCCTTCCCAATCTTGAATCACAACTTCGATTAAATGAGCAAACACTGATTACTGGTATCCTCGGTCAACATCGCGGCAGATATACAAACCGTCTCATTACTGTCGGCGTAGGAACCGGAACCTACGACAAAACCAGGTTAGTGCCCTTTGGGGAGTACGTACCACTTGAGTCGATTTTTAGAGGACTCATCACTTTTTTTGACCTACCGATGTCCACAATTGTTCCAGGAAATCGGCAACAGATGATCTCTCACGGATATCTAAAATTTGCACCGCTTATTTGCTATGAGATCGCCTACACAGGCCAAGCGCGTAATATGGCAAGATCAGCCAATGTCATTCTAACTGTATCAAATGACACTTGGTTTGGTGACTCGATTGGACCCGATCAACATCTTCAAATTGCCCAAATTCGGGCACGCGAACTTGGAAAACCAGTGGTTAGAGCCACCAATGACGGACTAACAGCGTTTATCAATGCACGTGGCCGGATTGAACAAGAACTCCCGCGATTCAAGAAGGCTATACTGAGACACTCTATCATTCCAGCAACGACTGTCACTCCATATGCGCAAGTTGGCGAAGCTCCCACCGTAATTTTACTGCTGATTATTTTGACGCTGACGCGGAAAAACGAAACATCCATACTCTACTAGGACGGTTTTTTTGTTAAACGCCTTACAGTTGAGAGATCGAAGCGCTATTCTTCAAGCTTTACACTTAGGATGATTTAGAGCTGATGGAGCGCGATTACCAACCTCAAATTATTGAACCGGAAATCCAAAAGTCCTGGGAATCAGAAAAGACCTTTAAAACCACTGAAGATCATAACAAGCCAAAGTTCTACTGTCTTTGCATGTTCCCATATCCATCAGGAAAGCTGCACATGGGCCATGTCCGAAATTATACAATCGGGGACGTGATCAGCCGCTTCATGACGATGAAAGGGTATAACGTGCTTCAGCCAATGGGCTGGGATGCTTTTGGTATGCCGGCCGAAAACGCAGCAATCAAAAATCAACTACCCCCTGCTACGTGGACCTACGAAAATATCGATCATATGCGTAGACAGCTGAAACGTCTCGGCTTCGGGTACGATTGGGATCGTGAACTAGCCACCTGTACCCCCGATTATTATCGTTGGGAGCAATGGCTATTTACGCGCATGGTTGACAAAGGTCTGGCGTATCGCAAAAAAGCACGCGTTAATTGGGACCCAGTAGATCGGACGGTTCTGGCGAATGAACAAGTTGTCGATGGTCGTGGTTGGCGATCTGGGGCACTTGTTGAAAAGCGTGAAATTGATCAGTGGTTCATTCGTATCACCGATTACGCTGACGAATTGTTGGATGATTTAAATTCGGTTGATTGGCCAGAACAAGTTAAGACTATGCAGCGGAACTGGATTGGCCGAAGTCAAGGAGTTGAATTCAGTTTTGAGCGTCAAGGAACTCAAGAGCGACTCGAGGTCTACACGACACGCCCAGACACCATCATGGGTATCACCTATGTAGCGGTTGCTGCTCAGCATCCGATCGCAACAAAAGCCGCCGAAACAAACCCAGATATAGCTGCATTTATTAGGGACTGCGCACAAATGTCAGTGATTGAGGCAGATCTCGCGAAAGCACCAAAGAAAGGCATAGCAACCGGTGAATACGTTATCCATCCATTCTCCGGTGAAGAAATTCCGATTTGGATCGCTAATTTCGTACTAATGGATTATGGATCAGGGGCGGTTATGGCAGTTCCCGGTCATGACCAGCGGGACTGGGAATTTGCAACACAATACGGCCTACCAATCAAACCCGTCATCAAATCTTACGACGATGATCCAGACTACGACATTAGTAAACAAGCATGGTGCGAGAAAACGGGAGTCACAATCAATTCTGGACAGTTTGACAATCTTACTTTTGAGCAAGCTTTCGAAGCAGTCGCCAACGCTATCGAAGATCAGCGTATCGGACGAGTAACAACTAACTACCGTCTGAGGGACTGGGGCGTCGGCCGTCAACGCTATTGGGGATGTCCGATTCCCATAATTCATACTGATGAAGGCTTAAAGATCGTCCGTGACGAGGACCTCCCTGTCACTTTACCTGAAGATGTAGTAGTCGATGGGTCAGAGAGCCCATTGATTGGTCGCAGTGATTTTGTTGACACTGTGGATCCTGAAACAGGCCGTCAAGCAAAACGTGAAACCGATACATTTGATACCTTTATGGAATCAAGCTGGTACTACGCCAGATTTGCGAGCGCATTTTCAAATGATGCGATGCTGGATCAAAATGCGAACTACTGGCTGCCAGTAGATCTTTACATCGGTGGTATTGAACACGCAATTCTTCACCTCCTCTACGCGCGTTTCTTCCATAAAGTCCTGCGCGACTTAGATTTGGTTGTCACTAACGAGCCATTTAAGAAGCTACTAACCCAAGGGATGGTGCTAAAAGATGGATCAAAAATGTCGAAGTCAAAAGGTAACACCGTTGATCCGCAGGAACTAATCGATCGATATGGTGCAGATACTGTTCGATTATTCATGATGTTCGCAGCACCACCCGAACTATCACTTGAGTGGTCCGATGACGGTGTTGCAGGCGCACATCGATTCCTGAAACGATTACATACGTTAGTGACGGAACATGTTGGTCAGGGTAATCACTTAACTTCTGATACGCTTGAGCTCGATGCACTCTCTGATTCTGCCCGCGACCTGTATCGAAAACTCCATGAAACAGTTGCTAAGGTCTCTGATGATATTGGCCGCAGATACCACTTCAACACAGCCATTGCCGCGGTGATGGAGTTAACAAATAGCGCGATCAAATTCAATGCGACAACCGAGTCGGATTGGCAAGTGCTCTCAGAAGTTATCGAGACGCTCGTCATTTTGTTGTCACCAATCACGCCACATATTGCGCAGCACCTGTGGTCACAACTCGGTAACGACGGATCTCTGATCGATACGCATTGGCCGACCGTTCGTGAAGATGCATTAATTCGAGACACAGTTACTTTGATAGTTCAAGTAAACGGGAAGCTCCGCGGGAGGATTCAGGTAGCCACGGACGCAGACGACGAAACGGTCATGAGGATGGCTCGAGAGGAGCCAAGTGTCGCGAAATTCCTTGGTGGCATGATCGAGAAGAAAGCCATTGTTATCCCGCAAAAAATTATAAACTTGGTAGTGGCGCCAAAACGATGAATAAACGAGTTTTTATAGCGCTCTCTGGGCTAGCGGTTTTAGCGGGGTGTGGTTTTCAGTTGCGCGGCACAGAGGATCCACTAGGTCAACTTCCGAAGTCTTTACGCATTGAAGCGACAGATCCTTACTCCTCCATAGTTCGAAAAATCACTCGAGAACTAACTCAGCATGGGGCACAGATTGTCTCAACAACCTCGGCCCCTGCCTTAAATTTGACGCTTCCAAAAGTCGCTCGACGGGTGCTGGGACCGGTTTCTGGTGGAGGAGATCAGACAGAGCTAGCACTTGAAATGACGTATAGTTTGAGTGATCAGATTCGAATTAGCGTAGTGCCTGAGACTGAAGTCCGTGTAACTCTCATATACATAGATAGTAACGCTGCCACATCAGCTGAACACCAGAGTGTCGCCCAGCTGAGAAGAAGTCTTGAAGATAGCTTGGTTCAGCAGGTCGTGACTTCACTTCGTGTGCGTTACGAACAGGCAGTTGAACAAACTAAAAAATCGAAGACCAACTGACAGATGTCTGTAAAAGCATCTCAGTTTGATCAAAGCCAGTGGAGTACTTTGATCCCGCCCATTGCTGCCCTTCTTGGTAACGAAGCGTTCTTCATCACTCGCATTGGAGACCTTTGGAGGAAGTCCGGTAAAGATCAGGGTTTCTCCGAGCGCGTGGTTCTCGATCAATCACAAACTGATATTGCCAATCGCGTTCTCAGTGAACTCGAAACATTATCTCTCTTTGCCGATCGGACACTGGTTGAATTGCGATTAAGTAAGACCACACTTGATCAGTCTTTAAGAGCTGTGCTCGAGCAATGGATTAAAAACTCACCAAATGACAAGCGTCTATTAATTAGTGGCCCAAAGCTTACAAAAAGCGAATCCTCAGCAACTTGGTATAAACTACTAGAAACATCAAACACTCTTATTGATGCGAACCATATACCATCGTACCAGTTTGCTAAATGGCTCGATTCTGAGCTGACCAAACACCAAATTAAGTTAGATTCAGCTGCTAAAATGGCTGTGCAGGAGCATACGCAAGGTAATTTGGTAGCGGCTGGGCAAATGATAGAGCGACTTAAGTTGATCGAATCCGATCTGATTGACGGCCCGTCACTACCTCTGACAAAAGTGCTCGAGGCGGTCACGCAAAGTGCAAAATATACTGTTTACGATCTCATAGACCTTGCACTGAAGAGGGATCTGGCTGGTCTCAACCGCACCACAGATCTACTTAAAGCGGAGGGCGTTGAGTCAATGACCGCGCTCTCAGCAATATCTAGAGAACTCGATATCCTCTTGCAGATTAGATACCGCATGGATCAGGGAGAACCCGCAAATCAAGCGATCAGTTCACTTCGAGTATGGCGTTCACGAGAGGGTTTAGTTCGTGGCGCAGTCAATCGCCTCAGCCTCACCCAACTACGACAATTTTTGACCCTCTGCCATGACATCGATAGAAATATTAAAGGCGCAACAAAAGAACCCGCATGGTCAATGATTAAGGACGTTTTATTTGGTCTTGCCGGTCATCCGATGACTCGCTAAAGCCAGTAGTTCCTGTTTTAGATGTCCGCTCAAACCCTTTGCTACGTGCTCCAGCCGCATATCGCCGATTAGATCTGCAATCTGTACTACCTCCAAACCCGGGTTCCCGCAAGGATTGATTCTAGAGAACGGCTCTAAATCCATGTTGACGTTAACAGCAATACCGTGAAATGAAACTCCGTGACGGATCCGAAGTCCTAAACTCGCAATCTTCTTATTATCAACATAGACACCCGGCGATTCTGAGCAAGCTTTGGCTTCAATTCCGTAGTCAGCCAATTGTGCTATCACCGTATTTTCAAGCAACCTGACAAGATCACGGACGCTCAATCCGAAGTTTTTAAGCGGTATCAGAGTATAAAGAACGATCTGCCCTGGCCCATGATAGGTCACTTGCCCACCGCGGTCAGACTGCACTAGTGGGATATCGCCGAGGTCTAGTAAGTGCTCTTTTTTACCCGCCTGACCCTGAGTAAAGATACCATGATGTTGCACACACCATAACTCGGCCCGCTCGCCGCCTTTCAGAAGTTCTATCCGGTCCTTCATCGCCAAGTGCGTTTGTTCGTAAGCCTCAAGCCCTCGGTCAATAATAATGACTTCGGTCATCAGAGAACCATGTGCACCCGACCAGTGGACTTCAAATCTTCGTGCAATTGCTTTAACTGGATTTCGCTCTCGGCCTTAATTGAAAAACGAAAACTTTGATACTTCCCATTCTTACTCGCCGTAACCCGCAATCCTTCTGTGTCGTAACCCTCACAATGGCGTTTCACGATCTCTTCAAGGATTGATACAAACCCATCACAGGTATCCGCAATAACGGACATATGATAAGCATCACATGGAAATTGGATTGTTGGCCTATCAGCCTGGAACTCATCAGTCATCGCATCGCAATCTCTCATCATAGGCGTCCCGTAAAGCCAAAAATGTCGAGGTTAACTCACCATTTCCCACACGACCACCCGGATCAAGCTCAACTATAGGCATCAATCCTCTCGTTGAACTCGACAAAAAAATGCCATCTGCTTCTGGGAGAGAATCTACCCGGATACTATCCTCGACCACTGATATGCCAAGCCTCTGGGCAATTTCAATCAGGAGATGCCTCGTAATTCCCGGCAAAATCAAATCGCTTAGCGGTGGGGTTACAACCTTTTCTCCTCGAATCACGAATAAGTTTGATGTAGAAGCCTCGGTCACGTATTCGTCACGGTATAAAATCGCTTCCTGTGCGTCAGAATCTCGAGCCTCTTGCATTAGTAAGACGTTGCCAAGCAGCGCGACCGACTTAATGTGGTTCTTTCGCCAGCGGATATCAGATCTTACAATTGCTTTAGAACCCGTTTGAAAGACAGCCTCAAATTCGCTAAATGTAATGAAGATTGTAGGCGAGACAGTTGAAGGAAACGCGTGATCTC
>CAJWIY010000007.1 GCA_913042205.1 uncultured Gammaproteobacteria bacterium
GAAGACAGCCGAACGACTATTGGTTGAACTGAGGGGCCGCATGAGCTCAAGTGGACATACCCAAACGACCAGTGAAAAGTCCCCGGTAGAGGATGCACTGCTAGGTTTGATTGCACTTGGCTATAAAGAATCGGAGGCACGCAAGGCAATTAATACAGTATCAACAGATCCAGATACGACCCCAGAGGGTCTGATACGGGCGAGCCTAAAACAGATGCTGCGAACACCATGAATGAGCGTATTATAGCGGGCGGACCGTTGCCGGAGGATGCGCGTATCGAACGCGCTGTGCGGCCAAAAACACTGGCTGAATATGCGGGTCAGCCTAAGGTCCGTGATCAGATGCAACTGTTCGTTGATGCCGCCCGTAATCGATCCGAACCGCTCGACCATACCTTAATTTTTGGGCCACCGGGCCTTGGTAAGACAACTCTAGCTAATATCGTTGCCCACGAGATGGGTGCCTCTTTGAAATCAACCTCGGGCCCTGTGCTCGAGCGGGCAGGAGATCTTGCGGCGATTCTGACAAATCTGGAGGTAGGGGATGTGCTCTTCATTGACGAGATTCATCGCCTGTCTGCGTCGGTTGAGGAAGTGTTGTACCCGGCGATGGAAGACTATCAGCTCGATATCATGATTGGCGAAGGGCCTGCGGCACGATCAATCAAGTTGGATTTACCACCATTCACGCTGGTGGGAGCAACGACACGTGCAGGTCTTCTTACAAGCCCACTGCGAGATCGGTTTGGAATTGTTCAGCGTCTAGAATTTTACTCAGAGTTAGATTTGGCGAAGATCGTCACACGTTCTGCCAAGCTGATGGGAATCGAGTGTGAGAGTGGAGGTACCTTGGAGATCGCAAAGCGGTCACGCGGCACGCCGAGGATCGCTAACCGTCTATTACGTCGCGTGCGCGACTTCGCGGAGGTACGGGCGGATGGTCTGATCACCGTGCAGGTCGCGGATGATGCTTTGAACCTCTTGCACGTGGATGCGCTTGGTTTTGATCAAATGGATCGGAAGCTCCTATCTGTGCTTGCCAATCACTTTAATGGAGGTCCGGTAGGGATTGAGTCACTGGCAACGTCGCTTGGTGAGGAACGTGGCACCCTCGAGGAGGTGATCGAGCCATACCTAATCCAGCAGGGCTACCTGCATCGAACACCCCGGGGTCGGACCCTGACCCCAGCCGGTTATCAAGTGGTCGGCCTCGCTGGTGGGGCCGATGACTTATTTGAGGCACCTTGATGGGTTTCGAGATTCCTGTCCGGGTATATATCGAAGACACGGACGCGGGTGGCATTGTGTTTTACGGGAATTATCTCCGATTTTTTGAGCGCGCGCGGACTGATTTTTTACGGAGTGTTGGTATCGAGCAGTCATCAACAATCGAGGCTAATTTGATCTTCGTCGTACGCCATGTCTCAGTAGATTACAAACTGCCGGCGAGACTTGATGATATCCTATCGGTGTCCTGCGCCGTAAAAACGATCCGTCCGATGCGGGTAGTTTTTAGGCAGTCCGCGACTCGTTCGTCTGATGGAGCGAATCTTGTGAACGGAGAGGTGGAAGTTGTCGCCGTCAGTGTGGATACTCTTAAGCCACGGGCATTGCCTGAAAAATTACTAAACGCATTAAAAATGACTGTTGAGAGTACTGATGTCTGAAGAACTTTCTATTTTAAGCCTCGTCTTACAAGCCGGCCCGGTCGTCCAATTGGTGATGGCTACACTTGTCTTGGCCTCTGTTTTTTCTTGGGTCGCAATTTTTCAGCGAACCCGGGTTTTATCCCGAGCGCAGAAGCATGCACGACTATTTGAGGATACATTCTGGAGTGGCGCCGAACTCGTCAGTCTTTATAAGCAAGTTGTAAATTCACCGAATTTAATAGGTCTCGAGGCGGTATTTAAGGCAGGATTTCAGGAATTTACGCGTCTCCGTCAGGATGTGAAATCAGATCCGGACGCTGTGATGGAGGGTGTGCACCGTGCAATGCGCGTGGCCCGAGCGAAGGAAGAAGAACGGTTAGAGGCGCATCTTCCGTTCCTCGCGACAGTCGGTTCTATCAGCCCATACATCGGTTTGTTCGGCACGGTGTGGGGAATTATGAACTCATTCCGTGGCTTGGCTACGGTTAAACAAGCCACACTGGCAACAGTTGCTCCAGGCATTTCTGAAGCCTTGGTTGCCACCGCAATAGGGTTGTTTGCTGCAATTCCGGCGGTGATTGCCTACAACCGGTTCAACGCAAAAGTTGACAGCCTCGCTATGACTTATGAAAACTTCGCCGACGAGTTTGCCGCAATCTTGCATCGTCGTGTGCACCAGCGGGGTGATTAATGGCGCGTCTGTTACGGCGAAATAGAAAGCGTCTCGTCTCCGAAATCAACGTGGTTCCATACATCGACGTGATGTTGGTTTTATTGGTGATCTTTATGGTTACCGCGCCGATGTTGACCCCAGGTGTCCCAATCGAACTTCCAGAGGCATCGACAGAGCCCCTGCCAGTCGATACCGACGAAGAGCCGCTCGTAATTTCCATGAATGGTCAGGGTGAGTTATTCATTAATGTTGGTGGTAACGGCACGACTCCTGTGACGCTCGGTGTGATGAAAGACCGTGTTATGAAAGTGCTGGCAGCCAGGCCTGGCACATCAGTGCAACTTCGAGGCGATCAGGGATTGGATTACGGAACAGTGATGGAAGTGATGGGAACACTCCAGGGTGTGGGTGTAACCTCCATTGGCTTAGTAGCGGAGACTCCTTGATGGACCGTCGGGGTGAGAACCTCGTCCGCCCTCTGCTGCTTGCCGTCTGTCTGCATATTGTATTGATTTCAACATTCTTCATTGCTGTGTCCCCCGAGGCTAAGACTATTACACCGCCGCCGGTCCTTGTTATACAGGCTACCGAGTTGACGTTTGCGCCCTCTGCGGCCGCAGAGGCCCGTGTGAGGAAGCAAAAAGCTGAAGAAGAACAAAAAAGACGCCAACAGGAAGCGGAGAAGAAAGCAGAAGCGGAAGCGAAGAAGAAGGCTGAAGCGGAAGCGAAGAAGAAGGCAGAAGCGGAAGCGAAGAAGAAGGCTGAAGCGGAAGCGAAGAAGAAGGCTGAAGCGGAAGCGAAGAAGAGGGCTGAAGCGGAAGCGAAGAAGAAAATCGAAGCGAAGCGTCAGGCTGAATTGAAGAAGGCTAAAGAGGCGAAGCAGGCGGCTGCTTTGGCCGAGGCCGAGGCAAAACGTAAAGCAGATGAAGTGGCCAGGGCTGAAGCTCTAGAGAAAAAAGTACGAGCGCCGGAACTAGATAAAAAAACATTGCCTGAAAAAGAGCGTGAGGATAAAGGGAAGACTTTAGAGAAGGCCTTTAAGCAAGCTGAGGCTGAGTCGCGGGCACTTGAGGAATTAAAGAAGAAAGAAGAGGCAGAGCTTGCCGTTTTGAACGCGCTGGCGGCTGAGAGGGCGGCCGCCAACGTCTTAGATGCTATGACAACCCGTATTACGCGAGCGTGGCGTCGACCGGTTGCATTTTCGGGCGGCCTCGAGGTGTACCTGAGAATGGCATTGGCATCTAATGGAGAACTGGTGGATGTTCGTGTCGTAAGATCGAGTGGTGATGTATTGTTTGATCGGTCGGCCTTGACTGCGGTAAAAAGGGCCGCACCTTTTAACGAAGTTAAGCAGTTTGATGCGGCAACATTCGAAGAAAAATTTAGATCGCTGACAGTGAAGTTCAGACCGGAGGATTGATGCGTTTATTTATCTGGCTAGCAATGACTCTCATGATGGCAATGCCGGCACGAGCAGAACTTGTGATTGAGATTACAAGGGGTATCGAAAATCCAATAAAAATAGCGGTGGTTCCGTTTCGAGTGAAGAGCGCTGGTGCGTTTGACGTTGATCTTGCTCGATTGATCGAGACGAACCTTGAGCGTAGTGGTCAATTTCGGAGGGTTCGTCGCGACACGATGCTGTCACTACCTGGCCCAGACGATCAGATTTTTTACCGGGATTGGCGGGCGATTGATTCCGAATATACCGTTGTAGGATCCGTTGAGCGCGATGACCGAGGTCTTCTAGTACGGTACGGATTACATGACGTTTACGGTGAGAGGTTGGTGTTTCCAATAGAGCGTCTTAGTGAATCTTCAGATTCTTTGAGAGATATCGGTCATTATATTTCTGACCGTATTTACGAGGCCCTGACGGGGGTTAAAGGTATCTTTTCTACCCGTCTTTTGTATGTATCCGCCGAACGCCGGTCAGAGAAAGACCAGACCTTTAAATTGATCCTATCGGATGCTGATGGAGGTCGGCCGCAGACGATATTTCAGTCATCAGAGCCGATCTTGTCGCCAGCGTGGTCGCCAGATGGATCCCGGGTGGCGTATATGAGTTTCAGAGGGAAGCGTGCGGGTATTTATGTACAGACATTAGCGTCCGGTGAGGTGCAGAAAGTCGCTGAATTCCCGGGATTGAATAGTGCGCCATCGTTCAGCCCTGATGGACGAAAACTGGTGATGACTCTTTCTCGTGATGGTAACGCCGAAGTTTATGTTGCGAATTTGCGAACCGGTGAGTTGGATCGTATGACCAACCATTTTTCGATTGATACAGAGGCGTCGTGGTCCCCGGATGGTCGCTCAATCCTCTTCACCTCAAGCCGAGGAGGTAAGCCACAGCTCTACATGATGAACCTGGCCGACAAAACCGTGAAACGCGTGACGTTCGACGGTGATTATAACTCGAACGGGGCGTTTACCCCCGACGGTGAGAGCATAGTGTTTGTTCACCGGACCAACGAGCGCTTTCATATCGCTCGAATGAATCTAAAAACCCGCGAGATTCGTATTCTGACGGAAACTGATTTAGATGAATCGCCAAGTGTCGCTCCGAATGGAACTATGCTAATTTATGCCACTTCTGACGAAGAAAAAGGGCTTTTGGGCCTTGTTTCAATGGACGGGAGGGTGCGAGTTCGGTTACCTTCCGTCAGTGAAAGTGTTAGGGAACCCGCATGGAGCCCGTTCTTTAACTAAAAAAATAAACTGTATAGTTTTCATCGAATGCGAATAGGGGTGACGGAATGAGTATTTTTAAGCAGGCGAGGGCTGTAGGGATTGCGGTGATTCTGGCGGTGCTTGCAGGTTGTGCTGGTCAAGTGAATGAGTCGGCTCAGGGGCCGTCCAAGGTTGAGACTGATGCGGAGCGTGCCGCCCGTGAGGCTCGTCAGGCCGAGTTCCTGGCGAAGCAGGAGGCAGCTAAGGCAAAGCAAGAGGCTGCTAGTGCTGCGGCTAGTGCTGCGGCTAAGACAGCTGAGGACCTTCGAAAAGGCGCAATGGCTGCCGATACGTTGTTTTTCTTTGAGTTTGATAGGTCTGACCTGAAGCAGGACGCGCTAGATGATTTGGATTCGCACGCGAAGTACCTCGCGTCAGATCGCTCAGCAAAGGTGCGCCTCGAGGGGCACGGGGACGAGCGTGGTACTCGGGCATACAACTTGGCACTCGGCGAGCGGCGAGCAAACTCGGTGGCTCGCTATCTTGTGATTCAGGGAGTGAACCGTTCTCAGATTGAATCGATGAGTTATGGCGAGGAGCGTCCATTATCGCTTTCACGCGATGAGAATGGGTGGTCGCGTAATCGCCGCGTAGAGCTTATTTATCAGTAATCGATGAGACTGTTTCAGATTGCAGGCGCCGCCGTCGTAATGACTGCGGCGTCTTTGTTTACACACGCTGAAGAGCCATCCAGCTCTGAGTCTTTGCGCCAATCTCAGGGTGAGTTGCTTCTGCAAATTGAGCAACTTCGACAGGAAACGCAGGCTCTTCGCGGGCTGATTGAAGAGCTTTCCTATCAGCTGAGTCAAATGTCCACAGATCAAAAGACTCGGTATTTGGATTTGGATCAACGGCTGGGTGAGCTTGTTCGCATCCAGAAAGATGCGGTCGCGGTCAAGCCGACGCAACCTAATGCTTCGGCAGTTCGCGGCGGGTTTGAACCTTCTCCAGCAACTCAGGTTGCTGTGCCAGAAATATCAGATCAAGATGCCTACAACGCTGCGTTTGAAATGATTCGAGAGCGAAAATTTGATGAAGCTCTGGTGGCTTTGGATTCGTTCGTCCAAGTATATCCAGATAGTGAGCTTGTCTTGGATGCTCGTTTTTGGCGCGGGCAGGTTTTTGATGTACTGGGTCGCGACCAAGAGGCGATCGAAACATTTAAGGGGTTAACGTTGGCGGCGCCTGATTACCGACGGATCCTTCAGGTCAAGGTAAAGTTAGGAAAGTTGTTGATCAAAAATCAAGACGTTATTAATGGCCGTAAGATCCTGCAAGAGGTGATTACACAATCGCCGGAGAGTGTTGAGGCGGGATTGGCTTCTCGCGAGCTCGAGAAGATTAACTGAGGTTATCATGAGGGAGCCTCTGAGCCTCCGTATTACGGAAGTGTTCACCAGCCTCCAAGGTGAGGCTCTCACGTCGGGATTGCCGACCACGTTTATCCGCCTGACCGGATGCCCATTACGCTGCGTGTACTGCGACAGCGACTATGCGTTTCAGGGTGGAGAGCAGCGATCAGTCGCTGATCTAGTCAACACATCGAAGGCGTTTGGCGCGAATTTAGTTTGTGTGACCGGTGGAGAACCGCTTGCTCAGCCAAACTGCTTGGGTCTTCTAACGTCGCTCTGTGATGCTGGCTTTACGGTTTCTCTGGAAACCTCAGGAGCCGTCGATATATCAGACGTAGATTCTCGAGTCTCAATTGTTCTTGATCTCAAGACACCGGGCTCCGGAGAATCATCTAAGAATTTACTATCCAACCTTGAATTGATTAGTGAGAAGGATCAGGTCAAGGTGGTCGTGACCGACGAGGATGATTTCCGCTGGTTCGAATTATTGTGTGATGCACACCCATCAGTTTTTAGGGCTGGGACGGTCTGGATCTCGCCGTCATATGACGAAATCGATCTACAACTATTGGCTAATCTTGTTCTAGGGTCGCGTCATCCTTTTAGAATGCAACTGCAACTACACAAGCAGATCTGGGGAAAGGAGCGCGGACGATGAGTGATTCGCCTAAGGCGGTTATTCTGTTGTCTGGAGGTCTCGATTCCGCAACTGTTCTTGCCATCGCAAAATCGCGGGGTTTCGATTGCTACACCATAGGGTTTGACTATGGTCAGAAACATAATTCTGAGCTTAACGCGGCGCACCGCGTGACAGAGGCGCTTGGAGATCACACTCACAAAGTGATCCAGCTTGATTTGGGATCAATCGGTGGCTCTGCATTGACCAGCAATGAGATTTCCGTACCAGTCGGAGGGGTAGCCGACTGTGGTATTCCCGTGACTTATGTTCCCGCGCGCAACACAGTATTTCTGTCAATCGCCCTTGGCTATGGGGAGGTTATCGGTGCTACACACCTATTCATTGGCGCAAATGCTGTGGATTATTCGGGTTATCCAGACTGTCGACCTACGTTTATTGAGCAGTTTGAGCGCTTGGCAAATGTCGCAACCGCGGCTGTTGATGGGGGCCCAAGATGGGTCATAGAGGCGCCATTGATGTCGATGTCGAAAGCAGAAATTATCAGAGTTGGAAGTACCTTGGGCGTGGACTACGCCCTGACCGTGTCATGCTATCAGGCCGATCCTTCTGGCTCGGCCTGTGGCGCCTGCGATGCGTGCCGGTTGCGCCGGAGAGGCTTTTTGGATGCGGGCCTCCCTGATCCCACAAGGTATCAGCCAGGGATTTCCCCGAAAATCTAAAAAATCCCGGCGAAGTCACTTGCCAAATCTGTCTTGGCCGGTATCATACCCGCCCTGTTAGAGAATCTCTAATATCCTGCCGGGGGTCGTTAGCTCAGCTGGTAGAGCAGTTGGCTTTTAACCAATTGGTCGCAGGTTCGAATCCTGCACGACCCACCAACTTCCCTTGTTTTCCGACCCCATTTGCATTGCGCGGCGACACAGGCTCTTCGCTGAAATTCGAATGGAGTGTTGGAAAGACTTCTTTCAAGGGAGCGATTTCGATAGAAAGCCATTGCGGAGACTCTTGCGTTGCTGAATAGCCAGACATAAAAAAGACCGCTTCTTTGGCGGCCTTCATCCTTCCCTTTTCTATATTTACCTATCCATGGGATCGCGAACAATAGCAGTTATTTGGAGCGAAGTGAAATCTGGTAAGATTATCGGACCAATTCTTGGCTTTAACTAAGGCTGAAACATGTGGATTCGATATACGCTGATTATTTGGCTGGGCGTGATTATGGGAAACACCCTAGCGAACGCACAAAGCACCTCTGTGTTGGAGATGCAGTGTCCTAAGGTTCGAGATTATGGTGGGTATCCCCACACTACCGGCGAAATAATTACCTACCGGCTTGATCAATCAATTCAGCAAGTATCACGCAGAACGAATAGCGAGTGGATGGTTATCTGCGAAGGAAAATCGCAATGCTCTGTTCAGGGCGGTGAGGTTCTTCTTTCTGAATTCCGAGCCGATGAAAAAAAATTAATTGACCGGCGTTTGAATTTCGTAAAACAGATTGAAAAGGCCCAGGAATGGAGTAACCCTAACCGAACAAAACTCATTTTCGGATATGAGTCTCGGTGTAAGCGTAATCAGTAGAAATCTCCAACCAACTCCACTACCAAACCCTTGTCTTTCCCATATTGCTCCATAGTTAGGTCACACAATACCGGTAGTAAATTTGGATGAGGTCGTGCAATGCCGCTACGAATCGAGTACTTAATTCTGTTGATATGCCTGATGGCTAGTGGGATTTCTTTTTAGTTTAACCGATTATCTTATGAGACTTACCCCAGCTCTTGCCTCTCATAGTCTTTGTTGAGGCCTTTTTTATTAAATACTTTAGTTTGGGGTCTACGATAACAAGCGAGCAGAAAGCTGAAGCCGTTTTAGTAATCCTGACGAGATTTTTTTGTTAGCTAGTTCGAGCGAAGTGAAGAGTCTGCGGAAGCATACTTTGAACCTTTTTTGGTCATCGCTAGCGGCTATATTTGACCCGACCGCTGCAGCCGATTAACGTCGACATTCATACAGGTGCTGTCAGAGGGTTTCCATTGAGAATTTTAGTGGTCGTATTGGTTGCCGTTCTGTGTCTTTGGGCTATCTTCGCCGTCGCGCTTAATTTCCTCGGAATTGATATTTATTGGCCGTTTTATGTTGCTCGTGAGGAACCTATCCCTCACCACAGACTGTTGGCCGCACGTAATGGGGTATTTTTGACCTTCGCTTTTTACGGCCTCATGTTCTTGAGGAATTCATACGAGAAGGTTTATCCGATTCATTTCCTGAAGATGTACCTATTAATGACAGCGATCGCGGGTTCGCTGGTATATATCAAACTGGAAATCTACGCACTTGAAGAGATTCTCAGTTTGGTTGTCCTCCTCGTCTGCAGTATCGTTATTCATATTGGTTCTAAGTTCAGTTACCGGCGATATTTTACTGAGGACTAATAGGGGTCATCGTCGGCCTCAACTGTGGGCGGATAGGCAGAGCAGAAATCAGTTGATATCGGCGAATGTCGCACTTGTTAATCGTTGTAGATCCCGCGCACTTAATTCAATCTCCAGGCCCCTTCTACCGGCACTCACATTGATGCTGGCCAATGTCTGTGCCGACGAGTCAATGATAGTTGGTAGTAATTTCTTCTGACCGATCGGGCTCACCCCACCGAGGACATATCCGGTAGACGCCGCGACTTGTTGCTTGTCTGCCATCGTAACCCTTTTTAAACCGAGGGCCTTTGCCATGAGTTTCAGATTCAGCTGGTTTGAGACGGGAAGCACGCCAACGTAGAGTTTCTTCCCATCGGTGACAACGAGGGTTTTGAAGACTTGATCCGGCGATAGACCAAGCTTTTCTGCTGCCTCTAGACCAAAGGATTCGGCGGCGGGCGAGTGTTCGTATTCTTTAACCCGAAAATGAATGCCAGCTTTCTTCGCAGCATTTATGGCAGGCGTCATTCTGGACCTCTAACAAAAATACTTGCACACCTCCATGTCGCCGATCGTCGCCCAACTGGAGAGTTTGCGACACCATTCATTACAATCTGGTGGTAAGCCAGGTTGGCGCGAGGATTGAATTCAGGATAAGTGAGTGATACGAACCGAGGTAGAGCAGCTTCACACTTTTTCTGAGTTTCGAAGACATTGAGATCATCATTTGCTGTCGCATGGTTGACTGATGCGACCGAATCGCCGTCGATCAGAATCATTAAAATGACGAAAAGTTCTTTAATCACGGGAATATCTGGCATTGTTTAATAGATGGGATCCAATTGCAGTCTATATAGAACTACGCAAATTAAAACCCTTGAGCAGTTGTCTCACAGATTTCGTCTATCTTTTGTGTTCCGCTGGTGAAGTAAAAGTGACAGTAAGTTATGGTTACACGAAATAATAACAGCAGTGAATCGAGATTATGAGAAAGCGGCGCTATATCCGCGCTTACACGGGGATAATCCTGACCATCGGTTTAATTATATTTACCTTGACCGATGGTTTCACTGTAAGCCGTGAAAATCTCATCTTGTTTGACCCCAAAGGTCTATTTTTTGTTGTTTTGTTTACTCTTATTTATTCCTTTATGACTGATCAAGGTAGGGCGGTCAGCGCACAATCAATCGGTCTGGGTATGCTCTACGGGGGTATTCTCGGCTGTTTGATTGGTGTGACATTGACCCTTGATCTACCGGACAGAGATCAGGCCCTCGCGTGGAAGTATGCGGTCTTGCCATTGTGGTACGGCGTTATCGGTAAGATTTTTGCTGACGCCTTCAGGAGTGCGCGTGAGCCAGACAAGCAGATGCGTTTATTCTGACGTGGTCCGTTGGCCTCTATATGGTGCTCAGGGTAGAAGGATCAATGTTCGATGAGAAAAACATCCAGCCCATTCTTTCAATAATTCTCCATAAAGATATTCCTTACTGGACCGATAAAAAAAACTCTAGTCGGGGTTCGATAATGCAGTTTTTACGTGACGTGTCAGTTGTGGGTTTGGGAGTCTTTCTGGGTTTTGTTGTAATCGTAAACACCCATGAGATCGTTGATATAGTGCACGGGTTCGTTCAGTTACAGGACCTGCGACTAACCTCTCTTTTCGATACCAAATAAGTTACTTCTCCACTAAATCATCCTTATAAGTAAAGTTGCTCGGCTTGGGGATTCTTTTTCTGTTGTCGTGTCATCGGCAAGCGGCATTGTTGTGTAGGTTACTATTTGTGGTAGGTTTCCGTGCAACTATAACTATTAGGGTGATCTGATATGGGTGATTTTTTATTTGGTCGATACACGCTTTGGGGGATCTCGATTGTATTGTTTATCGGCAGTGGTGCTGGCTCTTATTTTTCTCACTATTTTTTAATTCCTGCCGCCCTTTTTCTCTGTCTCAGTCTTTTGGGGCTCATAGATTTTTTGAATAAGGACCACCCTGTACTAGGAAATTATCCATTAGTGGGTCGAATGAGATACCTCCTCGAGAGTATTCGCCCGGAGCTTCGTCAATACTTTTTTGAATCTGATTCCGACGAGTTACCTTTCTCCCGAAATCAGCGGGCGATGGTGTACCAGCGAGCAAAAGACAGTCAGGCTAAGAAGTCGTTTGGTACAGAACTCAACCTTTATGATGAAAGTTATGCATGGATCAACCACTCCATTGCTACTACAAAAATTGAAGATAACAACTTTCGTACTACTGTTGGTGCGAAGACCGATAAACAGTATGCGATGTCGCTTTTAAATATCTCTGGAATGTCCTTTGGTGCATTATCTCCTCCGGCGATTCATGCCTTGAACGCTGGCGCAAAAATTGGCGGGTTTGCACACAACACCGGCGAAGGATCCTTGTCCAAATATCATGAGGCTGGCGGTGGAGATATTATTTGGCAGATTTCGACTGGATATTTTGGCTGCAGAGAGCAAGACGGTGCCTTTGATCCGAATCTGTTTGAAGAGAAAGCCGCAAGTGATCAAGTCAAAATGATCGAGATAAAATTGAGTCAGGGCGCCAAGCCTGGGCACGGGGGAGTGCTCCCGGGACCCAAGGTCAACAGAGAGATTGCTGAGACACGAGGCGTACCCGAAGGTTTAACCTGTGAGTCCCCATCCTCTCACTCTGAGTTCTCGAGCCCGAGAGAATTATTGGATTTCGCTTACCGGCTAAAATCTTTATCGGGTGGCAAACCGGTCGGTATCAAGCTGTGTATCGGCCATCCTTGGGAATTCGTGGCGATTGTGAAGGCAATGACCGATACAGGTCAGAATGTTGATTTTATTACAGTCGATGGCTCGGAGGGCGGGACAGGCGCAGCACCTACTGAGTTCTCGGATAATATCGGGTCTCCATTACGTGACGCCCTAGTATTTGTGGACAATGCGCTCATAGGCGCGGGATTGAGGGATAGAGTTAAGATAGGTGCATCGGGAAAAATCATCAGCTCATATGATATTCTCCGTATCTGTGCGCTCGGGGCCGACTGGGTCAACATGGCTCGCCCTTTTATGTTTTCGTTAGGATGCATTCAGGCAAAAGATTGTGGCTCCGGCCAATGTCCGACGGGGATCACAACACAGGATCCGAATCGTTACCGGGTGTTAGATATACCGTCTCGAGCCAAAAGGGTAGCTAATTTCCATCGGCATAGTATTGAGGCAGTAGCTGAGCTCATGGAATCTGTCGGTGTCCACCACCCGTCAGAACTGAACAGGCGTCATATTGTTCGACGTTTGTCAGCGAGTGAGATTAAGCTGGCTGATCAAATTTATCCTAAGGTGTCAGCGAACGCATTGATCACCGGGGAGGGTAGGATGGACGACCCAAGGCTGTCGGTTTATTGGCCACTGGTGACCGCAGATTCGTTCGGATTGTCGGAAGAGATTAAGGCGGAGCTTAATTCATAGTATCCTTTGGCTCTAATACACGAAACTAAGGAACGTGCTTAATGAAAAAAGTTATTATTCCATTCTTTATGGTATTGATGCTGATGTCGCTGGGCGGATGTGCGACTTATAACGCTATCGTACCAGATTGGGCGCAGATTGGCGCAGAATCAGTTGAGGCAACGACCGACGGTGAGTCTGCTGACGAGGCTGATGAAGATTTTACTTGGTGGAATCCGTTAAGCTGGTTCTGATCAGAGGTATCGTGAACAGAAAATACCCGCCACTGTGCGGGTATTTTTTCATATGAACCCGCCTTACCCATTCCATAGATCGATCCAAAACGTTTTCTGGTATATCTTGATCGTTAGTTCTGTTTGGCTGTTCGGACTTATTTTTTTGCCTCTAGTTCGCTTCTCGAATAGGGCGCGGAAGCTCTTTTACTTTTCAATGATCCTTTGTGCAACACTAATCTTAGCTGTTTGGAGATTTGAACTTATACTCCGTACAAGTGTCGTAACCTAAGAGGAAAAAGTAAGGAGAATTGAGATGTCTGTAATATACTTTGTGGGTACTTATTCAGCAGCCGCCTTGAAAGGGTTCGTGGCTAACCCGACACAAGATCGCAAGGAAATCATCGCTGCAATGACCGCTTCGACCGGGATCAAATTGATCGATTTCCACATCACGCGAGGCTTGTTCGATTTTGTTGCCGTTGGTGAGGGAACGATTGATCAAGCGATGGCCGTTAAAATTGCCGTAGGATCAACAGGCTCCATCGACCAGTTGCATATTCTTGAGTCAATGGATATTTCCGGAGCGGCCACGCTCGCTCAGAACACTCTGGGAAACTACGTCCCACCACAAGGAAAATAGTAGAAACCAAGTCCCCGAGTACAGTTGTATCTCGGGGGAGCAGGTTACTTGGCTCGTTGAATTACGTGTTGTTTGTGAAGACCCGTCCATCCGGTTCTAGCGATTTCCGCATAGACCAGACTGAACCGTCTTTTTTTTGACACCGAATGGGCGTCTGATAACAATCTTGCATAAGTAATGCCAAGTTTGGTTTAAACTTTTTTGTAATGATCAAAGTGAAGGGTCGCGTCTTACCGAGGGGTGGCAATTCCTTCCTGTGTCGGCCTGACCCATCCGAGTCACAACTGGTAGCGGAATGTGAGCACAAACCCGGTTGCTACAAAGTTTTTAATTTCAGTACCCCTAGGTTTTGCTTGGGTCGATATTTAACGAATGTCAAATCTGATGAAATATTAAAATACGCGGACTAGAAGAATCAGTGAGATCAGGTTCCAGAGCGGTTGAGGAATATTCAGATTGGCAAATCTTAATCGAAGGCTGTTCTCGTTTAACAACCAAGGTAAGCTTTAAATTCCGTCTAAATGGACGCTGTGATAGCCAATGACAAGAATCAGATACTACTTACACGATGCCTTTATAGGACTTCTGCGGTCACTACGACTCAGTTATTTGCCACCGTTAATGGTCTATTTGGCTGCGGGAATTTCTGGACTTACTGCGATAGTTGGAACGTTTTTCGTTAAGGACTACCTCGGGCTTTCCGCCGCTTTCTTGGCCGGTCTTGGCTTCTGGGCTGGTCTTCCGTGGGCCCTGAAGATGCCACTGGGTCATCTGGTCGACCTATTCTGGCGTCACAAGAATTATTTTGTATATGTCGGCGCGCTTGTGATCACCGCCAGTCTTCTCATCATGTATGGGCTCATTGCCGAAACTGAGTTAATGCGTTCAGTGATGGCGGTTGAGACCTGGTTCGTTCTCAGTGTGATCCTAGCTCCGGTCGGCTACGTGCTCCAAGACGTGGTGGCGGACGCGATGACCGTGGAAGCAGTCCCAACCGAGGATCATACCGGTGCTCCAATCTCAGCCTCTGAGATTAAAGAGATGCACACTACTATGCAGGCTCTTGGTCGATTTGCGGTCATCGGTGGCAGTTTCTTGGTTGCCTTGTTGAATGTCGCGTTGTTTAGCGGCGTTGAATTGTTGGGCGACGAAGAAAAGCGTGCGGTCTACGCGAGTATCTATGTCTACGCGCTTGTTATTCCCTGTGTCTCGATCGCGGGCGTTATTTTGGCGGGGTACTTGAGGCTCGATCGGCCAGATCAAAAACAGGCTATCTCCGAGGTGCGTCCAAACTGGGCTGTGTTAAACGGAAGTCTCTTATTTGTGATTTTCTCGGTTTCGGTTGGAAGTCTTGATATTCCGTTTGCCCAGGAAATTGTTTTTCTAGGCTCGATGATAATTATTGTGTATTTGATGAGTCAGCTGTTGGGCTATCTGAGCGACGAAGCGCGCCTAATGGTCGTCGGCACGGCGATAGCGATCTTCGTGTTTCGTGCGGTTCCGTCTCCAGGGCCCGGCCTTACGTGGTTTGAAATTGATGTCTTGTTATTCGATGAGCAGTTTTTATCTGTGTTGGCTGCGATCTCGTCGGCTCTCACTTTATTAGGAATCATTCTGCTTCGGCCATTAGTGGCTCGTTATTCGATCGCACGAATTATCGTGATTCTATCGCTTGTCGGCGGCTGTCTGTTATTACCGAGTATTGGCATGTACTACGGATTACATCAGTGGACCGCGACCCATACTGGGGGTGTCGTTGATGCTCGGTTTATTGCGATCTTGAATACCGCACTTGAATCGCCTTTAGGACAGATTTCGATGATTCCATTGCTGGCGTGGATCGCCAAGAACGCGCCGGATGAGTTGAAGGCCACATTTTTCGCGGTATTTGCATCTTTTACTAACCTCGCATTATCAGCGAGCGCCTTGGCAACAAAATATATCAACCAAATATTTGAGATATCTAGGGAAGTTTTTGATCAGACCACTCAACAGGTCACCACAGCGGCAGACTATTCTGAACTAGGATTTTTATTGATCGCCGTGGGTCTTATCACAATCATCATTCCCATCACTGTTGTTTGTTTGATACAGAGAAGTCCTCTTAGATCGACAGATTGAGAGTGTAAGTGCTTAGTAGTCCGATTGAGCCCGTTTCCATCCAGAAGTTTTGTGACGTCATAACTCCTTAATTTGAGAATTTGCTCTGTAATCGCATCGTCACCAGAATTCGAGCCCGCCCACAGAAACTGAATCCCTAACTCCTGATGGCGCAAGAGCTCGTCAGGTGGGTCGTTGAGATTTTTTCAATCGATGCCTCAAATCGCTTCATCTAGACGACGCGATTCACGATAGTAGCGATGGCTCGGTGAGTCACGTGTGTTTGAGATTCTGCGTCTAGGTTGAGTCTCAATGCACCTGCCCGAGCCGTGGTACCTCCGAAATCGTTTAAGAGGCGACGGATAGTTGGATGGAACGCGATTGCTTCTGGTATTAGATCGGTCTGATCGACGCCGCAAGCTAGACTAAAAATATCAGAGAATGCATAAGTCGAATTTGCTGCATATTCGCTCAGTCCGGCCGAATTTTTGAATATCACGATGTGTCACCTTCCGCATCTAGATAGAGGATAGCAGGACACAGTAGTGAAATTTATTTGTTCAATGATTGAGGTGTTCACGATGAATGTGTGTTACCGTCTTATAAGCATCAAGGATGTCCTTGCGCATAAGAATTTAGGATTGAATATCTGAGACAAGGTGGTCTCAGCAATATTCAGTCCGATTTTCTTTCGGTGACCAGAGCGTCGAGCCGAGCTCTCAATAAATCTGCTTCTTGTTCGGGCATAGGTAGCAAGGGGGGCCGTACATGTCTCCATGGCTCGTGCCCCGTCATACCGGCCAACAGCGCCTTCTGACCGGGAATTGGAGCAAATTCTTGGAAGATGAGCCGACTTTCTACGGCAAGGTCGTGCGCCACGGCAGCCTGTTCCCAGTCGTGCTGCTCGCAAAGGCTGATCACATTCAGGATTTGTTGCGCGTTTAGGTTTGCGGTTGCAGAAATACAGCCGGGAGCCCCAAGCCTCATGGCTTTGACCAAGGGTAATTCAGAGCCTGGGTAGACAATGAAATCTTCCATCAGCAGTAATTGTTCTGTGTGTGTCCAGTCACCAGAGCTATCTTTAATACCAACAATAATCGTTGGATATTTCTCTCTTAATGTCTTGATTAAGTCTATTGAAAGATCAACGCCAGAGACTTGTGGAATGTGATACAGGTATATTCGCAGAACGGTACGATTCACACGTTCGATGAGGCCTTCGTAGTAATCAAGTAATCCCTGTTCTGAAACATCCTTAAAATAAAAAGGTGGGAGGACCATAACGCCTTCACATCCCAGGTCTGTCGCTTGTTGTGCCAGTTCAACCGACTCGGGCAGATTACAAAGACCTGTCCCAGGGATCAGTACAGACGGATCAATTCCTGATCTGACCAAGCCTTCTAAGGCCAGCCGACGTTCTGCTGTACTGATGGACATTGCCTCACCGGTGGTTCCGAATGGCGCTAGTCCCGAGCACCCCGAAGCTAGTAGGTGTTTTGCATAGTCGTTGTAGGTTACTTGATCGAATGATAGATCTTCGTTGAAGGGTGAGAGAATTGGAGCGATAAGTCCGCGAATCATCAGGGTATCCCCTATTTTTCGTCACCAAAATCTGAGTATATGATGACGATAGCCTGAGTAAAGAATTAAAGCGTGGTGTGTGTATACTCTGTGGATTCATCGTAATCTAGCCGTACCAATAATCTATTTAGACGCGCTTGTTGATGGCAGCGGTATGTCTTTGTTTGATTTGAACCCGAGACCAACACACGGGGTGAAAAGTTCGGTTTTAACCACGATCAACACCTCGAATGGTCCCGGTTGGCACCTTGAGGTTTTTGTTTTAGTTCTGAGCGATTAACAGAGCATGACTTTTAGAAAACGCGTTTGCGTCGTATCCGGCAACCACAGGTTAAATATCTCGGTTTGGCCCATGGAGCCAAACCCTATGTCACAGGGTATTGGACTAAAATAAATGTAGATTTAGTCTAATCAGTGGTTAACCATGATGGAAATGTTGTAATGGCCACGGTTTGATTAATAAACAAATTTAGAGAGCGTCTATGAAAGATGGTGATAGTGAAAGAAAGCTAGCAGTATTGGTTGCAATAGACGTGGTTGGGTATAGCAAATCTGTCGAGAGAAACGAAGCCAAAACAATCGCCAATTTGCGAAAATATAGGGCAATGTTGGATCCAATGATCGAAAGCATGGGTGGTCGCATATTCAATACAGGTGGCGATTCAGTATTTGCCGAGTTTGGAAGCGCTGTTCAGGCCCTAAAATGCGCGGCCCATTTTCAACGTGATGTTCATGAAAAAAACCGTTCGTTAAAGATCACGGATCAAATGTTCTTTCGGGTTGGAGTCAATCTTGGCGACGTCATTGAGGATAATGATAACTTGCTTGGAGATGGCGTAAATGTAGCCGCTAGATTGGAGTCAATCTGTCAGTCCGGCGGTGTATGTATCTCTAAGGCTATTTACGATCTAGTTAAGGATAAAGTAGAGGAAGAATTTCATGACATAGGTTTGCAGAGAGTAAAAGAAAACCAGTTCCACGCATTTGATGTTCTGATTAACGAAACTAAAAGACGACAGAGGAAAAATACCCACAGTAGAACTAAAAAAGTAAGTCTTGCCGTATTGGCGACCGCAGTGGTTACTATCGCCGTTTTCTTTCTCGTTAATCCTAGCTTTAATTCTAAAGATACTGATATGGGATTTACGCTGCCGACGAAACCTTCGTTGATCGTTTTACCCTTTAAAAATCTTTCTGGGGATCCCGAAAAAATCTTTATCGCTGAAGGCATCGCGGAGAATATTACCAGTCAGGTTTCTCGATCAAGCGATGTTTTTGTGATTTCTAACAATTCTGCCAAGAAGGTCGCAGGGATGGGGCTTGACTCATCAGAAATCGCGGACGCCGTAGGCGTTAGATATTTGATGAGTGGCAGTGTTCAAGAGGCTGCAGGGAGCCTACGAGTTAACGTCGAACTGATAGATGCTATAGATGATCGCATAGTATGGGTTGACAAGTTTTCAGGGAAGACAGAGCAGTTGTTTGAGTTTCAGGATTTGATTACCGAAAGTGTCTTTAAAAATCTGCAGATTAATTTTATGTCTAAGCTCGGAGGGAGCAGTAACCACAGTTCCCACTGGAGCTCTATTGAAGAGATGAGATTGTTCGGGGAAGGCCGCAGGCATCTCCTCAAATGGACACCTGACGCCCATAATGAGATGGAACGGGTAGTCAATGAAGTTTATACCGGCCCTCAGAGTAGCGGTCCCGCCCATCTTCTTAGAGGCTGGCTATATTTCCAAAAAGTAATGATGGACGGCCCAGAGCATTGGGAACTAAACATTGCTGAGGGTCGCCGGATGGCTCAGCTAGCTTTCGATATTATGCAGACACCTAACCCACTAGTGCTGGGCGCGTGGTTTGATTTATACGAGCGCTCCTATGACGCGGCTCAGCAGAAGGTCACTAAGGCGGCGGGAATGGGTTCGCCGACAGGTGATATGTTAGCGGTTGGTGGGACTGTGTATCTCCTTTCGATGAAGCCCCTGGAAGCTAAGAAAATGTTGGCTGAGGCGATGAGAATTTCACCCTTTCATCCGGCTTGGTATGCGAATAGATACGCCACGAGTCTTGCTATGTTGGGTGAAAATGGTGAGGCCAAAAAGGTGGCACAGTCTATATTTGAGAAAGCTAAATCTGGTGAAATCTTTTCCTTGCAGGGAAGCCGAGCACTTGTGACGCTCGCGTTGATTGCTGATCGTGAGAACGAGCCTAAAAAAGCCCGAGACTATGTCAACGAGATTGTGCAGATTCAACCCTCGTTCACTCAAAAGGAGCTGGATAAGCAGTTGGGTATGTTGAAGGATCAAGATCTCTTGGCCGAATACAAACGTCTACTCGATAAATATGGACTGCCTCGAGATTGAACGAGGAAAGATTTTTAGGCACCTCTGTTGATGCTAGGTCATGCTCACTTATAACTCGTGTGAAATTCGACGCCCACATCTGCGAAGTGCCCTTATGGTTGGTTGCTAATAACCTATGAGCAGTTTAGATTACTGGAGCTTCGATCAGGGCCAGCGACGTCTTTACTGTGTCTTGTTGTAGCCATTGCGCCTCTTCGAGACTGTCATATTCGACTAATGTCCGCATGTAGGTTTTCCAATGTCGCACCAATCTAAAAGAAATTAATTCGAGCTCAGCTGTACTTCTTTTGATACCTGCGATGGCGAGTACTCCTGTCAGCCTCCCCTCGATTTTTTCCATGAATTGGCTATTCCAAGCAATAAGTTCTTTGTCGGTTAGGATGCCTGCCTCTGCGTGCAATGCCCATTGATTTTGAGAGAGTTCGTTTGTAAATGACTGTATGAAAAACTCAAATGCTGATTCTAGGGACTCGCCGTCTGCCAATTGAGCGGACATGTGATCAAACAACTCAGAGATACCCGTGAAGAACGGTTCACCTAACGCCTTTATGATGTCATTTACTCCACCGAAATAGCGATAGATAGTTGCTATATTACAGCCCGCCCGTCGCGCGATTTCACGCGTCGATAATCCAACAAAACCGGACTCTTCGAGAAGGGCACAGGTCTCCCGGAGGATCAGCTCGTATTTTTCTCGGGCCCTTTTTTGGACCGGTAAGTTTCGAGCCGAGGGTTCAATTCTTGAACGTGTCATGTTTTGATATTACTAGAATGCTCGTTAATTACTGCAAGAAAAAAAGCATAGCCCCTAAATCGAATCAATGATTGACAATAAACAATCATTGGTTGTAACTTCGCTACCCACTTGAGTTTAATTGATGTAATTTTATCACGAAGTCGTTTCTGAGCATGTTGTGACTGGAGGTTCCAATGCGCTTCTCAAAAGCACTTAATTATTTTGGGTCTATCAAAGCTGTGGCTGAGGCTGTTCAGTTGAATCCGTCAACCGTTCAAGCTTGGAAGAAGTCGGGTCTTATTCCTGACAAATGGCGACCTATTCTTAGCAATGCGATGCGTCAACCATCCGATAGGCAAAAACAATCCCAGCGCGTCTCGGTTGATTCCGTCATTTCTGCTCATGGCTCCGTGAAAGCAGTCGCCGATTTCTTTGAGGTAACACCGAACACCGTGTATCGGTGGAGAGACGCGGGAAGAATCCCTGAGCAATCGCTTATGAAGCTCAATAATTAAACATCCGATCGCTGGCAACTTTTTATGGCAACATTCACTAAGGAGAACTCTGCATTAGGTGATCTCAACAATACCAACAACTCGGAAATCTTGGGTCTTGGTGTACCGTTTAGTGTAGGCGTTATTCTTGCGACTGTAACCTACCTAATATGCCGCGACACTGGTGCACACTCAATTTGCATCGCGATCGGTCTGTTGGCAGGTATGGTGGTTATGTCATTGTGTTTCGTGAGCGAAAAGGAGCGCCAAATGCTGATTGAGAATGATGAGGCTTGCGTTTCCCAGCAGGATCCCGCACTGGTGAAAACCGGGAATGGCCTGTGGCTGAAATTACAATGCCTGTTTTTAGTGTCGGCAGTACCGGTATTCCTCGGTTTAATGTTTTTTGGAGACCCGGTTTTCCAATTGTATCTTGAGGCAAAAGGGGCGTACTCTTCCTGATGTATTTGTTGTCATATCTCGGGTTTGCTGTGTCGATTCTATTTTTAATTTCCTGTTCGACCGACAGTTCGCTGCTATCAAAATCTTCGTCAGCTGACGGATGGGCAAAGCGAGAACCGCCAGCAGTCCTTGTCCCTATGGCTTTTGATCATGAAGAGGATGTAGGAATGAAATTTAATAAGTGTTTCTATATTGCGACTAATGATTCCGTTGGTGAAAAAATTGGTGTGACACTTCACGCCAAACCTTGTCCGAGTTCGATTGTCTATGATTTTTCGGCCAACACGTGGCAACCCAAGTAACGACCTGGCGCGGGACTCGATCGTAGACTAAGTCCGTAGAAAAAATGATTGAAAGTGTCAACCAGGATTCGTGTTGGTAACTCTTTGTAAGCGACCAGTATTCCGCAAGGTCCTGGTTGTTTCTCGTAGCTAGGCGGTCTTGCTATCCGCAACATATACCCCATCATTCGTTTTTATAAGGCGCATTTGATTTCGAATGGATTTCATTGAGAGCGTTTGGTGAATGGCCAGTCGAACGATAGGATGCTCTTTGTTTAAATTGTTCAGAACCCAATCCGCGCTCATTCTGAACAGTCTGCAATCAGTCTCAGCTACGGCCCTGAGACTTCTGGGTTTGTTTGTGATAAGTGAGGATTCTCCGAAGCTGTCTGCTGGCCCAAGAAGAACGAAATTTTTATCTTTTATCGTCCTCAGTGAGACTTGCCCGTCGATTATGAAATAGATCGAGTCGGCATTGTCGCCCCAGCTAAATATGGTTTCTTCCCGATCGTAGGAAACTTGGTTCACTTCGCTTCGTTCTTGGTAGAGTGCGTCTTCAAAAGAAAAGTTTCGACGGGAATCACTTCGCTGATAAATTCGAGCTAGGCTGTATCTGATGATCTCTCTCGACAAAAATCCAGCCTTGTCGACATGCTGCCTAATCTCTGGCCCACTTATTTCATAGAGGGCGGTATCGCCAATATTTGTGAACTCAAATGTCTTGGCTCGCTTGCTTATGGTCTCGGCGAACCAAATAGGTTCGCCATGCCCAATTTTATGAGTTGCTGTTAACCCAGTATCGAGAAAACCATGTTCTCGCAGCAGTAACTCACCTTTTTTAATTACGTATGCGACGTCTTGTTCGGTTAAGTCAGCTATCTCAGAAAAGTCTCGCTCGATCAAATTTTTTGATCCTGTGAGCTCCTTAAATAAGGTTTGTGTACAGATCATCTTTTTAATCTCTCGGTACCAGAAGGAAAAGCCTTAGCCGACGTTTTTTCAAAACCGTTTCTAATTCTTATCGCAATAATGCAAACATTGGTTATTTTTGTAAATGATAAACTGCCGCAGGCTTACAGGGGAAAGTGTCTTCAGGTGTGCCAAAGAGTGATGGGGTAAATTTCTGTTTACTAAAGGGTGGCGCGATGCTTTAGATCGAGTCACGGCGAACAAGCTGGCCGAGCGCCTGTTCATCGAAAAATCGATCTTTTCTAGCTATTTTCCTTGATCAATCAGATCCCCACCGAGCAGCGTCCAAATAACAACCATCATGGTCATTTGCACTAGGCCAATTGAGAAATCATCAATAATTTCACGAGTGAATTCGATCTCAAGGGCCTCATGTTTACGATAAATGCGGTCACCGAGTTTAGTAAATCCGGAGGGGGTATTTCCTTCAGACCTCGTTCGTAGTCTTGAGACGTCGATTGGACTGTTCTTACAATTTTATCATCTTTGATAATTAAGCGGCTCCACTTTCCCTAGTCTATCTTGGAAGACCTCTTATTGTGAGGGTGAGGTATATTGCCTTAGGGATCGTTAGGTAGGGTTTCTCGATTGGCAAATCGGGACCGTGACACTGTTATTCTGGGTAGCAGCCTGCGGTCATCGTGGGTATTGTGATCTTCATTGGGTGTGGGTTCGTTTGGAGTATACGGCTGGTTAGAATGTGTGAATGGTTATGAGTAAATCAAATTCTCAAGGCTTAATCACATGGATATCTGAAGATGCTGTTGAACTATGCCTTGGCCCCCCGGTGGCTGATCAGACACTGTTAAAGGTTGAGAAGTTTGCTCGTTGGGCTCGATCTGAGGATCCGATCTGGTTGGTTGATTACTGCTATGGGTTTGGCATTCTGAGCATGGTCGTTCGACCGGAACGGATCGCGATAGACCAAATCTCTGAGATCCTCAGTGACGTATTTGCGGAGTCAGGGTGCACGATATATGGCGAAAGCCATTCGTCTATCGAAATCCCGGTTTGCTACGATGCCGCTCTTGGTTTAGATCTCCAGTCGGTGAGTGACCTAGTCAGGCTGCCCGTCGAAGGCCTTGTCGATGCACATTGCTCTCGCGATTATCGGGTACTGGCCACAGGATTTGTCCCCGGCTTTGCTTATCTCGGAGAAACAGACCAGAGAATTCATTTGCCGCGACGTGACGTTCCTCGCACACGAGTCCCGGCCGGATCGGTCGCGATCGCCGAAAATCAGACAGTTGTGTATCCGAGAGAAACCCCAGGCGGTTGGCACATTATCGGACGAATGCCTGGTCGCATAGTGTCGTTGAGTGAGCACTCGATTGATGCCAAATTATCGATCGGAATGACTGTTCGGTTTAAATCGATTTCTGTCGAGGAGTTTAGTCATATAGAGGCGAGCAATGCTTCAGATTAAACTGGCAAATCCGATGCATACGATTCAAGATCTAGGGCGTTTTGGTTTCGCTAGCCAGGGCGTTGCCAAGGCAGGTCCGATGGATAGTGTCGCAGCGTGTTGGGCGAACCAACTGCTCGGGAATCCTGTCAGTTGTCCGATGATCGAGATTGGTGGTGGTGGATTTGTCGCGGAGTTTGTCGAAGACGTGAACTTTGCAATCACAGGTGCGTGGGGTGATATCTCTCTCAACGGTCATCCCATGGCGGGCCCTGGGGCTTATCCGGCGCGAGCAGGGTCTGAGCTCCGAATTGGCCGATTAGACAGCGGAGTGTTTAGCTATCTGGCGGTTGATGCTGGATTCGAGGTCCATCCCGTTCTAGGAAGCGTTGCGACTTGTCAGCGTGACCTCCTAGGAGGTTTGCGTCAGACCGGAGCGTCATTATCAGTTGGTGACAAATTAAATTACCAAAAAGCGAAGTTGATGGCTGTGCAGCTGATGCCACGACGGTATCTGGAGTCTTACTCGAATCCTCTATTGTGTGAGATTATCTTACGTGCATCAGATAACTTTGAGCCCTCTGCATTCGAGCAGTTTCTGCACCAAAGTTACACAGTATCACAGGACCAGAGCCGCATGGGGTACAGGCTTCACGGGCAATCCAGCATCAATGCGGATAGTCCGCGCTATTCCGTTCCGGTAACACTTGGTGGGGTTCAAATACCTCCGTCGGGACAGCCGATTGTGTTGATGCGCGACCATCAGTCTTTGGGCGGTTATCCGTTAATTGGTACAGTAACTCGAAAGTCGCTGGGGCAACTTGCTCAACGCAAATTTGGGCAGCAGGTATCCTTCCGGGCAGTTTCCCCAGATGAAGCGAGAGTTGATTTCATAAAGTGTCAAAAGTTTTTTGGTGACTTTCGGTAGCGTCTTTAACTATGAGAACGATGATGAAGTTAAATGCTGATGTTGGTGAGGGTTTCGGTGTCTGGTCAATGGGCGACGATGCAGCCTTGATGCCCTACATTGACATGGCAAATGTCGCGTGTGGCGGTCACGCGTCCGATCCGCTGACCATGAGACAAACCGTGCGTCTCGCGAAACAACATAACGTTTCGGTGGGTGCACACCCGAGTTATCCAGACGTTGCAGGTTTTGGTCGTCGTCCCTTGCCGATGCCTCATTCTGAGGCGGCCTTGCACGTGCTCGCACAACTAGGGGCCTTGGCAACCATCGCCTTCACGGAAGGGGTCACGATAGATTATGTTAAACCTCACGGTTCACTCTACAACCGCATGATGGATGATCTCGAGTTGATGGAGGAATTGATGACAGCGATAGCCCGATCGCAATTTGATATACCGTTCATGATTCTTGGTACAGCGGAGCATCAGACGTACTCAGAGCTCGCTGACCGATTAGGCGTGTCGCTCTTATTCGAAGCATTTGCTGATCGCCGGTATACCCCTAACGGACGATTGCAATCCCGAAAAATTGAGGCCTCGGTGTATCATGATACTCAGCAAATTCTGGATCAGGCGGAACAGATTATTAGCAAACAGCAGATCGTCTCGAGTGATGGCTCGAGAATCAAAATTCGTGCAGATACCTTGTGTGTGCATGGTGACAACCAAGAGTCGATTGAAATCGTGAAGAGCCTAAGAGCATTGTGTTAATTTTTAATTCTCTCCACTTTAAAAGTCCGCAGGTCAGCACAACTCTCCTCTAGACTGGATGAGGGAGAGGCAGATGTTTGATTTTCTAAAAAGTGATCCAAAGAAAAGGTTAGATAAGGAATACAAAACATTACTTGAGCAGGCCATGCAGTCGCAACGCAACGGCGACATCCGAAAATACTCGGAGTTGACCGAGCTTGCGGAGGCCAAACGTAAAGAATTGGAGGCGCTTGGGTAATCTCGTTTCTGGTTGAGTTGAATAGCAACGTAAACTCTTTTCCAGTCGGCTTGAGGTGATTTTGGGCAAAACAGGCACGAGGACAGATTTGTTACCTAGGTTTTATTGAGAGCAGCACTTTGGCGCCAAATGCTGGGAGTTTCTCGCTGCCTTGCGCCCCCAGCAACCCCCTAAATTCAAAGAGTTTTTTGGTTTATGAAGTTGGCAACTTCGCCGACCGTCATGCCTTTGAAATCTCCGCGTCCGGCAAGTTGTTCTGCGACCTGATAGTTCGCTCGAAGCTGTCGTGATATGACGATGCCCTTATACAAAGATGATAGAGTACTCGCGACTGTCCTACGCAGCGCGTCACACCATCCACAGGAAACTTGGAAAGCAAAGCTTGTGGCTTGCGATACTGACATATGTCCTCCTTTTGAGAGATTGTTACTTAAGGTAATTATACTAAAGTATTATTATAGTGCAATGCAATAAATATTTCGGCTTTATTTAAAGATAAAGCAGCCCACCATGCCTCTCCGTTGAAGTATCCTGGTCCAACAGCCCCCACCTGAAATTGACTAGTCTCTAGGTGAACAACACCTCAATGACGTTGAGATGAGAGGGTTATTGAATTGGTGGGTAGCCGAAGAGTGCTTGTGTTACCGATGCGACCATTACCATCGCAAAAAAACCAATCAGGGCAGCAACCCCACCCGCCCATATGAGACCAATCTTTGGTCTGAAAAAGGAGAACATATATTGGCCGATAAAGCCCCCAAGAGCACAAACTCCAATCGCGTAAGTGAGGCCTAGTGGATCTGACATCTGGTGCTATCCGTCCTTTTTTTATTGACTGAGTAAAATGCCCGCCGGTAGTTGGTAGGTGTTGGTCCTTAATTCCATTCATCGAACCAAGATTGTTCATTACTGTGAGCTGCCAGTCCAACACTTCTCGACGAACAGCACGCGGTCCGGAACGTCACTCCTTTCGTGACCCCGTTGTTTTTTAGTTTTCGAAGTTAACTGTGGTCTTATCCAAGCTCAAAGAAAAAGCGGTCCGTAGAGTCGCTGGGAACTCAACCTAGAACTTCTGATTTAATACCCCAATGCAAAAAGCGTAATCATTGCAAGTCCGTTGATGCCGAAAAAACCGACCGAGAGTCCATGTAGAAGTGCAAATTTTTTCTTCATTTGTGGGCTCGGAGCGTTGATTAGTTGATCGGACACACCGTTGACCATGGGCATGATGATCCTTAAATTCAAATACGCCAATATCGTGACCATAAGCCCGACAATGATCCCATAATGATAGGTCGTACCATTCGCAGAAAGAGCGATGCTTAGGCCTATGATTGCGAGTCCAACAGCGATCTCGTACCTGAACAGTCGAGGAAAATAGGCTCTTAGGAATGAGCTGGCCTGCGGCCCATCGAGTACGGCGAAAACCGTCGGTGAGACTGTAAGGGTGAACATGGTGACTGCGCCAAGCCAACCGAAAATGAGTGCATGCAGTGTGGTTAGCATTACAGATCCTCCAACTACTTTTCTTAGCAAACGACAGACGGGCCTTAGGTAGTACCGTTAGTGGTACTGGATGAGTCGGTTTTCAATTGCGGAAATTGGCTCAAAGTTTGCTCAATCAGTGTTGGTGTCAGATTTTTGGAGATGTCATCGATGGACATGATTATCGGGACTCTGTGTTTCGGAGCAATGTTTTTAGTTACTGGTATGATCGATGTGTTAATTGATCGGTTTCAATATCAAATCGAAATAAATGAGTTATAACGGGCGCATGCGACGGTGACTCGCTGTAGGGATTCATCTGAAGATAGCCTGACGCACGCCGACTGAGTGAGTAACTATTTTCGGAAACCTACCTAACCTTGTTCATGTCGTCATTCTTAGCGGCGACTCCCTTTCTCCCTCAGTTTGAAGCTGTCTTAGCGGCGTCAATCTTACATCGACCGTCATCTGTCGTTTATTCAGTGACGATTGCTTCTATAGGAGATGTACTTGGGGCCTGCGTGAATTGGGGGCTTGGTCGATTCTGTAGCCACTCTTTTGAGCAACGTATCTTTCGTTGCTCAAGGAGGACGGACCGACTTTTTGGCTGGTATAAGCGGTACCGCTGGATTACGTTACGCGGCAGCTTGATGCCTTTCATTGGCGACCCATTAACTCTCTGTGCCGGCATCATGAAAGAACCGCTATGGCGATTCATACTCGTGGTAACTTTTGCTAAAACAGTACGTTACCTTGCGCTAGCGCTAACGGTTACTGATTTTTTTTCTCTAATTAACAACCGTTGCACCCAATAGCCTTGAGATTTCTTGCCCGTATTTTGCAGTTTCTTGACCAAGCGTCTCGATCGATCGATCATTCATCCGTGCAACTGGCCCTGAGATCGAGATCCCGGCCACAACCTGGTTTACAGAGTTGAAAATCGGAGCACCGATACAGCGCATACCCAGAAAGCGTTCCTCCCTATCGAGCGCATACCCCACGGAACGGATTCGATTGAACTCATCAAGCAGTTCTTTTTCTTGTATCAACGTGTTCTGGGTAAATTGTTCGAACGGTGCGTTCTCGAACAGATTTTTCTGATCGGTGATCGCAATGTACGCTGCGATCGCTTTGCCAATACCTGAAGCGTGCCATGATCCCCTCGATCCTGGACGGAAAAAAGCTCGGATCGCATGATGAGTCTCATGCTGCGCGAGGAAGATCACCTCAGCCTGGTCCATGATTCCTAAGTTCGCCGTCTCCCCTGAAAGGATTGAGAGCTCTTTAAGGACGGGCCTAGCCACATTCAGCAGCTTAGCCGCGCGCGGGAACGCGCTTCCAACTCGAAAAGCCTCGATACCAATCGACCAACTTGCATCCGATTTTGATTGCCTCACGAACCCGTGGGATTCCAGTGTCAACAAAAGCCGGTGCAGGGTTGCCATCGGTATGTCTAAATCCAGCGACAGGTCGTTCAGAGACACACCGTCAGATTCAGAAATTTTTCTGAGTGCGATCAGTCCCTTATCGAGTGCCTTCGACGGGGTGTTCTCATTTGAGACGCTGCGGGGCCTTCCCCTGGGCTTTTTAATATCGTTGTCCGCCATGGTCTGTATCTCAAGGTTGCGCAAGTGGATTTAGTGAATTCGACGATCGAAAATTTTTCATTTTTTTTTAATTTCAAAAAATGGAAAATTTAAAATATTGTTTTTATTGAATTTTTATTTGTTCATTATTTCTTATTTTATTTTATGAATAAATATACGGTGGTTCTAAATAGTCGTAAAGTTCATTTTTCCAAAAAATATGAGGAAATTAGGATGAACCAGCTCAACCCTGTTTTTATCCCAGGACCGACCAATTTGCCGGAGTCTGTCCGACGGGTGATTGATCAACCAACGATCGATCATCGTTCGCCCGCATTCGCATCCTTGTTGCCTCAGCTTTTCGGTGACCTCAAGAAAGTCTTTGCAACAGACGCAGCAAAAATATTTGTTTTTCCGGGAACGGGGACGGGCGGCTGGGAGGCTACCATCGCAAATACACTTTCAAGGGGTGATCGGGTGCTCGCGTGCCGACATGGCGTGTTTTCTGACAAGTGGATTCGCTTGTGTCAAAACTTTGGCCTGATCGTTGACATTATAGACTGCGACTGGGGCGGCCCAGCGGATCCAATCCGAATCGAAGAGATACTGAGGGCAGATTCGGGAGGTCAAATTAAGGCGGTTCTGGCTACACACAACGAGACGGCGACGGGTGTACGGACGGACCTAGCCGCTATCAGAGAGGCCATTAATGCGTCTGGTAGTGAGGCACTATTCTTCGTTGACGGAGTGAGTTCCATTGCATCCATGGATTTTCGGATGGACGAGTGGGGTATCGATGGGGCCGTGACCGGATCGCAGAAAGGACTCATGCTACCAGCGGGGCTTGCGATAGTTGCGCTTAGCGAGAAAGCGATCAAAGCAGGTAAGTCGGCGGGGCTGCCCAGGTTCTTTTTTGACTGCTCGCAGATGGACCAAATGACGGCCGCGGGCGGGTTTCCCTATACGCCACCTATGCAGCTTATCGCCGGCTTGCAACACTCGCTAGATCTGCTGTTAACTGAGGGTCTCGACCAGGTTTTCAGCCGACACTTCAAAATGGCTGAAGGTGTCAGGCAGGCAGTAGCGTCATGGGGTTATAAACTTTGCTGCCGTGATCTGCAGTTTGCTTCGGACACCGTGACCACGATTTTGGTACCAGAGGGTTTTAATGCCGATCGCTTGGTTGAGTATGCCTACAGCCGGTATGGGATGTCATTTGGGGTCGGGCTTGGGCAACTTGCGGGTCAAGCATTCCGGATTGGACATCTGGGGATGTTGACGGAGGCGCAAGCCTTGAGTGGGTTGGCGGTCATTGAGATGGCGATGAAAGATCTCGGTCACCCTATCGTCAGTGGTAGCGGTGTCTCTGCGGCTCAGGATTGGTATCGCTCTGCGTTTAGCGCGGATCCACAGGCCTCGGCAGCGATTGGGGAACCAGTATGCGAGGATGTAGCGTGATGAATGCACCAATAGAAGAGAATCTCAAGCCCGTGAAGTGCGTCGGGATGGAATCGGTAATGATGGCACCTGACCTGACCATTGATCACGTGCTCCAGGCCAGAGAGCGAATAAATCCGCACATTCACGACACACCAATATTGACGTCTACGTATCTGAATGAGCAGATTGGAGCCGAGCTGTTTTTTAAGTGTGAGAATTTTCAGAAGGCTGGTGCCTTTAAGGTACGAGGCGCCTGCAACTCTGTTTTCGGGTTAACAGATGAGGATGCTGTTTCGGGGGTAGCGACGCACTCATCTGGAAACCATGCGTTGAGTCTCTCATATGCGGCCGGTCGACGTGGAATTCCCTGCCACGTGGTCATGCCTAAGACTGCGCCACAGGCGAAAAAGGACGCAGTCCTTGGTTACGGTGGTTTGATCACCGAGTGCGAGCCATCGACCAGTAGTCGGGAAGCAGTTTTTGCAGAGGTTCAAGAGAAAACTGGTGCCGAATTTGTGCATCCCTACAACGATCCTCGTGTGATTGCAGGCCAGGCGACTTGCTCGGCCGAGATGCTCGAATCGGTCGTGGGTTTGGATACTATTGTGGCGCCTATTGGAGGCGGGGGGATGATTTCTGGGACCTGTCTGACGGTGAGTAATCTAGCACCACATATCGAAGTATTTGCGGCCGAGCCCCTACAAGCCGATGACGCGGCGCGCTCGTTTCGGTCTGGTCGAATTATTGCCGACGATGCTCCAGTAACCGTCGCAGACGGCCTCAAGGTACCCTTGAAAGAGAATACTTGGCACTTCGTGTCGCACTACGTCGCCGACGTACTTACAGCGACCGAGGAAGAAATAATTGACGCTATGAGACTTACCTGGCAGCGCTTGAAAATCGTGATGGAGCCAAGCTGTGCTGTGCCTTTAGCAGTCATTTTAAAGAATCAGGATGTTTTTCGTGGTCGACGGATTGGTGTCGTTGTAACTGGTGGGAATGTCGATTTAGATCGGCTCCCTTGGATGAAGTGAGAAAATTATGAACAGTGCATTGAATTGGAATGATTTAGAGGTGGGTTACGACATTCCGGCGCGAGTTGGGATGCGTGAGAGTGAGGTGCAAACTCCCTGTCTGGTAGTAGATCTTGATGCGTTAGAGCGGAACATCAAGAAGATGGGTGATTTCGCGAAGGGGCACGGCATGCGTCACCGGGTCCACGGTAAGATGCATAAGTCGGTAGATGTAGCCTTGTTGCAAGAGCAGTTGGGTGGTGCCTGTGGTGTGTGTTGCCAAAAAGTAAGCGAAGCTGAAGTCTTTGCCCGTGGCGGCATCAAGGATGTGCTGGTATCAAATCAGGTGCGTGATCCAGCAAAGTTGGCACGTCTGGCGCGTATACCAATGCTGGGTGCCAGGGCGATTGTCTGTGTTGATGACCCTGCTAATGTGGCCGAGCTCTCTGCTGCCGCCACAGAGGCAGGCACGCAAATCGAGTGCCTGGTAGAGATTGATTGTGGAGCGGGCCGGTGTGGGGTGACGACAACCCAGGAGGTAGTTGACATCGCAGTAGCTATTGATAAGGCGGATGGACTCAAGTTCGCGGGGATCCAAGCGTATCAGGGGGCCATGCAGCACCTAGATCTTTACTCCGAGCGTCAGGAAAAAGTACAGGTCGCCATTGGTATGGTCAAACAGGCAGTCGAGGCGCTTTCAGGCAGGGGCCTGGAGTGCGACATCGTTGGCGGTGGAGGAACCGGATCCTACTACTTCGAGGGAGCATCCGGTGTTTATAACGAGCTTCAGTGCGGATCGTATGCGTTTATGGACGCTGATTACGGACGAATTCTTGATGAGAAAGGTCAGCGGATTGATCAAGGCGAGTGGGAGAACGCTTTGTTCATTCTGACTTCGGTGATGAGCCACGCTAAAGCCGACAAAGCGATCTGTGACGCCGGTCTGAAGGCACAATCTGTCGATAGTGGCCTGCCAGTAATCTATGGTCGTGACGACGTGAAATACGTGAAATGCTCTGATGAGCACGGAGTGATTGAGGATAAAGAAGGCGTGTTGAGGGTTAACGACAAGTTGCGTCTTGTTCCCGGGCATTGTGATCCTACCTGTAATGTTCACGACTGGTATGTCGGGGTTCGCAATGGTGTGGTCGAGGTGGTATGGCCAGTGTCGGCGCGTGGGAAGGCTTATTAGCGTCTTACTTACTCATGTGAGTAGGCCCCGGAGGTGGTATGCAAATAGTTACCGAGCAGCAAATCGCTGACGTCTTGGACCCGGAAATCGCATTTTTTGCTGTGCAGGATGTATTTGCCAGCATGGAATCTGCGGCTTGGAACTTCCCAGTGGTCCGAGAATCTTTGGGATACCAAGATGCATTGTATGGCTTTAAGTCTGGGTTTGATCCGGCCTCGGGTGCTTTAGGTCTCAAGGCTGGCGGGTATTGGCCTAACAACTCATCTAACGGTATCGCCAACCATCAGTCATCGATTTTTTTGTTTAACCCTGAGTCAGGACAATGCAGCTCGCTGTTGGCTGGCAATACCATCACAGCCCTGAGGACGGCGGCAGCGTCGGCCGTCTCAATCGATCGTTTATCGATCTCCGGCCCAAAAACACTGGGCCTCCTTGGTACAGGCCATCAATCAGTTTTCCAGTTGGAGGCAGCCCTGCGTGTCAGGGCTTTTGAAGAGGTTATTATCTGGAACAGGTCTGGCCGTGATCTTCAGAAGCACTTTGCCATGGCTGACTACTATGGTGTGCGTTGCCGCGAGGCCGACCTTGAGACGGTGGTGAAAGAATCACAGGTGATTATCACGATCACCTCTTGCTTCGAGCCACTGTTCCCGAGTCAGTGGGTCAACGGGGGCACCCACATCGCAGCCATGGGAACCGACACGAGAGGCAAGCAAGAATTGGATCCGGCACTGAGTTTGCGATCTCAAAGGTTCACAGACGAGATCGCACAGTCAAGGACTATTGGAGAGTTCCAACATGTACCTGATGACGCTCCGATAGTGACAATTGGTTCAGTTATTGAAGGAACCGCGAGTGGTCGCACAAATGACGATCAGGTCACTGTATTCGATGGGACAGGCGTCGGATTGCAGGACCTCGCATGTGCACAGGCGGTGATAAAGGCTCTCGGAGCATCATAAGAGGGCCAAATTGAATACAGGTTGTGCGGATTTTTACTCAGATACGCAAACACTCCCCTCGCGGGCGATGTTGGAGAGTGTGGTGGGTGTCAGAACCGGTGACGAACGCCATGGTGCTTGTCCGACCACAAATGAGTTATGTGAGCGGGTCGCTGACTTGTTTGGGATGGAGGACGCCGTGTTCCTCCCCTCAGGGAGTATGTGTAACCAAATAGCAATCGCCGTTCACACCAGACCCGGAGATGAGATTATTTGCTCCCGCGAAAGCCACATTGTTTTTGCGGAGTGTGGTGGCCTCGCAAAATTATCAGGCGTGATGGTGTCCGTGATTGATGCCGACCGAGGTCTTTTCAAAGCCGATGATGTGTCTCGCCTCTACCGTCGGCCTTCATCATTTTCCCCGCGCACGCGTCTTGTCGTGACAGAACAAACCTCTAACTTGGGAGGAGGCGCGATCTGGCCACTAGATCAAATTCAGGCGGTCTCTCGTAACGCTACTGATCTCGGTTTGGCGGTTCATATGGACGGTGCTAGGGTCCTTAATGCCGCTGTAGCTACAGGGATACCTGTGAGCGATTACGCTTCTATGCACGACAGTGCCTGGTTGGCATTTACGAAAGGGCTGGGGTGCCCTGTCGGCGCTGTGTTGGCTGGATCAAAAGATTTTATCCGTGAGGCCTGGCATTTTAAGCGTATGTTCGGTGGAGCGATGCGGCAGACTGGAGTGTTGACCGGCATGTGCTTGTACGCGCTCGATCATCACGTTGAGCGATTGTCCGAGGACCACGCTCGTGCGAAGCGAATCGAGACTTTCCTTAATGATTGTGAATTGTTCTCTCGTGTTCTCCCGGTAGACACCAATATTGTTCTCGCTGAAATCTCGGCCGACGCTGGTCTCACTGCCCCGGAACTCCGCGATTTTTTGGCTAAACAAAATGTCCAGGTCATGGCAGTAGGTCGTGATCGGTTGCGGATGATTACACATTTGGACTCAGATGATGTGGCCGTAGACCGACTGTTTGAGGCGATGGAGACCGCTGAGTCGGCAAAAATAGAACCGGCCACAGGTGACTAAAAATCAGAGACGATTTGTAGATATCTGGGAACCGGAATTTACGTGGAGAGTATAGAGCGGTTCGCTATTTGGGTTGACGCAGATGCCTGCCCGAAGCCGATCAAGGCTTTGGTTTATCGAGCCTCGGATAGACTTAAAGTTCCTGTGTTTCTGGTGGCTAACGGCTTTCTACAAAAACCACCCTATCCACTAGTGTCTGTGGTTCAAGTATCGAAGGGCTTCGATGTCGCTGATAACGTAATCTTAGAACGTATGAGTTCTGGTGATTTGGTTATTACGCAGGACGTCCCGTTGGCGTCTGAAGTCGTTGCACGAGGTGGATACGGGCTGAATCCACGAGGATCTTGGTACGATGAAGAATCGGTCAAGAGCTATCTGAGGCGTCGTGATGAGCGGGAACAAATGCGAGAAGCTGGCATGGTTCAGGGAGGCCCCCAACCTTTTTCACAAAAGGATACGCAGCAATTCGCCCGTGTATTTGATCAGTTTTTAGCCAGAGCCAAGCGTTAGTGACTTGGTTCTCTAGGCGTCTAGAAACCAAGGCTCTGATTCAAGAGTCGACCCTGCAGTTGCAATGGCCAGTGGAGGTGCGTCGCTCAGCACGTCGGCGGACCCTGGAGGTGCGTGTCACTTGGGATAATCGAGTTCGTGTGTTGTGTCCGATGATACTGAACGACGTTCAAATCGCTGACTTTGTGAGTGCCAAGTCGGGGTGGATAGAGTCTAAGTTGAGGATTAATGCGAGTAAAATTATTGGTTCGTCACAAATAATCACTGCGGGCTCTGTTCTCTTTTTTCGCGGACAAACCCTGACTCTGGTGGTTACCCAAGCAGAACGGACCGCTATCACGCTTGATCAAGCTCGGCTTATCGTGAAGGCACCAGGAAATAGTTCTGAGGCTCTGAACGCGCTGCTTCGGGATTGGTTCTACCAACGCGCCAGGGAGATTCTCCTCGAACGCACAGAGTTCTATTCTAAGGTTCTTGGCCGCCAGCCAACAAAAATTACATTGAAGGTATATCGATCGATGTGGGGCCGGTGCAATGCAAGTGGGGCGATAGCCTTTGACTGGAGGATAGTCATGGCCCCCGATTCAGTGATTGAGTATCTAGTGGTTCATGAACTGTGCCACCTAACCCATTTTGACCATTCATCCAGTTTTTGGGACCTGGTGGAGTCGGTGAAACCAGACTTTCGGGAATCGAAATCATGGCTCCGAGCGAATGCGGGCTGGATCAAACAGATGTTTAAAAATGACTCTGATGTTCACTAATCAACGTACCCGATATAGCTCGATAATGTCGCGATTTAATTCCAATCCTACTCCAGGGCGTTCTGGAATTTTGAGGTGTCCGTCCCTGACTTGGTAAGGCTCTTTGAACAGAGGATCGGACCAATTCATCCACTCGAGGTAATCAGCGGTTGGAGTTACTCGCATCAAATGTGCTGACACCTCATGATAGAGATGTGAAGAGACTGGTTTTTTATAGGCCTCTGCCAAGGCAGCGGTTTTCATCCATCCGGAGACACCTCCGATCCGCATGAGGTCGGGCATGATCGCGTCAACCGATCCTATTTCGAGGGCCTGAGCCGCATGATCTACGCCATGAAAGTTCTCCCCCAGGATCAGTGGCGTTGAGATGACGCGGCGAAGCTCTGCATAGTTTTGCAGTTCGTAATAGGGGATGGGTTCTTCGAACCAATAGAGGCCCTCTTGATCTAGTGACTTGAGCCGGGGGATTGCGGCGTTAAATGTCAGGACTTGATTAAAATCACACAGGAGATGACCTTCTTCATTCATTTGACTTCTCACAGCCTCAATGGCCTGAAGATCTGTATCCAGGTTGTCTCGGCCCAAACGTATTTTTAGAGCCGAAAAATTACCCTCGTGTCGTAATTCTCCAGCCTGTTTTGCTAGTTTCTCAGGTGGGAGCAGCCAAAGCCCCCCTGAGTTGTATGCTTTCACATCTGCGAGGTCCCCACCGAGATGTTCGCATAGCGGTAAATCGGCATCTTTGGCGCTGGCGTCCCACATCGCTATATCAAGGGCAGCCAGCGCATACATGGCGATTCCAGAGCGCCCTAATAAGCTGATTTGGTGCATACCGATCTCATAAAAATCTGCGGGCGCGAGCGGCTTGTTCTTAATTAATCCAAAAAGTTCTCGAATAACAAATTCAATTGGTTGCGTGTAATTAACCAGGTAGGGCAAATGTAACTGTTCCCTACAACACCGCTGTCCAGAGTGATTTCAGTAACGATGAACGGCCACTTATCATAATGTCCGACCGCCGAGACTATGGGTCGTCGTAACGGTAAGTTGACGGTGACCACAGATATAGTTGTGACAACTGGGCGTATAGTGATCCAAAGTTTTTAAATATCTTTGTAATTTCATAGTTTGAAGAATCTCGCAATTCGCGGGGTAGTAGCACTTTACTACCGAGCTTCAAGATTAATTACGGTTCATCGAGACATCTATCCTCAGGGTAAGACGCTTGACGACTGACCAGAGCACGCTGCGATTGGATTCATGGTCGTTTTTTCGAGATTGCTGGTTTGAGCGTAAAAGGGTTGGTGCGCTGCGAACGGGTATCCGCTGGTGCAAACGAGAGTCTAAAAATAGTCACGGAAATTGATATTCAAAAACTACGTGAGGATTTCTCCCGGAGTGGGGATGGGTCTAAGTGGTTTATGCACTTGCAACACTTGGACTCGACTATTGAACTGTTGAATACCCAGCAAAAAAAAGCATACTCCAACCTTGGTTCCGAAGTTATTTCTCTTCCCGAGAAATTGACGAGCAGCAAGCAGGACACTTCGTAAGAGTCCCGGAGAGGGCGCCTGTTTTGACAGGCAAACGAAGGAATAGTTCGACGCCTTGGCTGTCTTGGGTTTATCCCTCTGGTATACGAGGCGGAACCAGAAAAGGCCGAGTCGACGCTCGGCCTTTTTTATTCTTCGGCGATCGGGGTTATATCTCACACCCTAAAGTACAGGCACTCCTTTTTCGGTAAGCCAGGGTGACTTCGGTCTTGCTTCTACAATTTCGAAGATCGCCTGTATTGGTCGGCATAGCCGCGTGCCTTTACCTGACACAACAAATGGTCGTTCGAGTGCTGCCGGATAATTGATAATATGTTGAATAATCACCGCATCTTCGTTTTTATTGATTGAGTCTTGAAGTATTGCTCGCGTATCGGGCCTGAGCATTTCCTGCCACCCAAGGCCAGTCGCTGCTTTTAAATCATGCAACAACGCGGCTGTCCATCCCGTATCGAGGTACAGGACGATGGTTGGTTCTAACCCGGCATCTCTGAGGAAACGGAGCGCATCCCTAGACTTGCTGCATTTGGGATTGTGATAGATGGTTACCTTCATCTCGGCAAGTACTCCAATTGGATCGACCGGCTGGTCTTATTTTATCTGGACATTAAGGCTACACAAAATTTGCCGAATTGAACCAATCTGTCGCGTGCACGACTGTTTATCTTGGCATCTATCTTGCACAGCATTGAAGCCTGTAAGTTTTTTGACGGAGAAATAAAATGTCAGCGTTAACAAAATTAGAATTCGAGCGTGACGTCGACTGTGTCGAAATCAGTCTTTTTGCGCAGTGTCGGGCTCTTATTAGTGAGGGAATGGCAACAGAGGTCGATCAATTGATCGAACGTGCCAGTGGATTTGAGTCCGAAGTAGAACTTGATAAAATTCGGTTAATTAAAGAAATTGCGCTCGGTTCAAAGGCATTAGTCGGTTAATTTTTACCCAGTCCAAAGAAGCTTTGATAATCAGCCGGCGATCATTCATAGCGACCCAAGGTATAGAAGTGTCGACGCTAACTCATTGGTACTCTCTTATTGAGAGTAAGGCACCTAGGGTGATCGCAAGAGATCAAGGCCGCACCCTTTAGAACAGACTCCTTTGTGCCGATATATCAATGTGTCGGAGTTAAGGATCATGGTTTTGCCGGTGATTAAATATTTGATCGCGTCGCTTTTATCATTTATGTCTATTGGGTTGCATGCTGAGGATGCGCAGAGACTCGGCTCGCCTTCGGCCGTCCTCGATGCACTCCAGCATAGGCAAGGAGACGTGGTTCTGGCCCTTATAGACAGCCCGGCAGACCAATCAAATCGACTCAAGAGCTTACAAGGCTTATTTAGTGTTTACTCGCTCGAATTGAATGGCGTTGATTTGGGGCAGGTTCGCCGAAACGACGTGCTTCAGGTACGTCCTCGGCTTGGTTTGAACAAGTTGATTGTCAGTGATGCGTTCAAGGACACCGATCAAACGGAGCTGAATTTTCCGGCGATGCGTTCGGCCGGCGTATCCACCACTATCGTTGAGATTCAGACATCGCGCCAGTTTAGTTGGATTCAGGCGCTTCCGTTGCCTAAGCGTGACGTCCAGGCGATTCATGACGCATTGGCCCGTAGTCAGCATGGAGGGATGGGTAGGGTCATCGATTTGATTCGCTCGCGCGGTAAAGAGCCCACCCCGACGCAACGCAAACGTACGAACTGGAGTAGCGGACGCTCCAACTTCGATGACACCGGCGATGAGTCCGACTCGGAACCTACGAGTTCAAAATCTGCAAGCTCAGGATTACCAGAAACGACAGCCAAAAATTCTGGTGCGTCGGGTAACACTGGACCAGAGTCGTCATCAGATAAAGTTTCTGAGCCGTCGCCTGAATCGATCAAAAAAGAGTCCTCGGTAAATATTTCAGCCGATCGCAGGAGTTATTACTAAGTCGTTCATTTGCGAGTACACTAAGGATGGTCTGCGGCTGAGGGTCTAACGTGAGCCAATCCATCGAAGTCAAGGTCTGTGACGGTATCTTGTGTGCTGACTTTAATGAGGGACGTTTGGTCGTTGATACTGGCTCACCAGTGTCTCTGGGCCCTGATATGACGGTACAAATTTTGGGTAACGCAGTACGGCTGAGTCCAAGTTTTGGAAATTACACATGGGCATCAATCCAGCAGGCCCTGCCATTTGCCGCGGTTGGACTGATTGGTGTGGATGCGTTCAGTGATTCGACCCTTGGGTTTGACGTCGGGAATCGAACCCTCGCTCAAATAGATGGAGAAATCACTGGTAACCCCGAGGCGTTTGTAATGGGGTCTCCCGTCATGGTGTGTCAGATCGGCGAGGAAAAATTAAGGTGCCTGCTCGATACAGGTGCCGGATTATCGTATCTACGCGATTCCCAAGTCTCTGTGTCCGGTAAGTCGCTCGGCAAGCGTAAAGACTTTCATCCGATACTTGGACACTTTGATGTTGAAACGGTGGCATGTTCGGTCATGGTGGGGGAGCACTTAATCACAGAAGTCTTTGGGATTGCGACCGAGAGCCTTATGCCGCTGATGGACTCCGCTCAGATTGACGCGATCTTGGGAACAAGCTTTTTTGAAAAGGGTGTGATCGAAATCGACTTTTCAAACGAGGTCGTTGGGGCAACCTTCGACTAGTTTCAGATCAGTTCGAGGCGTCTGAAACCGCCTTGAATATGTCGCCCCATAAGGAGACTCGCGAGCTCGGCGTCATGCAGACGTATCGCCTTCAATAGCTGTTCGTGTTCCTCAATCGACGAACGAATATTAGCTTCATCCACCAGCCCACGGCTCCTGAATAGCAGCGATTCCCGCATAACATGGTCAATCAGCGTAGCTAGCCGAGGAGCGTTAGCAATTTCGTGAATCATTGAGTGAAAAGTAATGTTGAGTTCAAAGTAGTCAGGGGGAGAGACTGCTGCAGCTTTAAGCATCTTCAAATGAAGTTCCTCTAACGCGTTATATTGTTCATTAGAGATACGTATTGACGCCAGTGAAGCGGCGCGGGCCTCCAGCATTTCACGAATTTCAAAGATCTCACGGATCTCCGACAGCTCCAGCCGCCTGACGACAATTTGCCGTGCGCTTATCTGCTCTAGCAATCCAACACTAATAAGTTCACGGATGGCCTCGCGCACAGGCGCCCGAGACATTCCTAAACGCTCGGCTAGATCGCGCTCAGTAATCTTGGTCCCGACGGCCAGAGCTCCCTGAAGAATAAGCTCTTCGGTTTTCCGGCGGGCTACATTGCTTAGAGATTCAGTCATGACGAGTCTTTCTTGTTATTAGTTTGGTATACCTTATATCTATTTTTTATGAAAATTCTACTACTTTCTTCTAACAAAAAATATTTTGGTATTGCAAAATCAATGTCGTAGCAGGTATAACAAAAAAATATTTCGTTGTGGAGCGCGTACACAAATTCTGCTGCTCATTGGGAAGTATTCTACTTATAAAAATAAAGAGGACTAAATCATGTTGAAAAAGTTAGTAGGGGCAACGCTCAGCCTCGCGTTGATCGCTGGCTCAGTGCAGGCGGCCGACAAAATGAGAATCTCTCTTCAGTTGCCGTTGAAAAGTCACTTGGGTCAAAACTTACTGGTCTTTGAGAAGGAAGTTGAGGCGCGCACGAAAGGCGCAATTGATGTCGAGATTTACGATAGTGCCCAGTTATATAAAGACAAAGAGGTACCGGCCGCTGTTGGTTCTGGCGCTATTGAGGCAGGCGTTGCATCTTTGACGCGGTACGTCGGTGACGCACCCGTCGTTGATGTGTTTTACATGCCTTTCCTTCTCAATTCCGAGGCCAAGGTCCGTGCCGCGGTCGCAGAGGGAAGCGTTGTCCGCACCACCATCGAAAAAGAGGTGGCTAAGACTGGTGGTGAGATTCTTTACTGGCAGGCATACGGCGGCGCGATCTTGTTGTCTAAGGGTGGTCCGATAAGAACACCGGCCGACATGAAAGGTAAGAAGGCTCGTGTATTTGGTAAGACGCTGGGGGACTTTGTGAAAGCAGCGGGCGGTGCGCCTACGTTGATTTCTGGGTCTGAACAATACCTAGCGTATCAAAGGGGAACCGTCGACATTGGTATGACCGGAGTTTCTGGTGTCAAGTCGAGAAAGCTCTGGGAGGTGATGGACACGATTACGGTCACTAACCATGCAGATATCGAGTTTGTCGTGGTGGTAAATACCAAGTGGTGGAACAGTCTTCCAAAGGATACCCGGGGACATATCCGTGACGCGGCTAAGGTTGCTCAGGAAAATGTGCGTGATGCCGTGTCTCAGATCGAGGCCGATGCCTATGCCGCCGCCAAGGCCAATGGAATGCAAGTCGTGGAGCTTTCCGAAAAAGAGCTGGATGCTTGGAAGGCTGTATCTCAGCCGGTGTATGACTCTTATCTTAAGGCTACCGGTGACTTAGGTAAGAAAATAATAGACGCTGCTGCAGGAAACTAATCCGCGTCATAAACAACGGCCTCGATTGCGAGGCCGTCGTTGATAAGGACACATTCCTCATGCGCGTAATTTCGCAAATCTCAACCTGTGCGGGTTTATTGGGTGCCGGTCTTCTCGCCATAACTGGCCCGTTTCTCACATATGAGGTTGTGGCCCGATACTTCTTTACGGAACCCACTATATGGGCAGCTGAGATCAGTCAGCTTTGTCTTATTTGGGGCTGCCTGCTGGCTATGGCCTGGGTGCTGACACTGCGTCACCACATTACGGTCAATGCTTTGACGGGCTTGTTACCCCCATCGTTTCAAAAAGTTTGCGTGGGTATTGCTCTGGTTGTCATCATTGCGTTCTCCTCAGTCATTGTGATTTGGGGCTGGGACATTTTCTATGAGAGTTGGGTTCGGGGTAGGACGACCGGATCTCTCTTGGATCTACCGACCTGGGTAGCGGAGCTCCCCGTTCCGTTGGGATTTTTATTACTGGCTGTTCAGGCTTGTGCTGAATTGGTGACTCTCCGGAAAGGGTCTACCGTGAGCCTGGGGGCTAGTCACGAATGACCATCCTTATCATTATTCTATGTTTATTTAGCCTCCTGCTGGTGGGCGTTCCTGTCGCATTTGCGTTGGGCAGCATAGGTTTAGGAATGCTCATTATCGGAGGATTTTCACCGTTAATGGCACCACAGGCGGTCCTCTCGACGCTTGACGGCTTTATATTGTTGGCGGTCCCTCTATTTCTGTTGATGTCAAATGTTCTGCTAAAGGGAGGAGTTGGGCGCGATCTTTTTAGTGCCGTGCAAGCTTGGGTAGGACATTGGCCGGGCGGCCTGGCGGTTGCGACGATTTTGAGCTGTGGTTTATTTGCTGCAATCTCCGGCTCGTCGGTCGCTACCGCTGCGACGATTGGCACGGTCGCTATTCCTGAGATGGTGAGTCGTGGTTATGACCGGCGGTTTGTTTATGGGCTTTTGGCGGCTGGCGGGACACTCGGTATTCTGATACCACCATCTATCCCGATGATCGTGTTTGGGTTCGTTGCTGAAGAATCAGTGATTGCTCTGTTTCTCGCAGGCATCGGACCAGGTTTGTTGCTTGTTGGTCTGTTCGTGGGGTTCTCAATGATCTACGCACGATTTTCTGGGCAGTACACTCAGATGCCAAAATCGAGCTGGGCTGAGCGAAAAAAGTCTACGGTCATGGCTTTGCCCTCTGTAGCGCTAGCGGTGCTTATCGTAGGGGGTCTTTACTCGGGGGCATTCACGCCAACTGAGGCCTCGGCTGTCGGATTCGTTACTGCTATCTTAATCACTACATTTTGGCTACGTCGCCTGACTTGGCCTGCCTTTTGGGAGGCCGTGAAGGAGAGTGCGGTCACGACCACTGCGATATTAATCATCATCGCGGCCGCAAAAACATTTGGCAAGGCGTTGGCGTTGTACCGGGTGCCGCAGGACATCTCCGCGTTTATCGCGATGAACATCGATGGACCCATCATCTTCATCCTGATTGTTTCTTTGGTGCTGCTTGTGATGGGTCTTGTTTTCGAAACCTTGTCTATGATTCTGATAATGACCCCTGTGCTATTACCGGCAGCGATGGGTCTCGGGTTTGATCCGATATGGTTCGGGATCTACATGGTCATCATGGTCGAGTGCGCTCTCATCACACCACCGGTTGGGCTTAATTTGTATGTGATCCAGTCAGTTGCCAAAGTCGCACTCGGAGAGGTAGCGAGTGGAGTGTGGCCATTCTTAGTGATGATGCTGTTTTGCGTTTTGATTCTATTTATCTGGCCCGATCTCGCGCTCTACATTCCGTTTAAGTGGTGACAGGATGGACTACAGAAATCGGCTGCAGGGGCTGCTAGAAGAGAATACGTGCCACCTAATGCCATGTTGCTTCGATGCCCTGTCTGCAAAGCTTATTGAGCAGGAGGGTTATCCATTGACATTTATGTCTGGCTTTGCCGCGTCAGCCAGTCGATTGGGAGCCCCGGATCTTGGGCTAATGAGCTATGGGGAAGTAGTCGACCAGGTTCGTTGCATTACCTCTGTTCTCAAGATACCTCTCATAGCTGACGGGGATACCGGATACGGTAATGCCATGAATGTTCGTAGAACCATCTACGGCCTCGCCCAAGCCGGTGCGTCCGCTGTCATGATTGAGGATCAGGTCTCGCCCAAGCGATGCGGTCATACCCCGGGAAAAGAGGTGGTGGGCAGAGATGAGGCCTTTGACCGCGTCCGTGCCGCGATTGATGCTCGCGATGAGGTCACGGCCGAGGGTGGTCCAAAAGTTTTAATTTTGGGCAGGACCGATGCGCGGCACGAATTAGGTCTCGGAGAGGCTATAAATCGGGCTACGAAATTCGCCGACCTAGGCGCTGATATATTATTCATAGAGTCTCCCAAGACCGAGGAAGAGATGATCGAAATATGTCGATCTGTTCCGGGTCCGAAAATGGCAAATATTGTCGAGGGCGGTCTCACCCCAGAGCTGAGGCCAGATGTTCTTGGTGAGATTGGTTATTCGCTAGCTGCCTATCCTTTGACGCTGCTATCGGCCTCAATGCTGGCGATGAGAGATACGCTTCGGGCCATGAAGGCGAATCGACAGCCTCGATTGATGGATTTTATCGAGCTGAGAGACCGAGTCGGTTTCGAAGACTATTACGCGCTTTCTGAGCGTTATTCTACGTCAAAGCGTCGAGACTTATGAGGGAGGATGGTGTGACAGATAAAGCAGTCGGTCCCTTGACGGGAGTAAAAGTTATTGAGATGGGCTCCTTAATTGCGGGACCCTACGCAGGTGCCTTACTGGCGCAGTTTGGCGCAGATGTGATCAAAATTGAACCGCCCCAGATCGGCGATCCGTTAAGGAAATGGCGAAAATTGGATGGTGATACCTCACTTTGGTGGTACTCCCAAAGCCGGAACAAGAAGTCACTGACATTGAATCTCAAAGACCCAGACGCTCAAGCGGTGCTACGTGACCTTGTTAAGGAGGCCGATGTCCTGGTTGAGAACTTCAGGCCGGGGACACTCGAAAAGTGGAATCTCGGATGGGATGTCTTATCGAACATAAACCAAAAGCTCGTGATGCTCCGAGTCTCGGGCTACGGGCAATCTGGCCCTAAGGCTAGTAAACCTGGATTTGCCGCGATAGCGGAGGCAATCGGTGGGCTAAGATATTTGATTGGATATCCTGATCGGGCACCCGTGCGGACCGGCGTTAGTATCGGTGACACGTTAGCGTCGTTGTACGGGGTTGTTGGAACATTAATGGCTCTCCGGCACGCAGAGCGCGCGGGCGAAGGTCAGGTGGTTGATGTGTCGTTGATTGAATCTGTTTTAGCAGTGACAGAGAGTTTAATCCCAGAATACGGCGCTGATGGTACGGTCCGTGAGCGCACTGGATCATCCCTCCCAGGTATCGCTCCATCAAATACCTACATGACGAAAGATGGTCGTTATTTAGTCCTTGCGGCTAATGGCGACAGTATTTTTCAGCGACTGATGAGGGCTATTGGACGTCCCGATGTTGCCGATGATGCTCGGTTTAAGCACAACGACGGTCGTGCAGCAGCCTCTAGCGAACTCGATAACATTCTTGGTGGCTGGTCTGTGTCGGTTGATTTGACGGAAGCACTCGATATTCTAGAACAAGCGTCAGTACCAGCCTCCGGGATTAATTCAGTGGCTGAGGTCTTTGAGGATCAGCAGTTCAAGGCCCTTGGTTCGATTGAACATCATGCGCTTGAGTCGGGGCTTGATCTTTATATGCCTGCGGCGGTACCCAGACTAACTAAGACACCGGGCCGGACACGTTGGCTTGGTCCAAGGCTAGGTGAGCATAACCAAGAACTGCTCGACCAGTTGGGTCTAACCGCAGAGATGATACGAAAGGTTTCTGGAGGATAGTGATGTTAACTCGCCCTACCGATCGGATTCACATCCAAGAAGTTGGAATGCGCGATGGGTTACAAAGCGCCGGACAGTTCGTTGAGACTGAGGACAAAGTAAGACTACTGAACCGTCTGTCGAAGACTGGCCTGTCAAAAATTGAAGTCACCTCTTTTGTATCTCCAAAAGCTGTTCCCTTACTAGCGGACGCTGAAACTGTATTATCTGCAATCGACCGAGAATCAGGGGTGGTCTACACCGCACTGATCCCAAACCTCAGGGGTCTGGATAGAGCATTGGCCGTTGAGCTCGATGAGGTAAACGTGGTGATGTCGGTGAGCGAGGCTCACAATATGGCAAACCTGCGAATGACTTGCGAGGATTCACTCAAACAATTTCATGAGATTTGTGTAAACCGTGGATCGCTCAGGGTGAACGGCTCCCTCGCAACGGCATTTGGCTGCCCATTTACTGGACCTGTGGGACCCTCGGTGGTTATGGATTGGGCGAAGCGATTCCTCGACGCAGGCATCGATTCTTTGTCCCTCGCAGATACGATTGGGACCGCGACACCGCACCAGATCTTCGATCTTTGCAGCAACGTTATTGATGCATGTCCCGGCGTGGAAGTGACACTACATCTCCATAACACTCGTGGTCTTGCGATAGCCAACGCGATGTCAGGTATTTCGGCTGGGATTCGTCGTCTTGACGCGTCTGTGGGTGGAATTGGTGGCTGTCCATATGCGCCAGGAGCCACTGGTAATGTGTGTACCGAGGATCTGGTGCATGCGCTGATTTTCGATGGATATCAGTGTCCTGTTGATCTCGACGGTTTGATCGCGGTGAGCTGCGATTTACAGGCGCTGTTATCAGATCCTTTACCGGGTTTAGTGCATCTCGCAGGATCCAAGACAACAATGCACTCCATGTCGGACGAGCTCAAATCACGTTTAGGACTCCTGTCTTAGAGGCATCTTTGCCGACGACCGACTCAGTCGCTGGCTGCAGACCCATAAAGCTTCGAATTATCTGATCGAAATATCGATCGACGCATTGAAGTTTAGGAGCATGTGACCGATAAAGGGACCATCAATAGGATGGATCAAGTAATGGAGTGGATACGTCACCGTCTACAGACATTTGTGGCCCTTATCAGCATCGGGGGCACTTTACTTTTTTGCGCATACGCAATCCTTGATTATGAGGCTGACCAGTGCCATTACCGCGAAATACGCGGATTTCACGAGGTTCTCGGGAAAACTGCCTGGTGCAGAGTTCTTTGATCAGATCACCCGGCAGGTGCCGCTGACTACCTTGGTTCCAGCGCCAGTATCGTGCCGATGGTAGTAAAAGATTCCATTTCGAAACATTCCCCCCTCGATTTCGTTGCCGAAGCGGAATGAGGTTTTCGAACCAAAACCTGTCATGGGTAGCTCCTTTCTGGATCGTACCGGGAATCCCGATTTGATTTTAAGGATACCCTTACCGTCGTGGGGGACCTCAAATTGAAAAGCGCGTTTCGTACTCAGATCAACACAGCGGAACGTGATTGGTGCCGCCGCCTCGGCGCTCGACGCAAAAATAAATAATATGATGAGTGCTGTCGTGTGCAAAAAATCGCGCATCATAAACTGGGGCTCAACTAGGTCTAGCTTGGAATCATAACGTGAATTTGATCGGATGGCATTTCTTGCTGTTGGTTTAATTGGCTCAGATCAACGACCAGTGTATCCATAAATTAAGTCGCAGCGATTTTGTGGCGAAGTCCAGTCATAGATTAAGTTTGCATATGCGTAAGGTTGTAGTTCTTTGGTGTGGCGATACTTCTTGATATTTCATGTTTTTAATTGGAGGAGAAAATTATGACCGACGATTTAAAGGATCTCTAAAAAGAAGCCGAGGAGTTACGACAAAATTTGTGGGTGTGGAAAGGAATCTCTTTCTTATTATTAGTTCTTTATCTTGCTGAGCTTGGTGGATGGTTTTCGGAATGAAGACGATTGGCCTGCTCGGTACACGATTGATTTTGGAAAGCGACTTTCTCGAGAAGCGTCTTCATTCCGAAATACCATCTCCGGGCAATTGTCCCAGGAGAGAGACAAAGGTCCGATAGTCACCGATCATCCATCAGGGACTCTGCATAAGTGAGGTTCGCGAGGGATCACATGAAATCTTTCTTGCCGCAATCAGCGATTTAATCGGTCAAAAAGTCGATGGCATCGTTTTGGGTTGTCCTGAGATCGGTATGTTAATCCAGCAAAGCCATACCTGGAATCCGATCTTGGATTTGACAGCACTGCATGCCCAAGTCTTGATTGAATTTGCATTGAACGAACGTGCCTGGCTGTATATCGATTATGGAATACCATAATATAGAAAATTCGACCAATATATAAGGAATATTTCAATATATTTCAAATTTGGTATTCCATAAAATTTGCTTTTCTGTTTTTTTGAGGTAATCTAAAGACACTGTCAGAAATAATAATAAGGAGGTTGGACAGTGTGTCAGATTTTCGCGGGACAGGACCCTGAAAATTATTCCTACGTTTCAAGGAGCATCCGGCTAGACGGACAGGTAACCAGCATCCGACTGGAGGGACTGTATTGGTCAGTCCTAGATGATGTTGCCGAGTCACAGGGATTCAGCACGCCAGAGTTCATATCGAAGTTACACCGCGAGGTGATGGAGTTGCAAGGCGCGCCACAGAACTTTACCTCATTGCTGCGGTCTGCGTGCCTGATCCATATGGATAACCGTCTGTCTACTAGAATGGAAAGCGAGCGCCAGTTAAAAGCCAGCTGATGTTTTGGTAGGCCAAGTCAGCTCTTTCTCAGATCCTCTGAGAGTATCTGCTCGTTCTTTTTTTCTCCTAAACTACTGATTTATAATACTAATTAAGTAGTACATATTATTCAGTGTAGTACTACGTTACTACCCGTAGGTATCCCAACTATCGCATATTGGTAGCAGATCTCGCGTTGATCTAAGTCAGTGGTCTGGTTCGTCACTGGTTGGCAGAAGCGATATCAAAAATAACAACGAGGAAAGGTAGCAATGGAAACAATCACTTCATCGAAGGGGATCAGCCGTCGAGAACTTCTCAAGCGGTGTATGGTCGTGGGCGCCGGATTAGCGGTGGGTACGGGTTTCGTAGCAGGCAGCACAGCCGCCTGGGCCATGGAGACAAAACATGTATCGCCAAAACAGATGGCGACACTAATAAGGATGGCGAGAGATGTATATCCGCACAATCATATTCCAGATGAGTTTTATGCCCGGGCAATGAAGGGCTATGACTCTGAAGACTCTAAAGCAAGTGTCGCGGAAGGTGTCATGACTTTGGATAAATTAGCGCAGGAAAAAGGGTATGGCGACTACCTCTCTGCGAGCTGGGAAGATGATCGAGTTGAGATGCTGAAGAGCATTGAGGACAGCTCTTTTTTCCAAACGGTTCGGGGCAACCTAATCACCGGTCTGTATAACCAGAAAGAGGTTTGGCCATTGTTTGGCTATGAGGGTGAGTCATATTCGAAAGGCGGCTATATGAATCGCGGCTTTAACGACATTAATTGGGTTTAGGAAGTCAGGGAAAAGGAGAATTAGAATGGCTGCAAAATTTGATCTAAACGATGATGGAGTTGTTGTCGTTATTGGGTCTGGTGCTGGCGGTGGCGTTTTGTCAAACGAGCTGGCTCAGAAAGGTATTAAGGTCGTTTGTCTGGAAGCGGGAGGGCGGCATTTACCGCAAGATTATCAAAACGACGAGTGGGCTAGTTTTGGCCAGATCAGTTGGCTCGATGCTCGCACCACTTCGGGTGACTGGCGTGTATCCAAGGATTTTTCTGGGCTGCCGTCGTGGATTGTTAAGGCTGTAGGGGGATCTACGACTCATTGGGCTGGGGCTTCTCTTAGATTTCAGGAGCATGAGTTTAAGGTTAAAACGGTATATGGAGATGTCGCTGGTGCGAGCTTGTTAGATTGGCCTATTGGTCTGTCCGAAATGGAGCCGTGGTACGCAAAAGCGGAGAAAAACCTTGGTGTAACTCGGACCAATGGTATTCCGGGGTTGCCTGGGAATAACAACTATAAAGTGTTTGAGGCCGGTGCGAAGAAGCTCGGTTATAAGAACGTTCACACGGGCCGGATGGCGATCAACAGTGAGCCTAGGGATGGTCGTACAAATTGTCAGCAAGCTGGCTTTTGTTTTCAGGGATGTAAATTTGGCGCGAAGTGGTCTTCCGCCTACAGCGACATTCCGAAAGGAGAGGCTACAGGAAATCTTGAGGTGAGGACGCACGCTCAGGTACTGAAGATTGAGCATGACGCTAAGGGTAAAGTAACGGGCGTAATTTATGCTGATAAAGATGGCAACCAGCAAATGCAAAAGGCACGAATTGTCGCAGTCGCTGGTAATTCAATAGAAAGTCCTCGTCTGCTATTGAATTCAGCCTCAAGCATGTTCCCTGATGGGTTGGCGAATAGCTCCGGGCAAGTCGGCAAGAACTACATGCGTCACATGACAGCGTCTATGTATGCCGTTTTCCCCAAACCCGTCCGTTTCTGGCGTGGAACCACCATGGCAGGGATTATTACTGACGAATCCATACATGATCCGTCTCGTGGGTTTGTGGGGGGATATGAGCTAGAGACGCTGGCCCTGGGCGTTCCGTTTATGGCTGCGTTCCTCGATCCCGGAGCTTGGGGCCGCTCATTCACCGCCGCGATGGATATGTATGAGAACATGGCCGGCCTATGGATTGTTGGTGAGGACATGCCGCAGGAAACTAACGCGGTAACACTGAACAACGACGTAAAAGATCAATATGGTCTGCCAGCACCGAACGTACATTTCTCAGATCATCCTAACGATATCGCGATGAGAAACCACGCGTGGGGACAAGCTAAGAAACTGTATGACTCAGTTGGAGCAACTCGAACTTATCCGACTCCCCCGTACCCCTCAACACATAATCTCGGGACTAACCGGATGTCGGCTAAGCCGCGTGATGGTGTCGTGAACAAGTGGGGCCAGACGCACGATATTGATAACTTATTCGTGTCTGATGGTTCCCAATTCACCACTGGTGCGGCAGAGAATCCAACACTGACCATTGTGGCATTGGCAATGCGTCAGGCGGATTACATCGCTAAAGAGATGGCGGCGAGAACAATCTAGTCGTGAGTCGTTAAATCGAAGCCCGGTGTGCAATTCGCTCGCCGGGCTTTTTTGTGAGGATTTAGGGATGGATAAAGAGATTGTTGCCACGGACCTAGGGTCGCTTCCTGGGGGAGGGTTTGAGGAGCACACACCTATTTTCCGGTCGACTCAGAATCTCTTAGATGCCGAGACGCAGGACGCACACGGCTATTTGGATCTTAGTTTTGATGACAAGTTTGCGTTTCAAGTTGATGGTGTCATTTCTCAAAACGAAAGTGAACGATTGATTACATTTACTGAGGCAATGGGTTTCAGGGACGCGGCGCCCGGTATCCAGACTCCGCCCGGAATGCGTCAAAATACCACCGTGCACTGGATGGTGCATCCTAAAGATGCAGAGCTCTTGTATTCACGGATCGCGTCTTTTGTTCCAGATTCCCTTGAGGGCCGAGATAGCATGCGGGCGCTGAGCCATCGATTCAACACATATAGGTACACCCAAGGCCAGCAATTTCTACCGCACCTGGACGGGGATTGGCCGGGTTATTATGTGAACCCAAAAACACAGCAATTGGAGTACTGGAAAACAGGTCGATCGATGCTTTCGATGTTGCTGTATCTCAATGGCCGGGAAGAGGGAGTGGAGGGTGGCGATACCCTACTTTTAGACAATGGGGCGGTAGCGCAGCGTATCAAACCGCATTGTGGAAGGGCGTTATTTTTTAGGCACGGTATCCATCCTAAGTCTGTACTTCATGCTGGTGATATTTTAGGTGACGGCGCAGCTAAGTATGTGATCCGGGTCAACGTAATGTACCAATCGGAGATGATTGATTAATCATTGGACAACTCCTAGATGAAGCGTGAAAACTGCACCGAGGGAAGAATTCCACAATGTTATCCACAGAAATTTTGGACATCTGGATGTCAATATCTCTTATCGATTAATTGCTGAAAAAATTACTCGATTGCAGAAAATCTATGCGTGATAATGAATTTAAATTATTAATTTTATTGATTTTATTATAAATTTTTTGCACGGTTAGGTTATGGATATCTTTATCTGAAAAAATAGTCTAATGGATAGATTATCAGTGTTTTTAAATTTCAACGAAAAAATTTTATCCAACAGAATTTGGTAATATTTAGTCTTGAATCTGGGCCACTTATATGCGTAGTAAGTCTCTACTACCGGTGCTGTGATGAAGCCCAGCATAATTGAACGTGAAAAAATTGTTAAGGGAGGGTGCGTGATGGATACAGCGGGTTTTAAACTCAATCATTCAATGCTTAGGGTAAAGGATCCGACGAGGTCGCTCGACTTTTATCAGAACACTATGGGTGCGACTTTGATTGAGACCTTCGTCTTCGATCACATGGGGTTCACTCTCTATTTTTTAGGCTTTGATGCTGGTCTTGTCGGTCAGATGCCCTCAGATCGTGCCGAAAGAATCGAGTGGCTGGCAAATCAGTCTGGCCTCTTAGAGTTGACCCACAATCATGGGACTGAGTCCGATGATTCTTTTGAGGGTTACCATAACGGTAACACTGAACCAAAAGGTTTTGGTCATATTTGTGTCTCAGTACCAGATGTAAATGCTGCCTGCGATCGTTTTGAGTCACTCGGTGTTGAGTTCGTGAAACGCCCAAATGATGGATCCATGAAAGGCATCGCATTCGTCAAGGATCCTGACGGTTACTGGGTAGAAATATTTGCTCCCGTCGACCTCAAGAACGTGATACTAGAACACACTTAACTATTACGACTAGCGATTAGGGTTTTGCTGGCGTCTATTTTTCGGACGCTTCAAGTAACGCGAGCGCAACCATATCGGGCTAGGCCAGAAAAATAAGTTATGGCGAGATAGTCCAACCGTGATTCATACAAATGATGTTCTTCCGGCTAGGAGTATCATCTCGCCTCACGGGTGCTTGATCGTTCGGGTCTTCCATTGAGACCCAATCTGTCGTGGTGAGGGAAAGCCCATGCGTCGTGTACTAATCATTGTTGATTCATTTCTGGCTGTTTTATTTGGCCTATGTCTGATGGGCCTAGCTGTTGTATTCATCGAAGGAGGCGATGATCTGGATATATTAGTATTGTTGGTCGTAATCGGTGTGCCTTACGGATTGTTGCGTTTCGTCCTGCTCGGGAACCCCATTCCTTTTACATCCCTTCCCAGGAAGCCAGACTATTAAAAAGCTTAGCAGTAAAATCATCCGGTAATTCGTCACCCAGCGCTTCGCAGCGGCTCTCTTCACAGTAGGGCACCGACATTTCAGTCAACACACCGCCGGCGAGGTTAAGGATTATGCAACCCTCATCTGTGCGGAAGACACCCTTGAATCGCTCAATATCGAGGCCCTGCAACATCAACCTGAGTCGGTTGATATCAAAAAGAAATCGCGAATCGAATCGAAACCCCGTGCTAATGAATCCGTCGCCAGCGTTCGATGCGACCACATATCCCGAGTCGGGAATAGTAAGCTCGTTCAACTGAGTTTCAATCGGGTTATGATGGTCGTGTTCTGGGGGACATTGCTCAACATATCGCGAAGCTCTGTCCAGTAGCTCAAGGTCGAAGATTCCCTGCTCCGAAAATATCACCTCGACCTCTGGACCGCATTGATGGCTCGTAAATGTCAATAAACGATCTTGATCATCGGATTCATAGAGGTCATGTTTGTTACCAATAATGATATCGGCGCACTTGATTTGTTGGATAAAGGTATCGTTTTTTAGGTATCTGTCTTGGTTGAGCATCCTCGCATCAACCAGAGTTACCACGGCGTTGAGCCGGATCGTCTTTTGATTAAATCCAGAGGAGAGGGTCCCGATAACTTCTTCGAGGTGTCCGAGCCCGGTGGGCTCGATTAGCAGGCGGTGAGGGCGAGCCCGGGACAAAAGCTGATTCAAGGCCATCTGCATCGGGAGCCCGTTCGTGCAACACATGCATCCACCGGGAACTTCTCTTAGAAAAATTTTTTTTTCATTAGTTATACCGGTTTCCAGCAAACTGGCATCAACGCCTACCTCGCCAAACTCATTTACTAAGACGGCCCATCGCTCATTCCCTGGCTTTTGGCTCAATAAGTTTCGTATGGCCGTTGTTTTACCTACGCCTAGAAAACCAGAAACGATACTGGTGGGAACGTCAGCGATGGTGTGTGTGGATTTGGTCATAGATCCTAAGAGTAAATTGCCTAAACTGTGATTCGGGGGTGAGATCGGTGGGATGCTTCCACAATTCAAGGATCCCCATGTTTTTTGCTCCCAGCCAAACTTTTGATTCAGGCCTCGCTGCCCTTACAAGAACGGCAGAGGCCGTGGATTTCCATGGTTGACTTTTTAGGTACCAAGCCCGCTGTCTTGGCCACTGAACGGATTTGTGACTCCAGATTATCATCGATAATTTCAGAAACTTGATCACACCCGTCACAGATCGCGAATCCCGCTATCTGGTGGGCGCAGTCGCTGTGTTGGCACGCGACAAAGCTGTTTATGCTCTCCAATTTATGGATCAGGCCAAGTGTTAGTAATTTCTCTAGTGCCCTATAGATCTGGGGGGGCGCCTTGAGGCCGTGCTCTTTCAATTGCTCGAGCAGCGAATACGCAGTTTGCGGCTTTGGGGCAGCTTTTAACGTGTCTAGGACGAGGATCTGATTTTTGGTGAGAGGTTTGCTCATGACATCGCCCCATCACCAGCGTCGTTCGAATATTTCCGTTTGATGCTTCTTATCTTCGGCATCGTCAACGTGCTGACTATGAAGAGCAACAATAGAGCCGCTACGATACTGGGCCCCGCGGGTGTGTCCCATGTAAGAGAGCCCTGAAGACCAACGATGACAGACAAGATCCCAGCTAAGACCGAGTAAAGGGCCATCTGCTCCGGGGACTTGGAGAAACACCTTGCCGAGGCGGCGGGGATGATTAAAAGGGCCGTTATGAGTAACACCCCAACAATTTTCATCGAGATCGCAATTACGGAGGCCATGAGTATCATAAAAATCACTTCGGCACGTTCTGGCCGAAGACCCTCAGCCCTTGCTATCTCTGGACTTACTGTGGCTGCGAATAATGGTCGCCAGATTATCTTCAATACGAGTAATACGACCGTGCCACCTAGTCCGATAGTCAGTAGATCGAATTGATTGATCGCCAGAACGTCCCCGAAAAGAAAACCAAGTAGGTCAACACGCACCCACGTCATGAATGAGAGCGCTATGAGTCCTATTGCCAGTGTTGAGTGGGCCAGTAAACCGAGTAATGCGTCAGACGAGAGGGGGGCTATTTGTCTCAGCATCAGAAGTGCGAGACCCATCAATACCGAGATCACGAATACCGCGAGCATTATATTGACCTCCAAAAGAATCGCGAGCGCGACCCCCAAAAGTGCTGAGTGTGAGAGTGTGTCTCCGAAATAAGCCAGGCGACGCCAGACGACAAAGCACCCTAGTGGACCGGTCACAATGGCGACACCGACGCCTCCGAGGAAGGCCCGAAACAGAAAATCGTCAAGCATCCGTAGTGATCTCCTTATTTTCGTTAGAATTTTCCGCCATCTCTTCCAACTTTTCTATGGACCCGTCTGTCCCGTGGGTGTGATCGTGCATGTGCTCGTAGATCGCTAGGTTCGCGGATATTTTTGAGCCATACAGGGTGCGGAATTCTGACGACGTTGAGACGGCTCTCGGGGTCCCGGAGCAGCAAATATGGCCGTTCAGACAGATAACATGGGTCGTTGCTGACATCACAAAGTGTAGATCGTGTGAAATTAGAAGGACTCCGCAGTTGAGGGTTTTGGCTATCGTTTCGATCAGATTATACATCGCCTCTTCACCAGCATTGTCGACGCCCTGAACCGGCTCATCGAGCACCAAAAGTTCAGGTTTCTTGGCGATGGCTCGGGACAGGAGCACTCGCTGAAACTCACCACCAGAAAGCGTATTTACTTCAGAGTTGAGTAGGTGAGACGTGCCAGTCATCGCCAACGCTGCATTAATTTCTGTCTCTGAGCAGGAGCCGGTCAGATTCAAGAATCTTTTAACCCTCAGGGGTAGGGTCCAGTCAATTGAAACTTTTTGTGGCACGTAGCCGACAAGCAATCCGGTTTTTTGGAGCGCTGTACCCTCGTCTAGGTCGAGGAGACCGAGCGCCATTTTCGCTGAGGTTGTTTTCCCTGCGCCATTCGGACCGATCAGTGTCACGATCTCACCCGCGTGAAGCGAAAATGAAATCCCGCGGGCCAGCCATTTTCCAGCGCGCTTGACTCCAGCGTTCTTCAGTTCGATGAGTGTTGATGAATCGGATTTTGTCATTAATTAACTCTGCCTGTTGGTATTTCTTGCATCCCCAAAGTGTTATAATATAACGTAAACAGTCGTTAAATACTCGTTCAAGGGAAATGTATGCGTATAGCTAAGTTCTTACTACCATCTATTGTCGCGATCGCCAGTGTAAATATGGCCATTGCCCAGCCTAATGTGGCCGCTTCGATAAAGCCAATTCATTCGTTAGTGTCTTCTGTCATGGAAGGTATAGCAGTACCACTTTTGTTGGTCGAGGCAGGCTCACCTCATACCTACTCCTTAAAGCCAAGTCAGGCCAAGTACCTGCAAGAAGCAGATGCGGTCTTCTGGGTCGCACATGATGTGGAGACATTCCTTGAAAAGCCGCTTGAATCAATACCAAAAAAGACGGTGGTGGTTGAACTGGGCGAGACGGAGGGCCTTGTTGAGTTGAGTTTCAGGGAGGGTGGTCTGTTCGATTCGCATGGTCACGACGATCACGATGACCATGACAAGCACGACGACCATGACAAGCACGACGACCATGACAAGCACGACGATCATGCCAAGCATGATGACCATGATAAGCATGATGACCATGACAAGCATGATGACCATGACAAGCATGATGACCATGACAAGCATGATGACCATGACA
>CAJWIY010000008.1 GCA_913042205.1 uncultured Gammaproteobacteria bacterium
CGTATAGCCCACGTCCATCGAATCGCTCGACCAGCGCTGGATAATCATCACCGAACAAAGAGTCCTCCAACACGCGTACGTTTTGGCCAATAAAGTCGCCCTTGAACAGAGCGACATTGGTTAGTACCTCATCTTCGCGATAGGTGAATTCCCAGTGCCCGACCATAACGTCAATGCCGAGAATATTTGAGGCTTCAACCATATCGACACCCCGAGTCCACAGTGATGTTGCGGAGCCCTGCCAAAGGTCGCCACCATCAACGGTGAGTGTGTTTGACCGCCCTCCCGCCTGTTGGCGTAACTGGTCCAGAAGGGTTTTAACATGCGCAAAACCACCGGTACGACCAAGTTGCTCTGCGTGTTTTGAAAAGTTTAGATATGTGAAAGCGTATTCTTCTGGAGTGCCTGACTCGAACCCGTTCGCGTCGAGGAACTTTTTGCCAACGATATGTGGGAATCGACCATAGGCATCGCCTACCCCCAGGTTAACATTGGGCTCTCGGAAGTAGACCGGAAGTAGTTGGCCATGTACATCCGTTACATGGAGGATACGTGCGTCGCCATCCATCGGTTTGTCATAAAACCCAGGAGGGGGGGACTTGTTTGCGAGGGCGCGTGAGCTTGAGATAGCTGGAATAGATCCAGCGGCTGCCGCGGCAGCCATGAGTTTTATAAATTGACGGCGATTGAGAGTGTCCATGCTGATCCCTGCTGTCGTTATGACGAATTACTTGAAGGGCTGGGTCGCTGTGCTAGCATCCGGCCAAGTTTCCTTTGACGCCCGAGTGTATGTCGTTTGCAAAAGAGCCTTCAAAAACTCTTGTTATTCTTGACGGTTATATTTTTATGTCTACCAGCTAACGCAGACGTTGTGAAGCCTGCATTAGTTGAAGTGAGCGTGTTTTCTGATCGGTCAACGATTGTACAGATCCGGACAAGTGTTGAGGCTCTGTTAACCGGGATTAATGGACGGTACCGGAACACACAAGATGCACCGAACTCTGAAGAGTACGATCGGTACAGGGAGCTCGGATCGGCCGAACTGAAGACAGTATTCGAGGAGTTTCATTCAGAGCTACTGGACGGGATTTCCTTGACGGTCGACGGCACGAAAATACCGCTTTCAGTGGGCATGGTAGATGTACCACCACCGGGTTATACCAAGGTCACGAGGACCAGCATTATTGAACTGGTAGGAGAAATCCCGGACCGGGCCACTTCCTTACGGTGGTACTACCCGCTTCGTTTTGGAGATCAAGCCGTCCGAGTCCGGCAGGTAAATGAATCCAGCGGTGAGTACCACTGGTCTGCATACCAGTGGATCAAAAAAGACGAACCGTCGAAACCATTTTCTCTGACCGAGGTCTACACAAAACCGACATTTTGGTCGGTCGCCTATACCTATACAGAGGTTGGTTTTTTACACATCGTGCCTAAGGGGCTAGACCACATTCTGTTTGTTCTCGGAATATTTTTGATTTCGATGCGACTGAGGCACCTGATCCTGCAGGTCACAATGTTCACGGTGGCGCACTCGATAACCCTTGCTCTAGGTGCCTACGGTCTCATTTCATTACCTCCGAGGCTAGTTGAGCCTATGATCGCTCTCTCGATTGTCTATGTAGCCGTCCAAAACTTGATCACTGATCAACTAAGTCGTCACCGGCTTCCGGTTATATTCGGGTTTGGGTTACTCCATGGGCTCGGGTTTGCGTCGATTTTGACCGAGTTTGGGCTACCGGAGGAGCTTTACTTGGCGGCACTGTTATGGTTCAACGTCGGCGTCGAGTTTGGGCAGCTGGCGCTCTTGGTTTGCGCCTATCTAGCGTTCACGGTTTGGTTCAATGATCCCTCGAGATATCGACGTGTTGTTAGCGTTCCCGGATCTCTCTTGATTGCGGCAGTGGGGGCGCTCTGGGTCCTAGAGCGTGTCGTCTACTTTTACGTCAGTTAGTGGGCCGCAGGTTTCTGATCGTTTCTTCGATTTCGTACGCATAAAAGTCAACAATATCGGGCACGCCATATTTAGGCGGCGCCAACGATTCACCGCTGGGGCTTAAGAAGAGTAAGGTAGGTGTTCCAAACCCTTCGTAACGGCTCGCGAACTCTACGGTCGTCGTTTTCGTACCATCAAAGTCGATCATCGGCGTAGCGATACCGATATCAACGGTTGTGAACCGGATCTTTCCCTCAAACTCCCCAGAGGCACGCAGCGGTTGCAGGACCTCTTCTTCAAGTCTGACGCAAAATGAGCAGTCCGGCTGTGTCACCATGACAACCCACGAGCGGGAATCAGATTGAGAAAATACGGGTTCCTCCAGTATTGAGCTGGCGCTTGCAGAGACACTCAAAGCGATCAATCCAATCACCGTCATTACTCGAGACATTATATTTTCTCGATGAGATCAACGATCATCATGGCCGCGTCGTCCGCGTAGAGATCACGGAAGAAGTGATCCGCTCCTTCGATGATTTCAATTCTGAGGTTTCTCTGAGTAGAAATGGTCTCAAAATCAGTTCCAATATTTGGTACCACTGTATCTTCTGATCCACCAATTACCAGGATCGGTATATTCTGTATTTTTGCTACGTTATAGGGGGCACTGTGTGAGGGATCCTCAGTGTATTCCGAAATGAACGCGCCGGCGGTTACGCGTGGCTTTTCGCAATAGATAAACTTGGGAACATCAACATACTCAGTGTCTGGTAGTTTGGAAAATTCTCTCAGAAGTTTCCTTAAATCTAACCCAGTATCTTTCTTATAATTTTCGATGTTTCTCTCATTGCGCGACAAGCCTGACGCGATTAAGACTCCCCCGACTATCGCCGGATCTGAAAAATTTTTTGCCAGAAATGCAGAGGCCTGTCTGCCACCGCGGGAGTGCCCCGCCACGATAATCTTTTTAAAACCCTGTTGCTTTAGATACTCAACCCACACCCCTAGCTCAGCCAACGCGTCCTCGTATTTGTGGGTATGGTCTATATCGCACGCCGTCAAAGTGGCATAGCTTTTGGTTGACGTTTGGATGCTGTCGCCCATTCGATTCTTGTTATTCAACGAGAGGTTCGGAGCCAGGACTGGGTATCCATAGTCTTCGGAAATCAGGGTCGCTAGTGTCTTTATAATTTCCATACGATTGTGGGCCAGAGTGCCGTGCAACAGGACAACAGCTACGTCGCCGTCAGCGTTATAGAAGTCTCCGGCCAATCCCTCAGAGTTAACCACGGTCTGGGCTTTGGCGCTCCCGATACCGAGAAGCACCGCTAAGCAGACAAAAGGAACGAGTTTAAAAATTTTCATAGTGATCTCCCTGAGGCCACAATCCATGATTACTTTTACGCATCTTAATTTACCTGTTAAAGCGAATTGTGGATTTTTTGAAATCAAAAATGAAGTAATATCATGGCTAAGGTATGGATGTTTGTTGGTGGTGTGTACCTCAAGCGTCCCCAACAAATTTCGTGATTGAGGAGAGATGCATGAAAAAGTTCATAGTGGGGGCCATTGCGGCCTCTTTGAGTGCTGGCGTGATGGCTGCGGGCGACGCCGCTGCCGGTAAAGCTAAGGCAGTTACGTGTGCCGGGTGTCACGGACAGAACGGTATAGCGATGGTTCCAAACTACCCGAGTCTCGCGGGGCAAAACGCTGCCTACTTAGAGGGTGCCCTCAAAGCCTACAAAACACAGGAGCGTAAAGGCTACCAGGCCGCGATTATGTACGGTATGGCGGCGGCCTTGAGTGATCAAGACATAGCTAACCTGGCTGCGTTTTATTCTGAGATCAAATAATGTTTGTGTCGCAAAAGATGGCCACATTCGTGGCCATTTTTTTCTGTACTTCGTTTCTGATTGCTCGCGCAGGCGAGGGTGATTTTGATCCAGAAAATGGCCTGAGAATCCACCACTATACCGACCCAGTTCCCGATACCGTTCCCGGAGGTACCGTTCTCGATACAGAGAGCGTTAAGAGATTGATCGATGAAACAGACGTTGTCTTAATCGACGTGTTATCAATATCAGGCGTCCGGTATGATGAGTTAGACGGCTCGTGGCCAGATCATGAGCCGCGACATAACATCCCGGGAAGTATATGGCTACCCAACGTGGGTTACGGACGACCGTCTGCCGATATGCGTAAGTATTTTTTAGACACGGTTGCAGAGGCAACTGACGGTGTTAAAAGTCGACCAGTGCTTATTTATTGTGTAAGTGATTGCTGGATGGGCTGGAACGCTGTTCAGCATCTAGCACGTGCCGGGTATACTCGGGTTTACTGGTCTCCGACGGGAACAGACGGATGGTCTGAGGTCGGCTACGAGCTCCAACTAACTGAACCCACGCCCGTAAACGTAGATTCATAGCGAGAGGTTTTATGCGGCAGTTTGTTTCCATGGAGGAGGCCTTTGAGGCCATCGAGAAATACGCTTCTCAGCATCCGATAAAAACATCAACCGTTCCCCTTCCTGACGCTGTGGGGCAGGTCCTTGCGGAACCGGCGGTGGCACAGCTGTCGATTCCGCCCTTTAATAATTCAGCTCGTGACGGTGTTGTTTTGTCGTCGACGGGCGTCGATGCAGCAAAGCGTGGGGAAATAATCACTCTTGCCGGCGAGCTAAGGGCCGGGGACTCCATTGAGACCGCTAACGGCTTAAGTGGGACGGCGGCCCGAATCATGACCGGGGCACCGGTACCTGATTGGGGTGCAGCCGTCGTCATGATTGAGGATATCGAATTTTCAGATGACACATCTTTTATAGTCAAAGCAATACCGGATAAAGGTGCATGGATCCGATCCGAGGGCTCGGATATCACGTCGGGGTCGGTGATCCTGAAGCCAGGATGCCGGATCGTCTCAGAACATGTGCAGGCATTGGCATCGAGTGGGGTCGTTGAGGTAACGGTTCATGTACGGCCAAGAGTTGGTGTCTGTTCAACCGGTGAAGAGCTGGTCGACATTAGCTCAGGACGCCCGGGGTCTGGTCAGATTTATGACTCAAATCGGCCATTTATGAATGCTGTGATGCAATCGTTCGGGTGCGATGTTGCTGTCAACGAGCATGTCGGGGATACGCTAGATGAGATGGTCAACTTTCTCAAAAATGCGATGGAAGCCTCTCTTGATCTAGTGGTCTCATCCGGTGCCGTGTCTATGGGGAGTTATGACTTTGTGAAGCCCGCACTCGAAGCCTTAGGGGCTCAGATAGTTTTTCACAAGGTGAAACAGAAGCCAGGGAGACCGCTACTTTTCGCAATACTTCCGAATGGTAGCCTTTACTTTGGGTTGCCCGGTAACCCGGTATCGACAGTAGTGAACTGCCGTTTTTACGTACACTATGCGCTGTCAGTTATGCAGCAGCAGAAACAAGAAGGGTCCATCAAGCTACCCCTCGAGGCGGGCATCGATAAACCTGAAGAGATTGCTGTGTTTTTGAAAGCCCGCTGCGCTCGCGCTCATCATGGAGCATCGGTCTGCGCTCTCGAGGGTCAAGAATCCTTCCAAACTCGACCATTGCTTGAGATGAATGGCTGGGTCGTCATGGGCGAACGTGAGGGCTCTGCGCAAACTGGAGACATGGTTAATTTTTATCCCTTGAACCCTAACGGACTACCCGATATATTTTGACGGATATAACGGTCTGTGACATCCTATAGGCCAAATAATATTAGTCGTTGTTCAAGGCGGGAGAACGGTGGATAAATTCTTGATAGATCGTTTTGGGCGGAGTTTTCCATACCTGCGCCTTTCTGTAACTGACGTGTGTAACTTCAAATGTTCGTACTGTCTGCCCGACGGGTATAAGGGTGATGCGGATGGCTTTTTGGGGGTGGACGAGATCCGTCGACTGATCGCTGGTTTCGCCGAGTTAGGCACGCGGAAAGTGCGGCTCACAGGCGGAGAGCCGACGCTCCGGAAGGACTTCCTTGATATAGCAAGGGTAGTTTCTCAGACCCCTGGAATCGAGACTGTGGCGATGACAACAAATGGATATAAATTGCCTCAGAGGGCGCAAAGCTTTTTCGATGCAGGTGTGAATGCCATTAACGTCTCCATCGATGGATTGACACCAGAACGCTTTGAATTGATTACAGGGAAAAATCGATTTGAAGAGGTGATGGATGGATTAAATTTGTGTCGAGAGATTGGCTTTTCTCCCGTTAAGGTTAACGCTGTTCTCCTAAAGGATCTTAATCATTCGGAGCTTGACGCGTTTATCCAGTGGGCGTCAGGAGGCGTGAACCTGCGATTTATCGAACTCATGGAGACGGGTGAGAACCGGGCGTATTTTGATAAGCACCACCTGTCAGGTGACGTGCTTGTAACCAAGCTTATTGACAGCGGCTGGGTCGAGGCAGCCCGTGACGCGCTTGGGGGCCCTGCCAGAGTCTGGAAGCATCCCAACGAGCGAGGGAGCGTTGGCTTGATAGCACCGTATTCGAAAGACTTCTGCACGACCTGTAATCGGTTACGCGTGTCCGCGAAAGGAGGTTTACATCTTTGTCTGTTCGGTGACGGTGGGCACGACCTCCGACCCCTCTTGCAAAACGATGCGGACAAAGAAAACCTAAAAGAGACAGTTTGCGAGTTACTGGATCTTAAGGTTGCCGGTCACGGCCTACATGATCACGATACCGGGGCGACACCTCACTTCGCGTCTATAGGGGGCTAGCTTGCCTACAACTGAGCTCGTCTCAAATTTTACGATGATCGATGTGGGTGGCAAACGCCACACCACACGCAGGGCGGTCGCGGCAGGCACAATTTTTTTAGGCCCGAACGCTTTCGAAAAAGTACGCGACAAAACGTTGCCGAAGGGTGACTGTTTTCCGATGGCCGAGATCGCGGGGGTAGGGGGTGCGAAGCAGTGCGCTAATCTACTACCAATGTGCCACCCGCTGCCACTGGACCAGGTTTTAGTATCTTTCGAGCTAGATCACGAGGCTAAGTCGGTTCGTGTTTTCTGTGAGGCGGCTGCGCATGCTAAGACCGGTGTCGAAATGGAAGCGCTGGCTGGGGCGAACGCCGCACTTCTCTGCATATGGGATTTGTGCAAGGGCACCGATCCAGTGCTTAAAATAAGTGAGCTGGAGCTGCTCACCAAGACTGGGGGCAAGTCAGGGGTATGGATCAATCCGGATGCGACGATTCCTCGGTGGATCCTCGATCGGCTACCCTCCCAGACGCCACTGGTGGATAGAAAAATCGCAGTTTTAGTTATGAGCGACCGCGCATCTGACGGTACTTATGAAGATGAATCTGGGCAGTATCTGGTTGATGCATTGTCTACCGAAGGGGCCGACGTTTGTGCCTATCAGGTAATCCCAGACGACTATGAATTGATCCAAAAGACAGTAATGGATGTATCAGAAACCCATGATCCTCACGTCATTCTCTGCACCGGTGGGACAGGTCCCGGACCACGTGACGTAACACCCTTAGCCTTGGCTAAACACTTTAATCCCGAACTACCGGGTTTGGGTGAGTGGTTGCGGTCAGAAAGTGCCATCTATACAAAGACAGCGTGGTTATCGCGGATGGGTGGAGGGCTTATCGGTCGTGCGCTAGTGATCACACTTCCGGGCAGTTTACAGGCCGTTAAAGAATGTTTCGGTATCTTCATCGAAGGCCTTCCGAAAGCGATCATGATGATAGAAAAACAGGGTCGGAAAGGGCGCCTGTGATTACGGTCAGCGTACAATGCCTCGGTGTTTTTCGTGAGCTAGGGGATGACTTCGACGTTGATGTTGAGTCTAGGTCAGTTCTAGCGATTCGTAATGCAGTCTCCGCGCACCTGATAAAGTTAAACCGTCCAGACTTGGATCGAGTCCTACGGCGATCTATATTTGCTGAGGGTGATGAACTGCTGAAGGATCACATCGCGATCGAAGGCTCAACGGTGAGCCTACTACCCCCAGTCGCCGGTGGTTGAGATGGACCTATTCTCTGAGATTACAGAAGACCGTTGGAAATGTGGGTTGACGGATGGTCCGTGTCAGACAACGGGGCTTGATTTACTTGTGACAGACCCGGCACATGGAGCAGTGGCTCAGTTCTTCGGGGTCGTGAGGAACCACAACGACGGCCTGGCCGCCGCTGCTGTGGATTATGATGTGCATCCTGAGCTTGCATCAAAAGCTCTCGCTGAATTGTGTCGTGATATCTGTGCAGAGTACCCTGTCAGGCTTGTTATCTTTCATTCCAGAGGGTTCGTTCGAGTGGGTGAGGCGAGTGTCGTGATCGCTGCGAGCAGTGCGCACAGAAGGGACGCCCTGGGTGCGGTCTCAGACGCGATTGATCAACTGAAGGTACGGGTTCCAATTTGGAAAAAAGAGATAGGCCTAGATGACGAGCAACGTTGGCTTGATGGGCACTCTTTGAGGGAGGAATAATAGTGAGTGAGCTGTCAAATGGATGCCGTGACATTTGAGATAGACGCCCAACTAAAGCAGACCAGTTATCCGATAGTTTCACTATCGGTCTGTGACCTACGGCTCGTTGATGACCAACGCTGGCCGTGGCTGTTAATAATCCCGAGGGTACCGCATACCGTTGAACTTATCGACTTAAGTCCTGAACTTCGGTCCGGGGTCTGGCTAGAAATTGATCACGTGGCGAGAGTCATGCGCGATCAATTCTCACCGTACAAACTTAACATCGCAGCGCTTGGAAACCAGGTAAGGCAGCTGCACATCCACAGTATCGCTCGGTTCCCAGAGGATGCAGCATGGCCAAAACCTGTCTGGGGCGTTGGTGATCCAGAGCCATATGATTCGACCTTACTAAACACTCGCCTCGGTTCTCTAAGGGATGGGTTTGCTTAGCCCACCAACTGACTCTTCTCCGTTGCTCGCATTCGAGGTAAGGAGTGACCACAGCACTCGCCGGAATTTAATTAAACCTTATAAGGCCGAGGAGGCTCTCCGGTGTATAGTTGTCGCGGCCGCCCGATTTTATATGACTCTGAGCTCATCTCGTCCCAGTGAGACATCCATCCGACGGTTCGCGCGACAGCAAAGATCACGGTAAACATGCTCGTAGGTATACCTATAGCGCTCAAGATAATGCCCGAATAAAAATCAACATTTGGGAATAACTTGCGATCTACGAAGTAGGGATCAGATAATGCAATCCGCTCTAATTCCACCGCGACAGCGAGACGAGGATCGGTGACCCCTAGCTCGGCTAAAACCGCGTCACACGACGCTTTCATTACTTTGGCACGTGGATCGAAATTTTTATAAACACGGTGCCCGAAACCCATTAGCTTGAATGGATCGTCTGGATCTTTTGCTTTGTCGATGAACCTTGGAATGTTCTCCACCGAGCCAATTTCTTCGAGCATTACTAGGACAGCTTCGTTAGCTCCTCCGTGTGCGGGCCCCCATAGCGCCGCAATACCACTTGAAATGCATGCAAAAGGATTGGCCCCGGTTGAGCCGGCTAATCGCACCGTAGATGTTGACGCGTTTTGTTCATGATCGGCGTGAAGAAGCAAAATCCTATCCATCGCACTCTCTACGGCCTTACTGATAAGGTATTCCTCGCACGGTGTTCCGAACATCATGTATAAAAAGTTTGCCGCGTATGATAGGTCGTTTCGCGGGTACATAAATGGTTGACCAAGGGAGTGCTTGTAGCACATCGCGGCGAGCGTTGGCATCTTGGCTACCAGCCGGTGAGCTGCTATTTCACGATCACGCTCTGATCGAATGTCCATGACATCGTGATAAAACGCTGATAACGCACCGACGGCACCGCACATCATAGCCATTGGATGAGCGTTGTGGTGGAACCCATCAAAGAAATGGGCGAGGGATTCGTGGACCATCGTGTGTCGGGTGATGTTGTTCACAAATTCTTTTTTTTGTTCACTGTTGGGTAGGTGGCCGTACCACAGAAGGAAGCAAGTCTCTAAAAAATCGGATTGTTCTGCCAGTTCTTCGATTGAATATCCACGGTGTAGCAGCACCCCCTGATCGCCATCGATGAAAGTAATTTTTGATTCGGTTGCGGCCGTAGACATAAAACCGGGATCGTAGGTAAAGTAACCGGCTTTTAGTAGACCAGAAACATCGACGACATCCGGTCCGTATGATCCCTTGAGGACTGGGAGGTCAATAACTTCACCGGTTGGGAGAGTCAGTGTGGCATTCTTTTCAGCCATTTTTTTCAGCTCCTTTGGTTGTAAATCCGCTAGTTAGACCCAACTCCTTAAGTCATTGTGCGCTGCACATGTTGCGCGGAGGCGTGGCCCACTATAATGAGGGCGATTCAGGTGTCAAATAGTGGAAGTGGATTTAGTCGTTAATGGAGTACACGTTACCCTTTGTAACGGTATCATTACGCGACTATACTTTGCCAAGCGTGTAGCACCGGTGTGAAAAGGATTCCAAGGGTATGGCTATGTCGAGTGAGCGTCCGGTTAATCTTGACCTGACAACATTTCATTTTCCTGTGACTGCTATCGCGTCCATTCTTCATAGGGTGTGCGGCGTTATTCTTTTTTTTGGAAGTTTCGTCTTGATGGCGCTTCTGGGCCTTTCTCTTGAAAATGAAGCAGGATTCGCCGATGCAATTGCGCTCCTCGATAATGGACTTGTTACCTTTGTTGTGTGGGGCGTTTTGGCATCTTTGTCCTATCATTTCGTGGCCGGTGTGAAGCATCTGTTTATGGATATGGGTTACGGTGAGACGTTAGAGAGTGGTCCGCTATTTGCAAAAGTCTCGATTACAGCTTCTCTCGTGCTGATGGTGCTCGCAGGGGTTTGGGTTTGGTAACAAATTTATTGAGTTACCGCCGTAGTGGCGTGGCGGATTGGATTGTTCAACGCTTCAGCGCCCTAATACTCGCGGCCTATACAATAGTGATGGTGGTGTGGCTTGTCGTAAACGGCATGGAGCTTACGTTCGCGCAGTGGCAGGGATTTATCGGTCAGACATGGATGAGGATATTTACGCTTTTAACGATCCTCGCGTTGGCGAGCCATGCTTGGATTGGTCTTTGGACAGTCGCGACTGACTATTTAAAAAAAAGGGTTATCCGGGTCGCGTTTCTTGGATTTGTGGGGGTCTCTCTGTTCGGCTATGTGGTCTGGGGAATCATTATCCTTTGGGGGTTTTAATTAATGACGAAGCTTCGCAAACTATCGTTTGATGCAATCGTTATCGGTGGAGGCGGTGCGGGTATGCGTGCATCGCTGCAGATGGCGCAGTCTGGGTTTAAGACAGCCTGTATTAGCAAGGTTTTCCCTACACGCTCTCATACTGTGTCGGCGCAAGGTGGGATCACATGTGCGATAGCGAGCGCTGATCCAGACGATGACTGGCGTTGGCACATGTATGATACGGTTAAAGGGTCTGATTATATCGGTGACCAAGACGCTATCGAATACATGTGTTCGGTGGGCCCTGAGGCAGTATTTGAGTTGGAACACATGGGTCTTCCATTTTCGCGTTTCGAGAATGGAAGGATCTATCAGCGCCCGTTTGGCGGACAATCGAAAGACTACGGAAAAGGTGGCCAGGCCGCGCGGACTTGTGCCGCTGCTGATAGGACTGGTCACGCCTTATTGCACACGCTGTACCAAGCAAATCTTAAGAATGAAACGACGTTCCTGAACGAGTGGTTCGCTGTTGACTTGGTCCGTAATAAAGAGGGGCAAGTGGTTGGCGTGGTTGCGATTGAGATCGAGACTGGTGAAGTTGTTTTTATTGAATCAAAAGCGACTGTTTTAGCCACAGGTGGCGCTGGTCGTATTTACGCATCGACCACAAACGCGCACATCAATACAGGTGATGGGATTGGTATGGCCTTGCGTGCCGGATATGCCATGCAAGATATGGAGATGTGGCAGTTCCATCCGACTGGAATTTACGGTGCGGGCACCTTGGTGACAGAGGGTTGCCGCGGCGAGGGTGGATATCTGATCAATAAGGATGGTGAGCGGTTCATGGAACGTTACGCCCCGAACGCGAAAGATCTCGCGGGTCGCGACGTTGTCGCACGCTCAATGATGACAGAAATATTGGAAGGCAGAGGCTGCGGCGAGAATGGCGATCATGTTCACTTGAAGCTGGATCACCTGGGAAAGGAAATCGTGCATAGCCGATTGCCGGGGATAACCGAGTTGTCGAAAACTTTCGCGCATGTGGATCCGGCAGTGACACCGATCCCTGTCGTCCCAACTTGCCATTATATGATGGGAGGTATCCCGACAAACGTTAACGGTCAGGCAATTACTCAGACTGATGGCAAAGACACTATTATTCCGGGCTTGTATGCTTGTGGGGAGGCCGCCTGTGTTTCGGTCCACGGAGCCAATCGTCTGGGAGGTAACTCTTTGCTCGATCTGGTTGTTTTCGGTCGAGCCGCAGGTATTTTCATCGAAGAACAACTCCAGCAGGGTATCGAGTATGCGATAGCTTCATCAGACGATATCGATCTTGCGGTAGGGCGCCTAAGAGCGTTGGACGCCAATGATAAGGGGGAAAATACCGCCACCCTCAAGAGAGAGCTCCAGAGCTGTATGCAGAATTATTTCGGTGTGTTTCGAGATGGCGAATACATGAAGAAAGGCCGCGAAGAGTTGAATGCGTTGCGGGAACGTATCGCGGGTATAGTGATTGGCGATAAATCAAAAGCATTTAACACGGCCCGATTGGAGGCGCTTGAGCTACAGAATCTATTCGAGGTGGCTGAAGCTACAGCCATCGCGGCCGATGAGCGGACGGAAAGTCGTGGAGCACATTCGCGGCGTGATTATCCTGAACGTGATGATAAGAACTGGTTATGTCACTCGTTGTATCATCCAGAACTAAAGAATTTAACCAAGCGCGAGGTAAACTTCAGTCCGAAGACTGTGGAGACCTTCGAACCAAAAGTGCGTACGTACTAGGAGGTAAAAGATGTTAGTAAGCGTGTATCGCTATAACCCTGAAACGGACCGTGAGCCATACATGCAGGACGTCGAGGTCGCTATCTCAGAGGGAAAAGACTTGATGGTTTTGGATGTACTCAATCTGATGAAGGAGAAAGATCAGTCGTTGTCATACAGGCGCTCTTGCCGCGAGGGTGTTTGTGGATCTGATGGCGTGAACATGAATGGCAAGAACGGGCTAGCGTGTATCACACCACTATCTGAAGTCGTAACGAATGGGAAGTTGGTAGTTCGTCCGTTGCCTGGTCTTCCGGTAATTCGTGATCTGGTCGTTGATATGGGAGTTTTTTATAAGCAATACCAGCGCATAAAACCATATCTGCAGAATTCGTCCCCTGCGGCGAGCCAAGAGCGGTTGCAGTCTCCAGAGGATCGGGCAAAGCTTGACGGCCTTTATGAATGCATCTTGTGTGCCTGTTGCTCAACAAGCTGCCCATCGTTTTGGTGGAACCCTAACAAATTTGTTGGCCCATCTGGATTACTTCAGGCGTACCGATTTCTTGCCGATAGTCGCGATGATGCCACGGAGGAGCGCTTGGCAGACTTAGATGATCCATTCAGCGTGTTCAGGTGCCGTGGAATTATGAACTGTGTTTCCGTTTGTCCCAAAGGTCTGAACCCGACTAAGGCGATCGGTCACATTCGCGATATGTTGTTATCGCGGGCAACCTGAGGCTACAGAACGTTTGCCGCAAAGGAAATATACAGCGGTGAGCGTCTTCTGGAGGTAAGCATTTTGACAGGCTCAGGAAGAGATTATTGAATGCGTTAGTTTTACGTGCGTTATAAATACGGCTTTGATGGTTACCTCTATAGAACAGCAGAGCCTGAACGGTCGCACCCAAGGATATAAAGAAGAATTCGGGCGCAAGGGAGAGAATAATGTCTGATGGCTCTATGGAGCAAAGCTTGAAATCCTCGCACCTCGCGGGTAGCAATCTTGATTATCTGGACGAGCTTTATGAGTGTTACCTAGCGGATTCCAACAGTGTTCCAAATGAATGGCGGCAGTACTTCGACTCGCTGCCACGGGTTGAGGGGGTGATCGCGGGCGACGTGCCTCACTCGACTGTACAAGAACAATTTCTCCTCCTAGGCAAAGACCGTGGTCGTGCAGTGTCTGCCGGTTCCGGTTCGGTGTCCTCTGATTTTGATCGCAAGCAGGTTCAGGTTCAGCGCCTAATAACGGCTTATCGTATCCGTGGCCATCAGCGCGCGGCACTCGATCCACTCGGATTAATGCAGCGCCAGCGAGTGCCAGACCTAGAGCTTGGATTTCATGACTTGTCAGCCGCTGACTTCGACACGGTGTTCCAGATGGGCATCCAAAACCTTGGCATGCCAGAAGCAAAACTCAAAGACATCATTGTTGCGCTTGATAAGACCTATTGTGGATCGATAGGGGCTGAGTACATGCACATTGTTGATACCGAAGAGCGGCTGTGGCTTCAGAGCCGCCTGGAAGGAGTGATGGGACGACCAGACTACCCGGATGACGTCAAAATACACCTTCTTGAACGATTGACCGCGGCAGAGGGTCTAGAGAGATATTTGCAATCGCGGTATCCAGGAACGAAGCGTTTTGGTCTAGAAGGTGGTGAGTCTTTGGTCCCCTGCGTCGATGAACTGATTCAGCGAGCAGGCTCACATGGGGCGAAAGAGGTCGTGATCGGCATGGCCCACCGCGGGCGATTGAATCTTCTTGTCAACACGCTTGGTAAAAATCCACAAGATTTGTTCGATGAATTCGATGGCAAAACAACTTTCGATAATCACGGTGATGTCAAATATCACCAGGGATTCAGCTCGAATGTCTCTACGCCTGGAGGCGAGGTACACCTTGCTATGACGTTCAATCCATCGCATCTGGAAATTGCGTCGCCGGTGGTAGAGGGGAGTGTCCGTGCTCGGCAAGATCGCCGCAGCGACCCGTCAGGTGACCGCGTAGTCCCAATCTCAATACACGGTGATGCAGCCTTTGCTGGTCAGGGCGTGGTGATGGAAACATTCCAGATGTCTCAGACCCGCGCCTACAAGACTGGTGGCACGGTTCACGTGATCGTCAATAATCAGGTCGGCTTTACAACCTCGCTTCGCGAGGACTCACGGTCAACCGAATATTGCACCGACGTGGCAAAAATGGTTCAGGCGCCAATCTTTCACGTGAATGCGGATGATATCGAGGCAGTTAATTTTGTGACGCAGCTCGCGATGGACTATCGCTATGAATTTAAGAAAGACATTGTGATCGACTTAATTTGCTATCGTCGTCGCGGACATAACGAGGCAGATGAGCCAAGCACAACGCAACCGTTGATGTACTCGCAAATTAAGGTACAGAAGACAACACGAGTTTTGTACGCAGAACATTTAGTAGCGGCTGGCTTGCTGGATGAGACCGATACGAAAGCAATGGAGGAGACATACCGGGCAGCCCTAGAGGCAGGACAGCCGGTGCTGAAGAGTCTTGTGCGAGAGCCTGACAGGAAGCTATTTGTCGATTGGACACCCTATCTGGGACACGAATGGACTGCCGATCATGACACTAGTTTTCCTATGAAGCGTCTTCAAGAGCTCGGCCAACAGATCAACACATTGCCCAAAGGCTTTATCATGCAGAGGCAGGTAGCCAAAACTTACGAGGACCGCCGTAAGATGGCTGCGGGCACGTTGCCATGCAACTGGGGGTTCGCCGAGACGCTCGCCTATGCAACCCTACTGGATCAAAACATTGGGGTTCGATTTACCGGTCAGGACGTTGGTCGCGGAACCTTTTCGCATCGGCAGGCGACCCTGCACGACCAGAAGACCGGCGAGTCCTACACGCCTCTGCAACATATCTCGCCAGAGCAGCCCCGCATCGACTTGTATGATTCGCTCTTGTCCGAGGAGGCAGTTCTGGCGTTTGAGTATGGTTATGCAACGACAGAACCTCGTCGTCTGACGATCTGGGAGGCACAGTTTGGCGACTTTGCAAATGGGGCGCAGGTTGTGATTGATCAATTCATCACGTCAGGCGAGGTGAAGTGGAGTCGTCTGTGTGGCCTGACTCTATTGTTGCCGCATGGTTATGAGGGCCAGGGGCCAGAGCATAGCTCCGCTCGACTGGAACGATTTCTCCAGTTGTGTGCTGAACATAACGTGCAGGTATGTGTTCCCTCGACACCCGCCCAGGTATTCCATATGCTCCGGCGCCAAGCGATTCGACCTCTGCGTAAGCCGCTAATCGTTATGAGCCCGAAATCGCTTTTGCGTAAGAAAGAAGCGGTCTCAACGCTGGACGAGTTGGCCAGTGGAAAGTTTCAAACGGTGATTCAAGACACCTCCGGCCTTGACCCAAAAAAAATTAAAAAAGTTATCCTCTGCTCTGGGAAGGTTTACTATGACCTCGACGCGCATCGGGTGGAGAGTGGTATCAACGACCGCGCTATATTGCGAGTCGAACAACTTTATCCGTTCCCGGAGGACGATCTTGTGGAGGCATTGGCGTCATACGTAAATATGGAAGAGATGGTATGGTGCCAAGAAGAGCCAATGAACCAGGGTGCCTGGTTCCAGAGCCAGCATCATATGCTGAACGCGATGTGGCGCCACTCGCCAAATAAATTCCTACGCTACGCGGGCCGAGCAGCCGCTGCGACGCCAGCGGCCGGCTACATGGCTTTGCATGTGGCTCAACAAAAAATATTGATACAAGAGGCACTCGAAGGGTAATCGTCACCACAAAGACCCGTTAAGGAAAATTATGGCAATCGAAATAAAAGTTCCGCAATTCCCAGAATCAGTCGAAGAGGGCTCTATCGCAACGTGGCACAAGCAGGTAGGCGAGGCAGTCACTCGGGATGAACTGGTCGTCGATATCGAGACCGATAAGACTGTTTTGGAGGTTGTCGCCACCGAAGACGGTATACTGACCGATATTCTAAAACAGGACGGTGACACCGTCCTTTCGCAAGAACTGATCGGCAAGATAGAATCAGGAGCTACAGCCAGCGGCTCAGTTAAACCCGATAAAATGTCGCCAACGGCCGTCGCTTCGGTTGAGGCGGAGACCGAGGCACAGGCACAATTGGCCGCTAACCCGGCTGCCAAAAAGTTAGCCGAAGAAAATAATATTGATTTGGCGACACTCAAAGGTACAGGTAAGGGCGGCCGTATTCTGAAAGAAGACGTACAGAACGTGTTAGCGGTCCCCAAAGTTCCGGACACTGTCCCCCCCGCCGCCAAGGTTTCAGCGCCCGCGGTTACAAGCGAGCGTGTTGAGAAACGTGTTCCAATGACGCGACTGCGAGTGACCATTGCGAAACGTTTGCTAGATGCACAGCACAACGCTGCGATGTTGACCACCTTCAATGAGGTCAACATGGGCCCCCTGATGGATCTTCGTAAACAATATAAAGAATTATTTGAAAAGACGCACAATGGCACACGCCTGGGTTTCATGGGCTTTTTCGTAAAAGCCGCTGCCGAAGCGTTGAAGCGCTTCCCGGCCGTGAACGCATCGATTGACGGTAACGACATCGTGTACCACGGGTTCTACGACATTGGTGTCGCTGTGTCGACCGAGCGGGGCTTGGTAGTACCAGTTTTGCGAGATTGCGACAGGATGTCTATTGCTGAGGTTGAGGGCGGAATTCGGGATTATGCGGTTGCCGCGAAAGATGGCAAGCTCGCAATTGAAGACATGACTGGTGGCACCTTTACTATCACGAACGGTGGCGTATTTGGTTCATTGCTGTCTACGCCGATTCTGAACCCACCACAGACCGCGATACTTGGCATGCATAAGATCCAGGAGCGTCCGATGGCGGTTAATGGAGAAGTGGTCGTGCAACCCATGATGTATCTCGCACTGTCATACGATCATCGAATGATCGACGGTAAAGACGCCGTTCAGTTTTTGATCGCGATCAAAGATATGCTGGAAGATCCAGCGCGCATGCTGCTAGACGTGTAACCGGAGGGAATAATGAGCCAACAATATGACGTCGTGGTAATAGGAGCAGGTCCTGGTGGTTATGTTGCTGCGATCCGAGCGGCACAGCTCGGTTTTAAAACCGTGTGCATTGAAAAGTGGGTCGGCAAAGACGGCAAGCCCTCTCTGGGCGGCACCTGCCTCAATGTTGGCGGTATCCCCTCAAAAGCACTACTCGAGTCATCATATAAATACGAAGAAGCCGCCCACGACCTAGCACTACACGGCGTGAGCGTTGGCAAGCCAAAGCTCGACGTTGCAGCGATGCTTAAGCGTAAAGATACAATCGTTGGAAACCTGACTGGCGGGATCGGTGGTCTCTTTAAGACTAACGGAGTTAAGCATCTGGCGGGCACGGGTAAGCTCCTCCCGAACAAGCAGGTCGAGTTCACCGACCACTCTGGCAAGTCTGACATTGTTGATGCTACGTACGTGATCATTGCGACGGGTTCCGTGCCAGTGAGCATCCCGCCGGCACCCCTCACAGATGATCTTATTGTGGATTCGACGGGTGCGCTGGAATTCAAGAGCGTGCCAAAAAAACTAGGCGTCATTGGTGGAGGTGTGATTGGGCTTGAACTGGGGTCCGTGTGGAACCGCCTCGGGTCAGAGGTCACGATATTTGAGGCACTTGATGATTTTCTGGCGATCGCTGATCAGCAAATCGCCAAAGAATCTCGGAAGATTTTTGCAAAGCAGGGTCTCAATATTTTGACCAGCACCCTCGTGAAAGGGACCGACGTCAAAGGCAAAAAGGTAGAGGTTTCTTTCGAGACCAAAGATGGCCCGCAAACCGAAACATTTGACAGGCTCATCGTAGCCGTAGGCCGTAAGCCATTCACTGACGGCTTGTTGGCAGACGGCTGTGGCGTCACACAGGACGAGCGAGGTTTTATTGAAGTAAATGAGGTCTGCGAGACAGCGGTTCCGGGTGTCTACGCGATTGGGGACGTGGTTCGCGGCGCGATGCTTGCTCACAAGGGATCAGAGGAGGGTGTGATGGTGGCAGAGCGTATCGCTGGAAAGCATGCGCAGGTGAACTATGACACTGTACCCTCTGTAATCTACACCCACCCTGAGGTTGCCTGGGTCGGCCAGACGGAGGAGCAACTGAAACAAGAGGGCAAGAGTTACAATATTGGTGTTTTCCCATTTGCGGCATCAGGACGAGCGATGGCCACGAATGAAACAGCAGGCATGGTGAAAATGATTGCAGACAAAGAGACCGACCGGATTTTGGGTGTTCATATTGTCGGCCCAACCGCCGGCGACATGGTAGCTCAAGCTGTTATCGCCATGGAGTTCGGTTCGTCTGCGGAGGATATTGCGATGACCATGTTCGCTCACCCAACGGTGTCTGAAGCCCTGCACGAGGCGGCGCTGGCTGTACATGGACATGCCATTCACATAGCCAACAAACGCAAGCGTGCTTGATGAAACTTGAAGCACCATTCACCATCTGGTGTGAAGCGATAAATTGCCGACTACCAATCGGTATTCTTTTGAACTGATAAATAAGCGACGTAAAGAATATGAATCTTCATGAATATCAAGGCAAGGCTTTGTTCCGCGAGTACGGGCTCCCGGTGTCGACTGGCGTAGCATGCGACACTAAGGAAGAAGTACTCGCCGCAGCGAAGAAAATTGGTGGTGACGCTTGGGTTATAAAGGCCCAGGTGCACGCGGGTGGTCGAGGTAAGGCGGGCGGCGTCAAGTTGGTAAAAACTGAGACCGAGATCAGAGAGTTCTGTGACCGTCACATAGGTACCCGGCTCGTGACCTATCAAACGGACGCAAATGGACAGCCTGTTTCGAAAATTTTGATTGAAGCCTGTGTGGGTATCGCCAGCGAGCTGTATCTCGGTGCGGTTATTGACCGCTCGACACGCCGCATTGTCTTCATGGCCTCGACCGAGGGTGGTGTCGAGATCGAGAAAGTTGCCCAAGAAACACCCGAGAAAATTTTGAAAGCTGCCATCGATCCGTTGGTCGGTCCCCAGCCAAATCAGGGGAGGCAGTTGGCTTTCAAGCTGGGTCTAGACCCAGTCCAAATAAAGCAGTTCACCCAAGTTTTTTTGGGATTAGCTAACCTTTTTGAGGACAAGGATGTGTCGTTGATCGAGGTCAACCCGTTGGTGATCACTGAAGACGGGGACCTGCTATGCCTTGACGCAAAGGTTGTGATTGATTCGAACGCTATTTACCGCCACGCTGATTTACTGGCCATGCGTGATCCTTCTCAAGAGGATGAACGTGAGGCGATAGCCGCCAAGTGGGATCTAAACTATGTCGCACTGGACGGTAACATCGGGTGTATGGTGAACGGAGCCGGGCTGGCAATGGGCACGATGGACACTGTCAAGCTCTACGGTGGCGCGCCCGCAAACTTTTTAGACGTTGGCGGCGGAGCTACCAAGGAACGGGTCGCCGAGGCCTTCAAGCTGATCCTCTCCGACTCCAACGTCAACGCAGTATTGGTGAATATCTTCGGTGGAATTGTCCGGTGTGACATGATCGCTGAGGGAATTATCGGCGCTGTCGAGGAGGTGGGTGTCGAGGTACCGGTAGTCGTCCGTCTCGAGGGAACGAACGCGGACAAGGGAGCCGAAATCCTGGATCAGTCTGACCTAAATATCATCGCCGGATCGAGTCTGGGGGACGCTGCTAAGAAAGTTGTCGCTGCAGCGGGAGGGGGCTCATGAGTATCCTTATCGACAAACATACCAGGGTTATATGCCAAGGATTCACGGGGAAGAATGGCACGTTCCATTCGGAACAAGCTATAGCATACGGCACCCAGATGGTAGGCGGGGTCACGCCCGGTAAAGGTGGGACCGAACACCTAGGTTTGCCTGTGTTCGACACGGTCGCAGATGCAGTTACAGCGACCGGCGCCGACGCATCAGTGATTTATGTACCGGCCCCGTTCGTTATGGACTCCATTATGGAGGCCGTCGGCGCAGGTATCCGGATTATCGTCTGTGTCACAGAGGGCGTTCCCACACTCGATATGCTGAAGTGTAAGATTGCGTGCGATAACGCGGGGGTCGTTCTGATTGGACCTAATTGTCCGGGTGTGATCACGCCTGACGAGTGCAAGATCGGTATCATGCCCGGCCATATACACAAGAAAGGCCGTGTCGGGATCGTTTCGCGATCGGGAACGTTGACCTATGAGGCGGTAAAGCAGACAACAGACACAGGATTCGGGCAGAGCACCTGCGTCGGTATCGGTGGCGACCCAATCCCCGGCTCAAATTTCATCGATATTCTGGCCCTATTCGAAGAGGATCCTGAGACAGAAGCGATCGTGATGATTGGTGAGATAGGTGGAACCGCGGAAGAAGAAGCCGCTGAGTTCATAAAGAAACACGTGACAAAGCCGGTCGTTAGCTACATTGCTGGCGCGACCGCTCCCCCGGGGAAGCGGATGGGCCACGCTGGCGCGATCATCTCGGGCGGAAAGGGAACAGCGGACGAAAAATTTAAGGCATTGGAGGCTGCGGGCGTGAAAGTGACCCGTAACCTTGCCGAAATTGGCGAGACATTGAAGGAAGCGACCGGCTGGTAGCTCAGGGACTGGCCCCCTAGTTCAGTCAAACTAAAAACCCCGGAGGACCTCTCCGACGGGGTTTTTATGCTTGGAATTTTGGATTTAATCCCAACTTATCGAGTCATTCCATCAACACACTAACAATGATTAGGACGATGACTGCAAACGAAGAAACCTTAGGATTCCAAACGGAAGTCAAACAACTGCTGCACCTGATGGTGCATTCCTTATACTCAAACCGCGAAATTTTTCTCAGGGAACTGATCTCTAACGCTAACGACGCCTGTGACAAGCTACGATTCTTGGCGTTGGACACCCCCGATCTCATGGAGTCAGAGTCTGATATGACCGTTCGCATATCAGTTGATCCCGAGACGAAGGAACTGGTGATTTCGGATAATGGGATCGGTATGTCCCGGGACGACGTAGTACAAAACCTTGGAACGATCGCTAAATCGGGAACGGCAGAGTTTTTAAAGAACTTATCTGGTGACTCGAAACAGGACGCAAACCTGATCGGGCAATTTGGCGTGGGCTTCTATTCAGCGTTCATTGTCGCGGACCGTGTCATCGTCCGCACCCGCCGAGCTGGCAAAAATGAAGCGGATGCGGTTGAGTGGTCTTCAGACGGCGACGGTCAGTACACCATAAAATCCACCGAAAAATCAGGCCGCGGGACCGAGATACGGCTGACGCTGAAAGAGGACGCGAAAGAATTCGGTGAGACCTATCGGATCCGCCACTTGGTGACAAAATACTCTGACCATGTATCGATTCCCGTGTATCTAAAAAATGAGATCCAGAAAGATGAAGATGACGATTCCGAGGTGAAGCCTGAGTGGGATCAGGTCAATCAGGCAACAGCCCTCTGGACACGAGCTCGAACAGACATCACGGACGACGAGTACAACGAGTTCTACAAGCACGTCGCCCACGACTTTGAAGACCCCATGACATGGAGCCACCATAAGGTGGAAGGCAAGAGTGAGTACACGGGCCTTCTCTATGTGCCGACGCGGGCGCCGTTTGATCTCTGGAATCGAGAGAGTCCACGGGGTTTGAAGCTGTATGTGCAACGCGTCTTTATCATGGATCGTGCAGAAGAGTTCTTACCACTTTATTTGCGCTTCATTCGTGGCGTTGTAGATTCATCGGATCTGAGCTTGAACGTGTCGCGAGAAATATTGCAGAAAGACGCACGTGTTGAAGCTATGAAGTCGGCTGTTACCAGACGCGCGTTGGATATGCTAGCGAAGCTAGCTAAAGATGATGCCGAGAAGTACCAGAAGTTCTGGGATACCTTCGGTGAGTGCCTCAAAGAGGGTCCGGCAGAGGATTACCAAAACAAAGAGCGGATCACCAAGTTATTGCGATTCGCGTCTACGCAAACGAGCACAACCACACAGGAGGTTGGGGTCGAGGGTTACGTTGCCCGAATGGTTGAGGGGCAGAAGGATATCTATTATCTGGTGTCTGAATCACACACGAATGCGCTCGGATCTCCATATCTAGAGACGTTTAAGAAGCGTGGAATCGAGGTACTCTTACTGTCTGACCGGATTGACGAATGGTTGATGGGCCACCTGCAGGAATACGGGGATCACAAGTTCATCGATGTAACCCGTGATGGGCTCGAGCTACCGGGTGAAGATAAAGACGAGAAAAAAGGGAAGAAGAAAGAGACCAAGAAGCAGAAAGAACTCATTAAGCGGATGAAAGAATCGCTTTCAGAAGAAGTTGAGGATATTAAACCATCTGTACGATTGACTGATTCGGCAGCTGTCTTGATTCTGGCGGAGCATGATATGGGGCCGCAGATGCGCCAAATAATGGAGGCGGCTGGTCAGGCTATGCCCGTGGTTAAGCCAATCCTCGAGGTAAATACAGACCACGGACTCTTAAAGCGGTTAGAATCAGAGAAGGATGAGAGTCGCTTCACGGAGCTGGCTCGGTTGGTCTTTGATCACGCGCAACTCGGAGCTGAGGGAAAGCTTGACGATGCGCCTGGTTACCTCAAACGGGTGAACACCTTATTAACAGAGCTATCTGTATAGTAATACGATCGATTGGCATAATCGCCGGGCTATTAATGCTCGGCTGCACATTGCCAATAAAGGCGCCGCCAGAGGTAAAAGATTTGGTGAAGAGTGATACGGCCTTTTTCGTGGAGGCCGTGCGTTCCGAGCTTGATCAGAGCCTTGGCCACTTGCTTGTAAAGCTCTATCGCCGTAACCCAATTCAATTGCCGGCCACATCGAGCATAGAGACCCGCGTCGCGCAATTGAAAGCACCTAAGCTGGACCTGCAGGAGTTTGGTGGTCCAAAGCCCGATGACTTAGTGCGGATGGCATTCCATGAGGATTTTACAGGAGACCGCGCGTACGCGTTCGTAGCAGGCCTCCAATCGATGGTGAACCACGTGTTTGATCATCGCCGGGAATATCTACTCCTTGATGATCTACCGCTGGCTCAGTTTGTTTACAATTCAGCCCGAAACATCGAGACCGCAGCGTACTTACTCAGGACCCAGCGCAATAGTTCCGGAGAGCCATACCTATACGCGGATGGTATCCAGGACGGTGTTCTCAATGCATCGTATTCACAACTAATGGGTGAAATGATCGGGCTGCAGGATGCGCTCTCTAAAGCGCTGGCCAAGAAGGACCAAAGAGCGCTCAATGCGGTGGCGCGGGGTGCCGCCTCTTTTGTGTTCTTGCCAGTCGGTTTCTAGACTTATTATCTATTGAGTAAATGAACATCGCGAGTCTCCGGCCACAACTGTAGCACCTCCCGATAAATCTCGGGCCCCGAGGCAAAAGTGATTTGTGGCTGGCTTCGCCATTCCCGGTTCGCTAAGTAGTCACTGGCAACTGCTCCTGCCTCGTGTGCAATCAACAGGCCGGCTATCGAATCCCATGGCTTAAGATGCTCATCAAATAGGACATCGAGGCGTCCGTTCGCGAGATCGCAGAGCATCAGGGCAGCGGCCCCCGGTTGTCTTAAAATTGCGCCGCGCTCTAGGGCGCCAGTGATTCGGCTGGAGAGCTCGTCGGTGGTTAGTCTAGAACTGTGACAAATGCCAACCAGTCCGGTGGCAAGGCTAGTACTCCACCGGGGGTCTAGTTTGCTACCGTTACAGTACGCACCACCATCCAGGGTTGCCTCATACATCTCATCCCGGGTTGGGTCGTATATCCAGCCCCCAACGACTTTCTCATTCTCAACCAAGGCAAGGGTTGTGCAAAAATAAGGCAGGCCGCGAATAAAATTCGTCGTGCCGTCGATCGGGTCGATCACCCACTGACGGACGTTATGGACCTCACCAGACTCTTCCCCCAAGAATCCATCATCTGGGAAAAATGCTTTCAGATGGGAGATGATCATTTTCTCGACCAAACGATCCGCCTCACTGACATAGTCCTGAGGACCTTTGAGATCGACGGTAAGTTGCTCTCTATTTTCGAAGAATTGAAGCGCCTTTTTGCCACCAATACGGCACGCCTCACTCGCGATCTCGGACGTATTCATTAAAATCCCCTAAACTCAGACTTTCGATCAATAAAGTAATCCAGTGACAGAAATCCCAGATCCCCTCAAGCATAGTATCCAGACGCTCTATCGTGACTTCCTCGAATCGAAAAACTTGAGGCCTCGACTTGGCCAGAAACAAATGATTGCAGAGGTAGCACGTATCCTAGCAGGAATCGGTAATGCGGACGGCCCTCCGATCGGTTTTATCGAAGCCGGCACGGGTACAGGTAAAACGTTAGCCTATCTGGTTGGTGCACTCCCACATGCAATGGAGCGGGAAATGCCGTTGGTAATTTCAACGGCGACGGTCTCGTTACAGTCGCAGCTGATCGAGAAGGATATCCCAGAACTGATCGAATCCACGGGCCTTATGGTCAGCTTCGCGCTGGCCAAAGGTAGACGTCGCTATCTGTGCCCGATCCGCTTGGAGGCGTCCCTTGAGACTATTACCCAAGGCCAGGTAATTTACCCTGATGAGTTGAGTCTTGTACTGGAGTCTGATGACCGGGACGTGGTCTCCGATTTGTCCAAAGCTTGGGCAGAAGGAGAGTGGGGTGGTGATATGGATCGGATCCCTCAGGCTATCTCGGACCCTGTTAAAAATGCGATCACCACGGACCATAGAAGATGTCAGGGCCGAAGTTGTCGGCATTTTAAAGTCTGCCCTTACTTCAGTGAGCGTGACTCTTGGATGGATGCAGATATTTTGGTGATAAATCACGACCTCTTGATGTCGGACCTAAAGCTTGGCGGTGGTGTGATCTTGCCGCCCCTCGAGCGGATAGTCTTAGTGATAGATGAGGCACACCAGCTAGCCCGTGTAGCATCAGATCAATTTACGGTGCAGTGCCGAATAGCTCAGAGTCTTGGGTCGATCAAGACAATCGAGCGCGTAACGACCACATTGAAGGGATTGCTGCCTCCAGACCATCGTCTATTGAATGACCTAGAGCGTCTAGGTGAACCGCTTGAGGGGTTCGGGCACATCTTGGCGGACTGGGGTAACACCTGCCTTGAGAGGCTGGCTGAGTTGCCAGACAGCGGGTTTACCTATCAACAGGGTGGATCCCGATTTAGACTGTCACTGTCAGATAAGTTTCCACCAAATATGGAAGGATTTGAATTACTTACGGTCACATTGTCACGAGTTAAAAAGATTCATGACTGGCTGAAATCACTAGTATCTAAAGGTGATCAGGAGCTGATTCCAGAGACGGATGCCGAGCTGTTATCTGAACAGATATCGATCGCTCTCGGGCGATTGGAGTCAATTCCCGATCTGATCCAGTCTTACTCAGTTGATGCGTTACAGACCGGTGATGCGCGGTGGCTGAGGATCGGGCAGGATGTACGTTACGCGACCCCTGATGATCCGACTGATCTGGAGTTTTGGGTTAGCCCCATGGAGCCGGCCAAGGCGCTATCAAATGCGTTATGGGGTCGGATAGGTGCCTGCATTCTGACCTCGGCCACTTTGGCGAATCAGGGTAAATTCGATATTCCCGCCCGGACACTTGGTCTTCCAGTCTCTTCGGGGCTAATCGTGGATGGGGCGTTTCACTACCCGTCTCAGGGACGGCTAGTGGTTCCTAGTTTGGCGGGAGATCCCCGAGATGACAGGGCGCACGCTGAGCGGATAGCTGAGTACCTAATGGCACGGGTAAATCAGGGCACCGGAATCTTGGTCCTGTTTACGAGTTGGCGTTTATGTTTTCAGGTCGAAGAACTGCTTGATCAATCGGTTCGTGATGTGACCTTGGTACAGGGCCAGAAGCCACTTTCTACAACGCTAGCAGATCACGAGGCTCGTAGAGCGGACGGGCAAACTTCAATTATTTTTGGGCTCCAGAGTATGGCCGAGGGAATCGATTTACCGGGCGACTTGGCTAACGAGGTTGTAATTACGAGGCTCCCGTTTCACCCACCTGACGACCCACGTGAGGCGACATTTGCTGAGTATCTAAAGAACCACGGCCGGGATGCTTTTACAGAACTATCGCTCCCGGTCGCCGCAATTCGGCTACGGCAAGCGGTTGGTCGCTTGATTCGCTCGGAAACAGACACGGGCCAAGTTACAATACTCGACCGCCGTTTGGTGCATACCCGCTGGGGCCAGAGTCTATTAAGAGAGCTCCCCGCCTTTGAATTCATTGAGGAATAAGTCACATGTTAGAAGTCGCTATTGTCGCAGCCAAACGAACAGCTGTCGGAAATTTTGCAGGAACGCTGGCATCAGTCTCGGCTGACGAGCTCGGTGCTACAGTAATCCGCCAGCTACTTCTGGATACTGGCGTCACTGGGGATCAAATCTCTGAGGTCATACTAGGTCAAGTATTGACAGGTGGCCAGGGACAGAATCCTGCACGCAAGGCGACAATCAACGCCGGGTTACCCGATACATGCCCGGCGTTTACGATCAACAAGGTCTGCGGGTCGGGTCTTAAGGCGGTGAGTCTCGGTGTTCAGGCTATCACGTGTGGTGACGCGGAGATCGTGATCGCCGGTGGGCAGGAGAATATGAGCCAATCGGGGCACATTCTCTTGGGCTCACGTGACGGGTGTAGGATGGGTAATGCCTCGCTGGTCGATACCATGTTAAGAGATGGCTTGACGGATACCTTCGGGGGTTACCATATGGGTATCACCGCGGAAAATGTGGCCAGAAAATATGACATTTCTCGAGAGGAGCAGGACGAATTTGCAGCGGCCTCGCAGCAAAAGGCCTCAAAAGCCCGAGCGGAGGGGCGCTTTGATGATGAAATTGTTCCCGTCATGGTGCCTCAACGTAAGAAGGACCCGGTTGAGTTTAAGACCGATGAATTTATTCGTGACGGCGTGACCGCCGAGGCGCTCAGTAAGCTGCGTCCCGCGTTTGACAGGGAAGGTACAGTGACTGCGGGGAACGCGTCAGGGATCAACGACGGCGCGGCGGCGGTGATGCTCATGGGCGTGGATAAGGCTAAAAAGCTCGGGATCCCGATTCTTGCAACAGTGAGAGCGTATGCATCGGCTGGTGTAGATCCTGAGATCATGGGTACCGGACCGATACCCGCGACCGCGCTCTGTTTAAAGAAGGCGGGCTGGACGCACGCGGATCTTGACCTCGTTGAGGCGAATGAGGCGTTCGCGGCGCAGGCGATTGGTGTAAACAAGGGCCTTGGCTGGGACCCGACAAAGGTTAATGTCAACGGCGGCGCGATAGCAATAGGTCACCCAATCGGCGCATCTGGTTGCCGGGTGCTTGTAAGTTTGATACACGAACTAATCAAACGTGACGGTAGGAAGGGCCTCGCCACGCTCTGTATTGGTGGTGGTCAAGGTGTGGCCCTGGCCATTGAACGTTAATATACACGGAGCCTGATCCCTCGTGTAAACTCGTGGGTCAGATAAAGAGATCCGAGGGACCATGACCGACACGAGCACCGACGCCTGGAATGTAGAGTCCTTTGCTGTTGAGCCAGAGGACGGCAAGGTCCGTTTCCATGATTTTGGTTTGCCCAAGGCTCTCATGCACGCGATCGCCGATCTCGGTTTTCGATACGCGAGCCCCATACAAAGCGAGGCGTTGCCGGTCGTTCTTAATGGCGAGGACATCGTCGCGAAGGCTCAAACAGGAACCGGGAAGACGGCCGCCTTCCTGATCTCAATTATTGATACCTTCCTGCGGGAACCAATTGAGGGAAAGCGTCGCACGGGTACTCCTCGCGCACTGATCCTCGCACCGACAAGAGAGTTGGTTGTCCAGATCGCAGAGGACGCAGTAAGTTTGTGCAAGTACACCAGGTTATCAGTGGTATCTATCGTTGGTGGCATGGACTATCAAAAGCAGCGTGACGACCTTCGGCAGTCACCGTGCGACATCATGGTCGCGACGCCAGGTAGACTCATTGATTTTCTCGGCCAAAACGAAATCAATCTGAGGAAAATCGAGGTACTGGTCCTCGATGAAGCCGACCGGATGCTTGATATGGGCTTCATGCCTGACGTACGAAGAATAGTCCGCGCCTGTCCACGAAAGGAGCTCCGTCAAACCCTGCTGTTCTCAGCAACCTTTACTAATCAAATTATCGAATTATCCGAGCGTTGGACTTTTGAACCGGTTCGCATTGAGATTGAACCAGAAAACGTAGCAACCGAGACGGTGGAGCAGATCGTATATATTACAACGGCCGATACCAAATATAGACTCCTCAAAAATGTCATAAATACACGCGACCTGCATAAGGTGATGGTCTTTGCAAACCGTCGCGATTTGTGTAGAGATCTCGTCGATCGCCTTGTTAAGGATGGAATCGACACGGCCTTGTTGAGCGGCGAGGTCCCGCAACGGAAGCGGATACAGACACTCGACCGTTTCAAGGAGGGTAGGACCCGAATTCTGGTGGCGACCGATGTCGCGGGACGAGGTATCCATATCGATGGTGTCGGCCACGTGATCAACTACACGCTCCCAGAAGATCCTGAGGATTATGTGCACCGGATTGGTCGGACAGGGCGGGCCGGCGCTGAAGGAACTTCAATCAGTTTCGCTTGTGAAGATGATTCCTTCTTGCTTCCGGAAATTGAAGAGTTCATCGGTCGCGAATTACCCTGTGAGCAGGCACCGGAGTCTCTCCTCGAGAGCGCGAATGACGAATCGGCTGCCTGACTGGTCAGCTCCTTACTGCGAACTACCTGAAGACATCTTCTATAAGAAGGTGTCCCCATCACCCTTGATTAATCCGTGTTGGGTGGATATCAATCATGCACTGGCCAACGAGGTTAACGGTCCGATTGATTCAACTGACCAAAAAATTTTAAGGGCATTTTCTGGTAGTGAGTCTCTCCCCGAGTGGAGTCCAGTGGCGCAGGTATACAGTGGGCATCAGTTCGGGCAATGGGCTGGTCAGCTTGGAGACGGCCGCGGCCTCTATCTTGGCGTGTCAGGTGGCTATGAGTGGCATCTAAAGGGCAGTGGCCGGACCCCATACTCACGCTCAGGCGACGGGCGTTCTGTGTTACGTAGTGCGATTCGTGAATACCTCGGCTCTGAGTACATTCACGCACTGGGGATTCCTACTACGCGCGCGCTGGCGTTGGTCACCTCTGACACTCCCGTCCAGCGAGAGACGCTGGAGCGGGGTGCGACCCTAATGCGTTTAGCCAAGAGTCACCTCCGTATTGGACACCTCGAGCACTTTTACCATCGTAATGATCATGAGCATCTGCGTGGGATGATCGAGTTTGCAATTAATCAACTTGATCCAGACCTCATTGACTTACCCGATCGGGTCGAGCAGGCCTTCCAGCGATATATCGAGCGTTCTGCTCAATTGATGGGGCATTGGATGGCGGTAGGCTTCGTTCATGGGGTCATGAACACGGATAACACGGCACTGTCTGGGGAAACTCTGGACTATGGCCCCTATGGGTTTCTGACGTCGTATCGAGATGATTATGTGATCAACCATACTGACCACACGGGCCGTTACGCCTACGGGCAGCAACCTCGCGTGATGCACTGGAATATGTCGTGCCTAGCCGAGACGTTGACCCCGTTTGTGCGTGTTGACAGGTTAAGAGCCTCACTGGATCGGTTTCCAGACTTGTACCAGACGGCATATAGGACTCAGATGGCAAATCGACTCGCGTTAGAGAGCGACAATGACAAGCTCCCGGGAATTATTCAAGCCGTAACGAATATTTGTGAGACGCCCGGTGTTTATTACCCCGAGATATTCAATTACCTGTTAAGAGAGGACTGGATGGGATTATCTCAAGGCCTGAGGGGGCTTGACGCATATGAGCAATTGCTGAGTCAATGGTCACCCGAGGTAAGTAAAGACCTGGTACCAGACGCTCGGGCTGTTTCTCCATCCTGGATGTTGAGTCACTGGTTGCTTGATAGGGTCATTCGTGCCGCCGAGGGTGATGATTTTACTGCGGTCAAATCACTCCGGGAGTCGTTAGAACGTGGAATTTCTGAGGAATGCCAGTCGGCCAAGGATCTTGGTGGGTCACCACCTGCGGACGATTCGGCGTATCATTTGAGTTGTAGTTCCTGAGGGTCAGATATGCGGGTGGCGGTGATTGGTGCTGGGAGTTTCGGGACAGTTTTGGCGGATATTGCCGCCCACAACCAGTGTGATGTGAAGATCTATGCACGCCGCACGGAATTGGTGGCGGAGATTAACCTACATCGTCGGAACTCACGATATCACCCCGAGCTGGAGTTGCATGACTCTATTCGCGCGGTGAGTGATTTGCGGGAGGCGGTGCATGAAGCTGATATTGTACTGCTTTCGGTACCGTCTAAATCGATGGATCACGTTTGCTCGGAATTGGCACGAGTGATAGCCGAAGAGACAGCGTTGTTATCAACCACCAAGGGGATCCATTCGGATGGATTTAAGCTGATGAGTCAGGTGATTTCTGAAAGACTGCCGGATCATCCCGTTGGTGTTTTGTCGGGACCTAATCTCGCGCAAGAGGTCGCGGAGCGACACCTAACGGCCTCCGTTGTGGCGAGCCAGTCGCCAATAGTTCGAAAACTTACCCGTAACGCCTTTGCGACCAAATACTTCAGGCTCTATAGCTCGGAAGACTTAATCAGCGTTGAGCTTGGCGGTGCGTTGAAGAATATTTATGCGATCGCCGCCGGCCTCGCTGATGGCCTGGGGGTCGGTCAGAACACGAGGGCGTTGCTGATTACTCGCTCACTTGCTGAGATGTCACGCTTGTCTGCGCACATGGGCGGTAACCCCCTGAGCTTCCTTGGCCTCGCGGGGGTTGGAGATCTCTATGTGACCTCAGTTTCCCCGCTGTCCCGCAATTTCAGGGTCGGGAAGGCACTGGCTGAGGGGCAGACGCTTCAGACGGCCGAGGCGGATCTTGGTCAGGTAGCGGAGGGGGTCAACACACTGCGGCTGGTTTATGAAAAATGTCGCGAGGATGTGGTCGCGATGCCAATTCTCAGCGCACTCTATGACGTCATATTCGGGGGCAAGCCCGTCCGCCAGACTGCACTCCGAATGATGCAAGCCGTCCACACCTCGGACGTGGAGTTCCTAATGCCGGGTGCTAAGCCCTCGCTGTGATCAACTCCTGCGGCCGGTGAGGTATTCGGTTAGATTGGCGGCCATTTTCGTGAGAGACCTCTCTGTTGACTCCCAACTTATACAGGCGTCGGTGACAGAGACGCCATACTTCAACTGCGATAAATCTTCCGGAATGCTCTGGTTGCCCTCGTTGATATTGGACTCAATCATCACCCCACAGATCGAGCGGTTACCGTCCTTGATCTGGTGTGTGATGTCGTCCAGCACCAGCGGTTGGACGTTGTGGTCCTTGTTCGAGTTGGCGTGCGAGCAGTCAACAACGATGTTGGTTGGAAGCCCCGCCTTCTCAAGGGCCTGCTCGCACAGCGCGATGTTGACGGAGTCGTAGTTCGGTTTTCCACCACCACCACGTAGTACGACATGGCCGTACTGGTTTCCCTTGGTTTTGGTGATAGCTACCTGGCCTTGGGGATTTATTCCCAGGAAAGCGTGCCCGCTGACCGCTGACCTCATCGCATTAACAGCGACATCGAGCGAGCCATCAGTCCCATTCTTGAATCCCACCGGCGATGAGAGCCCCGAGCTCATTTCACGGTGGGTCTGTGATTCGGTGGTCCGTGCCCCAATCGCGGTCCAGGTAATCGTATCCTGGAGGTACTGGGGTGAGATGGGATCGAGCGCCTCCGTGGCAAGAGGTAGACCTAGTTCTGATAGTTCTATCAATAGCTTACGCGCCTTTCGTAAACCCGTTTCGATATCGAAGCTATCGTTCAGGTGCGGGTCGTTGATGAGCCCCTTCCAACCCACTGTGGTCCGTGGTTTCTCAAAGTAGACACGCATGATCACGAAGATATCATCGGCTACCTTGTCTGCTAGGGCCTTCAGGCGCTTGCCGTACTCGAGCGCGAGTTCGGTGTCGTGGATAGAGCAGGGACCGACCACGGCGAACAGACGCGGGTCCCTACCATCGAGGATTTCCTTCACGACCTGACGGGATTGAGTGACCAGCTCCCGCGCTGATTCGGGTAGTGGCAGCTCCTCCTTCAGTTCGGTTGGGGTGATGACCACCTGGTAATCCTCGATGTTCAGATCCGATAAGCGCATGACGTTTTTTCAACAGTTGTGGGTTAGGGCGGTTATTTTAGAGGTGATCGGGCGAGAAGCAAGAAAATCTGTTGACACCAAGGCTATAGGAAGTATCATCCGGCTCCATCGTTGCTCTTGGGTGGATAGCTCAGTTGGAAGAGCATCGCCCTTACAAGGCGAGGGTCGGGGGTTCGAGCCCCTCTCCACCCACCAAAATGTTTTGCAATGGTCCGCACGGAGCGGTAGTTCAGTTGGTTAGAATACCGGCCTGTCACGCCGGGGGTCGCGGGTTCGAGTCCCGTCCGCTCCGCCAATTAGGTCCCTCGAGATTCGTAGTTATTTAACGCCAAGCCCAGTCAAACGTGCAGACCGTTGTCAGGACACCAGCCAGTGTTTCGATTTGAATTCATTCACATCCCTCCAGTACGTTTGAAGCGTTTTTTCTCGGGCTGCTCTGTGGCGGCCGTCATGCTATTTTTTTCGACTGGTAGCATCGCGCAGAACGAAATACAGCCCGAAAATACGGTTGAGATCAACACCAAAGCCGTGATCAGAACTGAGAGAGAAATGGTCGTCGCTGCTCACCCGCTTGCAGCGGAAGCCGGCGCTGATATTCTCAAAAAAGGTGGGACGGCCATCGATGCCATGGTCGTTGTTCAAATGGTCTTGAATTTAGTTGAACCACAAAGCTCCGGGATCGGTGGAGGTGCGTTCCTGCTGTTCCACGATGCTCAATCGAATTCACTCATTTCATTGGATGGCCGAGAGGTAGCACCAGTGGCAGCTGATGAATCCATGTTTCTGAATCCGGACGGCCAGCCCAATCGTTGGTTTGAAATGGTTCCAGGTGGTCTTTCAGTTGGTGTCCCGGGTACGCTTGCGCTGATGGATGATGCGCATGCACGCTACGGAAAGCTACCTTGGAAAACATTGTTTGAGTACGCGATAAAGCTTTCGAAGAATGGATTTTTTGTCTCCCGGAGGCTTGCAAAATCTCTCAAAGGGTATGGCGGCCAACGATTGCAGCAATTTGCCACCGCAGCTGATTATTTCTTTCCGAACGGCGAACCTCTTGCTATTGGTGATGTGCTCACAAATCCTAAGTTTGCAGAGACGCTGACAGCGATTCAACGTGACCGAGGAAAGACGTTCTATAACGGATCAATCGCCGAGAAAATCGTGAGCACGGTGAAAGACTCGCCCGTGAATCCGGGGTTACTTGAACGCGTTGATCTTGAGGCCTACCGCATTATTGAGCGACCGCCGATATGCACGCAGTATCGAGACCACTCTGTGTGCGGCATGGGACCACCATCATCTGGTGGCGTCACCGTAGCGCAGATTCTTGGGATACTTGAGGCTTTCAACTTAAAAATGCTCGGGCCTAACGATCCGCTGACATGGCACTTATTTATCGAAGCTGGCAAGTTAGCTTTCGCGGATCGAAATCTGTTTCTTGCTGATCCCGATTTCATTGATATACCCGTCGAAGCCCTACTTTCCAACGATTATTTGAGGAGTCGAGCAAACTTAATCGATCTAAATACAGCACTGGAGGTCCCTGTCGCCGCAGGAAAGACTCTTGAGGTTGTCAATTTATTTCCGGACACAAGGGATGAACTGCCCGGCACAAGCCATGTGTCTATTGTCGATCGCTACGGCAATGCCGCGTCACTAACGACCACGATCGAGAGTGGTTTTGGATCGGGCTTACTAACCTCGGGATTCCTCCTTAATAACGAGTTAACTGATTTTTCATTTCGTCCGCAAAAGCAAGGAAAGTTAATTGCTAATCGGGTAGAGCCTAGGAAACGTCCACGAAGTTCGATGGCGCCAACGATCGTTTACGGACCTGATGGTCTCGTAAAGTATGTACTTGGATCGCCAGGCGGTAGTCGAATCATCAATTATGTTGCACAGACAATTATCGCCCTGATTGATTTTGAGATGTCGCCTCAAGACGCGGTTAATCAAGGCCGTTTGAGTAGTCGAAATGGCATCGTCGATATTGAAATATCCACCGATTTAACGCAATTCGAGTCCGTTTTGAGAAATAAAGGAAACCAAGTCAAGGTACGGGACCTGAACAGCGGTATCCACGTCATTAAAGTCTCATCCGATCAGTTGCTTAGCGGAGTGGATCCCCGACGAGAGGGCATGGCCGCAGGCCGTTAGGAAAAAATATCGATAGGGTTCATCACAGTCGCATTGAGGCAATAAGTTATTCCTGTGTCGATCATCGAATCGATTTGTTTCAGGTTTGAGCCGTATCAAAACCCAATTTCTGACGCAACAATAACATGGCTGGTTACTCTGAACGCATCCAAAATTCATGCAGAGCTCCGAGAACCCTCGCAAAATTTTTCTTTTAATGCGTGGGTCGGCACATAAGTTCATTCGGATGTGAAAATAAGTATTGTTTTCTTGGGGCTTTGTGCGTTGCCCTTTTTCATATTGGAATTTGGTTAGATGACTTGATTTACGTCTTCGGAATCCTCACATAATGCAGTGCACAAATCGGGAGATTGACATGCAACACCGAAAGCCAAAAGATTTTTCAGACCGGATCGCTTTGGGAATTACTCTTGCTCTCAGATTCATAGCCGATACTTTTTTTGCGAAGAGATATGGCCATCGCGCAGTAGTACTTGAAACGGTTGCGGGCGTACCGGGAATGGTTGCCGGCATGTGGCAGCATCTTAGAAGTCTGAGAGGAATGAAGCATGACTCACGTGGTTGGATTAAGACGCTCCTTGACGAAGCCGAAAATGAACGCATGCACCTCATGATCTTCATCGAAATCGCTAAACCGAGTGCGTTTGAGCGGTATGTCATATTGCTCACGCAGGCAGTTTTTTGGAACTTTTATTTTTTGCTGTATGTGTTTTTCCCGAAAATTGCACATAGGATGGTCGGTTATTTTGAAGAGCAAGCCGTCATAAGCTACACCCAATATCTCGAAGAGATAGAGGCGGGGACGATTGAAAACGTGCAGGCTCCGTCGTTGGCTATTGATTATTACGGGTTGGGGGCTGATGCCACGTTGAAGGACGTCGTCCTTAGGGTAAGGGCCGACGAAGAGGGGCACAGAGACGAAAACCACTGCATGGCGGATCTACTAATCAAAACCGCAGGGGAGCCTCTAGGAAATCGTTTTGAGAATATCGAAGCGAAAAGAGCTACCGACGCGGGATAGACCAAGTCCCTAGTGCGCATTGTGATATTTTTGCTTACTATTTAAAATGAGGGCCTGCGTGCGGGAATAGCTCAGTTGGTAGAGCACAAGCTTCCCAAGCTTGGGGTCGCGAGTTCGATTCTCGTTTCCCGCTCCAGTCCGCTCTTATTTCGTATGACTTTTCTTAGCTCGACTATTTGTCGTTTCCGTTGCCAAGTGCTTTATTTAGCTCAAGATGCGCGGTTTTGGTGAAGGTATCTTGCATGATAAAAAGTCTCAGCTTCTCTTCACCTGCACTCTGTTTGGGTTGTAATGCGTAGCAATCTGCTTGGACCGGTGGATCGATTGTCCTCGGTACCTGCCGTAGTCGCGCGTTCCCGAAATGGGGAGCGATCCATTGATCTCTTTCGATTAGAGTCCAACCGTATTCAGTAGAATAAGGCCGACTCAAATGTCTCATGGCGGCTAACGCTTCAGAGTGGGTCGTCCAAAATGCTCGGCGAACCTGCTTTGTTTGTTGTGGAATCTCGTTTTTTTGTTGCCAGGGTTGGATCAGGTAGCCATAAATCAATCCGAGAGACGACTGGGGAAGAGGTAGATTGGACCGGTTCAGAGCTCTCTGTCCGAATTCGGTATAGCAGAGTTTGAGCTGGTGATTCAGTAGATGATTTATTTTTAGATCCAAGCGATCTCTGCAACTTGGGCCAATCCACGATATGGTACTAGCTGGATCGCCCGGATGACCCACCCCAGCGTAAAATTTAATCGCGACCTCAAGATGTAAGATTGTGGTAGGAAGTTCTATAAGGTAATCGATTTCACCGACGGTTTGCTTATTATCCCTGACAACGAGCCCGTGCTTTAAGAGTTTACAAGCGTCACTCTGCTCTAACATTGCCGTCAAGAGACTCTCGAACCGTCGACCTAATCGTTTTGGCGCCCCATACCAGGCCCATTCATTGGAAAGATTCTTGGCGATTTCCTCTACTGAACCTTTGCAAATTTTCTTCAGTGGCACACAATCGTGGTTTGTAGCAGACGACCATAAAGGATCAGCGGTCAATAGCCAGTTCAATTCCCTAGCTATTGCATCCTCATGGTTCGTCTTTGAGAACATTGTGTGAGAAATTGCCATTAAGCTTCCAAGGAAAATCGGTGAGTAAATTTAACCGCATTGCATTGATCGGGCGGTCAGGCCATCAGCAAGTATCAGAAACAATAGCACGATTGATCGAGTATCTGAGAGACACAGACCTTGAGGTGTGGATTGAGGACCAGTTAGTTGAGTTAGGAGGGTTCTCGGAGTTTCGACACTGTGCGCTGGAGCACATCGGTCAAAACGTAGATCTTGCCGTTGTAGTGGGCGGCGACGGAAGCCTCCTCGGCGCAAGTCGGGCCTTGGCCCGGTTTGATACACCCGTTTTGGGGATTAATCGCGGATCATTGGGGTTCCTCACAGATATCCGTCCATCAGAAGCGCTGGAAAAAGTTAGACAAGCACTTCATGGAGAATTCACTGAAGAAACGCGGAGTTTAAACTTCGTAGAAGTTATTCGTGAGGACCAAGTCATCGCCTCCGCGACAGCGCTGAATGACGTTGTTTTACATAAGGCTCAAAGCGCTCGAATGCTCGGGTTTGACCTGTGCATCGATGACCAATTTGTCTACTCAAGCCGATCAGATGGTCTTATAGTATCGACTCCAACAGGTTCGACGGCCTACGCGTTATCTGCTGGCGGTCCAATTATGCATCCAAGGCTTGAGGCTTTGGTAATTGTCCCCATGTTCCCCCATACGCTCAACGCAAGACCTATTGTTGTGCCGGCAGACTGCGTCGTGTCAGTTACGGTGACTGAAAAGCATCAGGCACTGCCACAGGTAAGTTGCGATGGTCAGACACACATCTCTTTGCTGTTGAGGGATCAGATTGTTATTCGGCAGTCGGATGAAAGACTCACGTTATTGCATCCGCCGGGATATTCCTATTACGAGGTGTGCCGGTCAAAATTGCAGTGGGGTGGACGTATCGAACCTCAACAGGACAATGAATGAACTCAATCGACGATCTGGTTATCTCGCTAACACCCGAGATGGCGGACAATTTGAAGCGAGCGATCGAGCTCGGTAAGTTTCCTGATGGTCGCATTGTGTCTGGTCACCAGAGAGAGCTAATGCTTGAGGCAACGATTATCTATGATTCACTGAAGTTACCTGAACAGGAGCGTACTGGGTTCATTCATCGAAAAAAAACAGCGTCAGGCATATTGGATTCAAGCCCTGATGTTATTCCATTTAAGGATATGAACCATGACTGATTCGCGTGCGATGAACGCCGCACCCAACACTACTAGACTTGCGGAATACGAAACGTTTCCTTATGCCGTTGAGTCGGTTGACCTCACCTTTGATTTACAACCAGCAGAGACTCACGTTAGGCAGATCTCGAAATGGAGAAAAATAATTCCGGGTGTCACATCACTGGAATTGAATGGAAAGGATTTGAAGCGGATATCCATCAAGATTGATGGTGAATTGGTGGACGAGAGTCGTCTGGTTGAGATCGACGAGAGCTTGCTGATCCGGCAAGTACCGGATGCGTTTACACTGGAAGTCGTTACACAAATCAATCCTGAGGCGAATACAGCGCTCGAGGGTCTGTATCTCTCCAATGGGATGTTTTGTACGCAATGCGAGGCTGAGGGTTTCCGGAGGATCACCTACTACCCAGATCGTCCTGACGTGATGAGTATTTTTACAACACGGATCATCGCCGGTCCTGGCTATCCAGTGCTTCTGTCGAATGGAAACTTAATCTCAAATAATCAAATGGAAAATGGACGGTGGGAAGCGGTTTGGCAGGATCCCTTTCTGAAACCATGCTACCTATTTGCGCTCGTTGGCGGGGACTTAGCAGTCGAGTGCGACAAATTTGTTACGATGTCTGGCCGAGAAATCGACCTGCGGATTTATGTTGAAAAGAGAGACTTGAACCGTGTTCGCTACGCACTTGAGAGCCTGAAGCGAGCGATGAAGTGGGATGAGAACGTTTATGGCCGTGAGTACGATCTCGATATTTTTATGATCGTTGCGGTGAGCCACTTCAACATGGGTGCAATGGAAAACAAAGGGCTCAATATTTTTAACTCGAGCTGTGTTTTGGCAAGCCCTGAAGCCGCCACAGATCAAGCCTTTCAAAGGATTGAGGCGATCGTTGCTCATGAATACTTCCATAACTGGTCAGGGAACCGTGTGACTTGCCGGGATTGGTTTCAGCTGAGTTTGAAAGAGGGTTTTACCGTCTTTCGGGACAGCGAGTTCAGTGCTGATATTAATTCACGAGCAGTTAAGCGTATCCAAGATGTTAACTTCCTCAGGGCTGCACAATTTACAGAGGATGCCGGGCCAACAGCGCATCCGGTTCAGCCTCTTGAATATCAAGAGATTTCAAACTTCTATACCTTGACTATCTACGAAAAGGGTGCGGAGGTCGTGAGGATGGTACGCACACTCCTCGGGCCCGAATTATTCAGACAAGGGAGCGACCTGTATTTTGACCGTCACGACGGTCAGGCCGTCACCATTCAGGAATTTGTGGGTGCAATGGCCGACGTATCAGGCCGGGATTTCAGTCAATTCATGCGTTGGTACGAACAACCCGGGACACCAAGGCTTCGGGTTTATATGTCTCACGACTCTGGCACGGGGACGTTGACAATTCAATTCGATCAACAGGCACCTGTCATTGCGGAAACCGATTCTCATAAACCATACCTGATCCCTATTTCGTATCAGCTGATCGATCGTGAATCGGGCCAGATATTGATTCCCGAATCTTTGTTCGAGCTATCAGAGGTGAGCACCACGGTGACGCATGAGAATGTAACGGGCGTTCCAGTCATATCTGTTCTCCGGGGGCTATCAGCGCCCGTTAAGTTGGAGATGACCCGGCCGGTCGCCGACTTGATTGCCTTGGCTAGGTTTGATGATGATGGGGTTTCTCGTTGGGACGCGATTCAAGATCTTTACATTCAGTCCATCGGGCAAATACTCAAAGATCCAACCTCACCTGTTGATCAAGACCTGATCGGTCTTGTTCGTGAACTCATTCGCGATCCTCAGACGGTGCAAGATCCCGCTTGTCTTGCTGAAATGCTCGCACTGCCTCAGGACAATATACTCTGGGATGTGTTTCAACCAGCGGACCCTCAAGCGATCCTCAGAGCAAGAAAGAATCTTCGGCAGGCCCTAGCTGACGGTGCATCGAAGTATTGGAAAATTTTGTTTGAAACGATGATTCCCGAGGGACCATACCAGCCGGAAGCATCGGCGATTGGTCGGCGGTCACTTGCGGTTACGGCGTTGACATATCTGGCGAAAATAGAGCAGGTAGATACGATCCTCGAAGACCTCTTTAACAATGCCTTGAACCTGACAGAGCGTTTTGCTGCGTACCGAATAGCGCGCAGCGACGCCGCGCCCGAACTATCTAACGTACTCAGCCAAAAATTCTTGGACGGCGCCGATACCGACGAGGTGCTTGATCTGTGGTTATCGACAGAGGCCACAAATGAATGCACGGCGACCGTTGAGAGGGTTAGGGAATTAACAGAACACGAAAGGTTCGCGTGGACTAACCCAAACCGCGTGCGTGCAGTGCTTGGTGCGTTTGCAAACAGGAATGTAAAGGCGTTTTATTCCACGGAGGGATATCGGACGCTTACTGATTCGGTTTTAAAGCTTGATGCAATGAATCCCCAAATCGCAGCTCGTTTGGTCATGCCGCTGTGTCAATGGGCCCGGTTTGAACCGGTTTACCAGGATAAGATGAAGTCAGAGCTTCGTCGGATAATCAGTAAAAATCTATCAAAAGATCTTTTCGAAATAGTCAGTAAATCAATTGATTAATCACTAAACTTGATTTTAGATTTTAAAGAAGCACTACATGAAACCAGTTGGTTATGTGCTAGCAGTTACTTGTGTAAAACCGACGAGTTTTTGAGTCGCAGCATCTTGGTGGTTATGCATAGCCGTCAGTTCAGAGGTTCGATACACTGCGCCTCTGTCCGATTAGGGAGACGTCGTGTACTCGTTATTTAGGTCAGCGCTTTTTCGAATTAATCCAGAAGCCGCGCATGATCTCACCATAAATTCGCTTCAAGTTTTGGGTCATTGCCTGGGAGCTCTGAGGCCGATGCAAGGCCGGGCTTGTGAGGTCGCGGGATTACGTTTCGCAAACCCAATCGGGCTCGCAGCAGGTCTTGATAAAGATGCGCAGGCTGTCTCAGGATTGTCACGTCTCGGATTTGGCCATCTGGAAGTCGGAACAGTTACCCCGAGAGCACAATCTGGGAACCCAAAACCACGCGTGTTTCGTCTGGAGCAAGATACCGCGCTAATTAATCGCTTGGGGTTCAACAATGCAGGAATAGATGCACTGGTGGCTCGACTGTCAAAGCAAAACTATCAGGGCGTAATCGGTGTCAACATTGGAAAGAATAAAGAGACACCAAATGACGCAGCGTATCGAGACTATGTCACCTGTATTAAGAAGGCGGCACCTGTGGCTGACTACATCTCCGTTAATATTTCAAGCCCGAATACTCCGGGCCTACGTGACTTGGCCGGGGCCAATACAATTCTGGATGTTATTAAGCCGGTGCTCGAAGCCAGATCTGACCTAAAAAATCGAAAGGGTGAATATTTGCCCGTGTTTGTGAAATTAGCTCCTGATTTTAGGGACGCTAATTTGAGGCAAGTTCTTGAGGTCCTAAAGGAAGCGAGTATCGACGCTGTAATCCTTACGAACACTACCGTATCTCGTGACGGACTTCTCAGCGCCCATTGCGAAGAGGTGGGTGGTTTATCTGGTGCGCCATTGGCTATGCGGGCAGAGCATTGTCTAAAAGTCGCTACGGAAACGCTTGAGGGATCGTTGCCAATCATTTCTGTGGGAGGAGTGATGTCCGGTGAGGACGCAAGTCGACGGCTCGAGCTTGGAGCATCTCTGGTACAACTCTACACGGGACTTATTTACCGGGGCCCGGGCCTCGTTAAAGATGCAATTCGACAAACGCGATGTTAATTATGAACCTCAACCACACCCCTCGTGAGGGGGTGGCGCATTTGATCTCTATGAAGCGATTTGAGGGTCACAATGAATGCCTGATACGCCGGTTAGACCATCCCAGGATGCGGCTCGACCGTCACGCCAGCCGGAGAGCCAGGCGTCGCGGCCAAGACCTGAAACAGCGGGGCACATTTCCTTTGACTTCCCCCCTATCCCAGCACGGTAGCCGCGATTATAGAAACGATCATTCAAGCTGCGTTTTATCGATTTCATCGTATGAGATCTCCTTGGAGCCGGCGTCTCCGACCGACCCCTTATCCGTGATTTCCCCGTGATTGCAAATGAACCACAACACAGAACATAGCACAGGTATTTTCGCCATAGGAACACTTCTCGCAACGGATGACCTAGTTGCTGATGAAATTGTTTCTCAGGGCCTCGAGGTAAAGGGTCGTCGGCTGGGCTGGGTTACCGCTGAGGGCACGTTAATTGACGCTTATCGGATGCTATTAACTACTCGCGTTGGTGATCGAGTGGTGTGGTTATTAGCTAGAGGAGAAGCACTTTCTGTCGACAAATTTCGTCACCTATTGCGGACAGTGGACTGGAACAACGCGCTCTATGCAGGCGGCGATGTTCGGGTGGACGTGACCGGAAAAATTGGTTGGATGAAAGATACCCGCTTCGCGGGTCAGTTGGTCATGGACGCTATTCGTGATCAAGCATCGCTGGCAAAACGCCCACGGCCGGAGTACGAGACCGATCGACCCGCAGTTCGTATCGCGGTCCGATTTGGCCGGGGTCAAGTCGATATCGGAGTCAATTTGAACCGTACGCCTCTGAATCAACGTGGCTACCGTGCCGAGGGTGGTGAGGCACCGCTCCGTGAGACTTTGGCCCAGGTGATGCTAGCCCGTTTGAAGGTCGACAAAACGGTGCCAGCAATAATAATCGACCCATGTTGTGGTTCCGGCACAATCCTTATAGAGGCCTGTATGAGGCTCCACCAAATCGCGCCGCAACGTCACCGGTCATCTGATCAACTGTCCAAGTGGACTGGGCTAGAACGGGTCTCATGGACGGCCATTATTGCCGAGGAGCGTACCAAGGAGAGACAGCACAAAACTCGTTTCGCGGGCTTTGATATTGATCCTGACGCAGTGACCAGAGCTCGTGCGAATATCGAGCGCGCTGGTCTTTCTGATCATATTTCGGTCGAGGTTGGTGAGATTAAAGATTTCTCCCCAGAGCAGATGAATATCTCTGAAACTGACCAGACTTGGATCCTGGCAAATCCTCCCTACGGAAACCGATTAGGGCGTGGTGATGATTTAGTCAATCTATATCGACTATTAGGGGACCGCTGTAAGGCATTTCGTAACGCAAGCCTTGGCATTGTTACATCGGAGCGAGAGCTGGTTCAGGCCCTCGGTTTACGCTCCAATAAAAAATGGGAAATGCAGGCAGGGGGGCTAAAATTAAATATCGCTCGTTTTGAGCTAGGATTGAAGTCTGAACAGATTAACAACAAAGATAATACGATCCCCCCTGAAGAGGTATTGCCACTATTAAATAGACTATCAAAAAATTTAAAAAATAGATCAAAACTATTGAAATATAACAATATTGATTGCTACAGAGTCTACGATTCCGAGCTCCCCGAATATAACGTTGTCATTGATCGGTTTGCAGACTACTTACATATTCAGGAATACCGGCCGCCCAAAACGGTGGACCCAAAGAGTGCTAATCACCGCCGTCAATTAATCCGTCAGTGGGTACCCAAGCATCTTGGGATACCTGTGAAACAGGCCATCTATAAAGAACGATTCCGGCAATCAGGAAAGTCTCAATATGAAAAGCGTGCAGAGCCCCTGTGTGTACATGTCCATGAGAACGGAATGCGTTTTGAAGTTAACTTAACGACCTACACCGATGTGGGATTATTCCTTGATCATCGACCGTTACGCCGTTTACTGCTCGAGTCCTGTCGTGGAAAGGTTGTTCTGAATTTGTTCTGTTACACCGGTGCCCTGAGTGTCGCCGCTGCTAAGGGTTTGGCTCGCTCGGTAACAAGTATCGATATGTCAAAAACATATCTCACATGGGCGCACCGAAATTTTGAGAACAATGACCTAAATCCGAAGCATTATCAGTTTATTCGGGCAAATATTCTGGAATGGCTGGAATCGGATTCCAGGGCCGAGTTCGATATAATATTGCTTGATCCACCGACCTTTTCGAACACTAAAAGTACGGAGCAAACGCTTGATATCCAGAGGGATCATTGTGCCTTAATAGACGCATGCGCTCGGTGGTTGGCACCCCATGGATTTATTTACTTCTCAAACAACCTTCGGGGGTTCTCGCTTAGTGATTCGGTTAAAGAGCGCTACTTGGTAGAGGATCTAACCCGCACCAGTATCGATGCTGATTTTGATCGTAAGCCCCCTCACGTGCTGTTTAAGCTCTCGCGGAAGTGATGAGGCGCACGAATGCGAAGTAACCGATCCAACACAGGGTAAGGATCAGAACCGTGGGCACAATGCCTAGCGGAAGAGTTAGGTCGGCCAGCCGCGCGCCGCCAACGTAGGTCGCAGCAGCCCCAGCGGCACTCAGCGGAATTAGCCACAGATGAGACCCCCAACACCAGCGAAGTCCGTGATGTAACGTGGTGGGAAAAATGCCCCACAACGCGACAAGCCAAAGCGGCATGAAGGTTGTTGAAAACTGGAGGACCCCCGAGGCGGTCAGCAAACCGTCCATTATGAGTCCTAACGCGGCATAGATCGGCAGATAGAACCGCTCATGACTTGAGGCAAACCTCATCAAATGAAACAAAACCCAAGCTATTGCGATAACGACATAAGTGTCACCACCTAGCACTAAGAGGAACCAAAGCGCCTGAAATACGCCTAGGTTTCGAATGGTAGGCCACATCAGGAAAGACGCAATTCTAGGACAGGTGGTTCTTGCCGCGCCTTTGGTTTCGCCAGAATTAATTGCGCGAGGCCCAGTTGTCGCTCGTGGAATCCACCCTCGCAGTAGGCCAAGTAAAACTCCCACATCCTACAAAAACGCTCGTCATAGCCTAGCTTCAGGATCCGTTGTTTCTCGTCATTGAACCGCTTCCTCCACTCGGCGAGTGTTCTCGCGTAGTGGCTTGCGAAATCCTCGAAATGAAGCAGTCGGAGGTCAGATGCGCGACCTATCGAGCGCGTGATACTCCCGACGGAGGGAATAAACCCGCCGGGGAAAATATAGCGCTTAATAAAGTCGACGCTCTTAACTGCCAACAGATAGCGCTGCTCGACAATCGTGATCGCTTGAATCAGAGCCAGCCCTTCGGGCTTAAGCCGGTTAGATAACGTGTTGATATAGGTATCGAGGTAATGATGACCAACGGCCTCGATCATTTCGATCGATACGAGTTTGTCATACTGCCCAGTCAGATCGCGGTAATCCTTTTTCAATACAGTCACACGATCGCTAAGTTTGTTCCTCTGGACCAATTCGACCACATGATCATACTGTTCTTCAGATATCGTTGTCGTCGTCACTTGGCATCCATAATTCTTTGCAGCGTGAACTGCGAACCCTCCCCAGCCCGTGCCAATCTCAAGTACATGGTCGGTTGGTTTGAGGTGTAGTTTTCGACAGATATGGTCGAGCTTCTCTAGTGAGGCCTCATGGAGGTCTTTATCGTCATGAGAGAACAGCGCCGAGGAATACATTAATGTTGGATCGAGGAAGGTCTCGAAGAGCTGATTTCCAAGATCGTAATGCGCTTCGATATTACGCTTAGAGCCTCGTACGGTATTTTTATTAAGCCAATGCACGGCTTGCAATACGATATAGAAAAACCGTGTGAGACCGCTTTCCAACTGGTCGGTCAGGTGGCTGTTAGCGACAAAGAACCGGGTCACTTGGTCTAGTGAGCTTGTTGTCCAATATCCAGCCATATAGGCCTCTCCGGACCCGACCGATCCACGAAATGCAACATCAGACCAGGCCTGTGGGTCAAGTATACTAACGTGCGCATCGGGCCCGGCTTCTGCCCCCTCAAATGAGAAGGTATCTTCACCATCAGCAACCGTAATACGACCGTAACGAACGCATGCAAATGCTCGCAGAAGACCACGTCGGGCAAGTTTTTGAACGATCGTCAGATTCTTTGACTCTCGGATCGGTAAAGACTTTATTCCTGTTGTTGTTTGGGTCATGTCCATCCTTAAGGGTGGGGGTGATAACGAAGCCCCTTACGCCACAACGCGAAGGCCTCACGGTAAATGCCACCAATCACAAGTATTGACTGTGGCCAAATTCCAGTAAATAAAGGTTTAATTGAGTGACCATCGAACGGAGTTAATCTCAACGAGAGACCAGCTTCAAACATTAGTTCATCTGCCCCGTCATTCTGTAACCCAAGATAAATCGAGACATCAGACTCCCTAGGCCACCGAGCTCTCGTTACATAGCGCTGACCCATCGGATTAAAAGGAGACACGTGAAACTCTTTATCAAACCAATAGGTATTGTTTTGGGCGATCTTTCTATATGGAATCACGTAACGATGGATCTCATTCCACGGCGTGTTAGACACCTCGTAAATAGCCGCCGCTGGTTCGCCAACCTTTGAATGCAGAAAATAAACAGACAATGGATTAAATCCGATTCCCAAAAAATGCGGATTCGTAAGCAATTTGACGGGACCTGATACGTCGGTGTCGATTACGCCCGCCACAAACTCCCTCGCTTGATTACCACTCGGCATAACGTTATCGCAGAGATGACGGTGGGTTTTGAAGCTAAGAACACTGAGTCGATTGACAGCAAGCATGCTGCCTTGAAAATCAGACAACCTGTCAAGGTCAAGTAAGACCATTGCGGTGCGATACTGAAAACGATGCTCTTTTGGAGATAGTCTGGCGTGCCATGTCGATCCATGACCGACAGCGTGAACAAACCCCGGAACCTCAGACATAGATACCCAGTGTTTTTTGCACAGCTGCTGCGGCTCGTTCACCCGAGACCACACCGTCCTCGTGGAATCCGTTGCAACACCAGGCACCTGCAACAACAATCCTTGAACCCGAATTGATCCCCTCGATCCGAGATTGGACCTGCAGTGAATTCGGACCAAACTGTGGGTGTGCGTAGGTCCATTGGCCTAGGATCGTGTCGGGATCAATTTGACTGGTATTGTTGAGGGTCACAAAAAATTGATGTGGTCCAGCGAGATTTTGAAGCCGATTCATGTCGTAGGTGACGACTGCGCCAATGCCCTCGGGCTGTTTTTGGATTTTATAGTTCCAACTTGCCCATGCCCGCCTATTTTTGGGCATTTGGGTTTGGTCAGTGTGTAACGCAACGTCATTATTCGCATACGGAATCCCTGCTAGAAGCTGCCTCAATTCTAGCTCCCGATTATCGAGCATTGCCAGTGACTGATCGGTGTGTGAAGCAAGGACTACCGCATCGTAGAACTCGGTCCCGAGCTCAGAGGTTACAGCAATTCCTCTGTCAGTTTGTTTGACAGACCAGACCCGAGTTTTAAGACGGATACGGTCTCGAAACTCGCGCGTGAGTGGCTCGATGTAGGTACTTGACCCGCCCGGAAGCGTATACCACCGTGGGCGGTCAGTTACCGAGAGGAGTCCGTGGTTCTTAAAGAAGCGAAGGAAAAACAGCGCCGGCATCTCATTCACATCAGTCAGCTCGGTAGACCAGATAGCGGCCGCCATTGGAAACAGGTAATGTGAAAAAAATAAATCAGTTAGGTTAAGTTTTGAAAGATATTGTCCGAGCGTTTGGGAGGGCTCAATCTGGCCTGTCTCAAGGTCCAAAATCGCAGTTTTATTAAAACGCATAATGTCTAGGAGGAAACGGTGATACCTGATTGAGAACAGTCTGTGTCGCTGCGCGAAGAGGGTCGAGAGGTTTGTCCCAGCGTACTCAATACCTGTCGTTTCAGACATCACACTGAAACTCATATCTGTGTCTTGATGTGACAACCCAATTTCAGACAATAGTTTTAAAAATCGTGGATAGGTCCACTCGTTGAAGACGATAAAACCGGTATCTACTGCGTAGGAGGTTCCATCGACCGAGATGTCTACTGTGTGGGTGTGCCCACCGATCCAGTTGTTTTGTTCAAAAACGTCAATCTCAACCTGTGGGTGTAACCGATACGCCGCCGTAAGGCCAGAGATTCCAGAACCGACGATCGCGACTCGGGGCCGAGTTTGGCTATTCATGACTTGAGTTCCTTGAACGCGTCGATGGCCCGCTGTCTCGATGACTTGAGATCAACAATAGGCGCCGGATATCGATCTGGAAGCGTAGCCGTCCAGGGCGAATGGCGCCGCTTGACTGGGACCGAGGCGAGCTCGGGTATAAATTGAGTCACGTAATCCGCGTTTGGATCGTGTGTCTCTCCCTGGCTCACAGGATTAAATACCCGGAAGTAGGGAGCCGCGTCCGTCCCCGTTGAGGCACTCCACTGCCAGCCGCCATTGTTCGACCCTAAGTCTGAATCCACAAGATATTCCATGAAATGAGTTTCGCCGATCCGCCAGTCGCAAAGTAAGTTCTTGGTCAGGAACTGTGCCACGACCATGCGAACACGATTATGCATCCAACCCGTTGCCACAAGTTCTCGCATACCGGCGTCAACGATCGGTATACCAGTTCTCCCTTTCTTCCAGGCATCAATATCCGAAGGATCGTTGCGCCAACGTAAACACTCAGTCTCTGATCGAAATGCCTTATTTTTTGAAAGCTTCGGAAAGCCAACTAACAAGTGTTGATAGAAGTCACGCCATATTAATTCGTTAATCCAAGAAAACGCGTGATTAGGGAATTCCCATATCGGCAGGTTAAGCGCATGTTCCGCAGCCCGCACGCACTGTCGAGGCGACAACAATCCCCGAGCAAGGGCACCCGACAAACGACTGGTTCCAAGTACCGAGGGGTTGTTCCGGTTCATTTCGTAGTCTTTAAGCCGCTTGGCGACGAATTCATCAAGTGACGCATGAGCATCGGCCTCGGTTTTTGGAAAAAGAGAGAGGTCTGAGTCTGGGCGATTACAGATCGGGTCCCATGTGTTCGGCTTTACCGATTCTCGACTACGACCGTCGACGTCAAATGGTCGTGTAGCACGCTCCTGATAAATCGACAGCCACCGTCTCTTGAACGGACTGAAAACTGAGTAGTATCGATTGTCTCCGGTCAGGACTGTGCCCGGTTGCAGTAGGACGCGATCAACATAGGTATGTACAGCGACGTCGGGGAGACGCTCAAGGATCTGATGATCCCTGATACGCTCATTCCACTGATATTCCTGGTTTAGGTAAAGATCTGTGACAGATCGAGACTCACAATAGTCTGCGACCCAGGCAACTTGCGCTCGGTAGCTATCAAGCCGAACCACCTCGAGGTTGATTCCAAGGGCCGCAAGCTGAACAGACAGGCTCCGCAACAGCTGTTCGGTGTAATAGAGACGGTTTCGACCGTAGTGAAAGTCTTTCCAATCCAAGTCAGCGGTGAGAAATATCGCAGAGATGACCACGTCTGACTGGCAATCCAGGGCAGCCGACAATGCGGCGTTATCGTTTACGCGGAGGTCATCCCGAAACCAAACCAGACGATGTTGCATGTTTCTCCTCACTTGCTTCTTGCAAAAAACAGTTGTGCCATCGTCCGAGCAGGCCGTATCCCTTAAGTTTCTCCTAGCCTGTTGGCAAACGCAACGGACTCTGACACCCTGTCGCTCTGGTAGAGGATAAGCGTATGTTCTTCGGGCGTTTTTTAATTATGCTGAATTGCGGTTTATATGCCGCGCTGGCGGTTTGGGCGCTAGTTTTACCAATAACACTGTTCGAGGCGCTATCTATCGCGGCATCTACAAGGGCAGCCGTAATTGAGTTACAGGTATTAATAGCTGGTTCTTTTTTAGGGTTTTGTTTCCTCGTAGGTGCCGGGATTATAGATAAACGGAAGACAAAGCGCAGTTTGGTTGGTCTGTTTATCATCAACGCGGCTTGGTTTTTTACTCGCTGTATCACTCTGCTCGAGGGGCTACCGGAACAGAATTCAACTTTTATATACATGGGCTTTGAGTTCACGATGCTGTTGCTACTGCTAATCGCTTTGAGGCTTGTGACCGGACCAAAGGGACGTACATTGTTTCGTCAGGAGGATGCGACCTTTTAGCGATTTAATCGCTCTGCTGCCTCAATACCGCTGAGATAGGCGCCCTCGACGCGCCCGCCTGCGAGGTAGTCCCCAGCAACCCACAACCCCTCGTCGATCTCAAAAACACCTTTTTGGGTGGTCAATGTAGGGTCAGTAGGGCGCGCAAAGCGCCACCGATGCGCAATAATCGGCTTTACTGATACCCCGAAGATCGTCTCCAATGCTGTGTCGATTTGGTTTTGCACACTTGCGGGCTCATCCTCGATATGGATGGCAGACCAATCAGGTTTGGCATGAGTGACAACATAGCTTGATTCACGACCGGGCTTACTTCTCTCTGTAGAGATGAAATCAAACACGTTATGGTCGCCGCCGAATAGGGCGTCAAGAGGGTTATCGTGTCGATCTCTCAAACTAGTCTCAAGATCTGAAACCACCGTCCATGTTGGTTCCATAGTGAAACGGGACGCAATGTCTCCCATATCATAAGACGGGAGTAGGCTGGTCATCTGATCAACTGGCACGGTGACCAATACCTGGCTGGCGGTATACACATCGCCATCCGTCGACGTGAGGTGAAATTGGTTATCATGATGGGAGATTGTGGCGACCTGTAATTGCGTTGTAATGGTCAACGATTGCGCCAGATAGCGCCCCATCGCGTTCATATAGGGGGTCCCCACAAAGCGCTCTTGAAAGTCTGGTGATGCCATCGCGTGACCATTAATAAAGGTACCCATGCGAGGCCTCCAACGCTTTACGAACCCCGCGTCGACAGCATGACTCACGACTTCCTGAAAGCGCGGTTCACGGGCCGTAAAAAACTGCGCGCCGATATCGACCCGTAAACCGTCGATACGTTTCGACGCCAGCCGGCCACCAGGCCCACGACTTTTTTCAAAAATCTCCATCTAGCTGCAGATGGGCCCTTGTTGATGACTTGAATACTAGATGACGTCTCGATTTCGTATCGTACTGAGGGAAAATCAATAAATTTCTCGACAACCTCAACTTTTGGTGCATTATCATTCTCCCACTTATCGACAAGTCTTACAATCTCAATATAAACATTTTTCTCATCTTGCAGGTTTACCTTGTTACAACTACTTGAAAAAAAAGCGATCACAGGTTTATGATCCGAAGGAAGTAATTCAGCTCTATCATAATACTTTAGACATATTTGACTACCTTTTCGACTTGAAAACATTATTCGATCGCACCAGGCGGGTTC